>NZ_POTY01000450.1 GCF_003236315.1 Micromonospora craterilacus
GTCCGGTCCGTCGGTGTGGTGGTCGTACCGGGGGTCGAAGGCGGGCAGCGGGGCGGGGCTGTCGTTGTAGAGGATCAGGGTGCTGCCCGGCGCGACCGCGGCGAAGTCCACCAGCACGTCGGCCCGCTCGCCGGGGGCCAGCAGCAGCGCGTGACCGTCGACGTTGAGCACGGTCGGGTCGCGCCGGTCGTACCGGAACCCGACCGGCTGGCTCGGGATCACCACGGGTGCCGGCAGCAGGCCGCACTCGTTGCCGATCCGGATCAGGTCAGGCCCGGTGGCGTCTGGGCTCGGCACGCCGCCGGGCCGGCCGTCGGTCGGCCAGCCCGCCGGTCGGTCGGGCGCGCGGACGGCCTCGACCATCGGCACCTCACCGGCGGCGGCGTCGGCCAGCCGGCCCTCCGGCGTCCACATCGGCGCGTCCGAGGCGGCCCGGTACAGCTGGAGGCTGAGCCAGCGGTCGGTGCAGGCGTTCAGGATCCGCCACCGGTAGAGCCGGGGCTCGACCTCCAGGTACGGGTACGCGGCGCCGTTGACCAGCACGGTGTCGCCGTACGCGGCGGGCACCGCGCTCGGCTGCGGCACGCCGGGGACCTCCGGCGGCTCGTCCGGGTCGGTGACCGGGTCGTGGTGCGGGTTGGGCACCGCCGTGGCGGGTGCGTCGGGGCCGGCGGCCGTCGCGGTACGCGACCACGGCCCGTAGTCCCACCGGCCGGTCGGGTTGAGCCCGTCCGGCCGGTACGGGTTCTGTCGGGGCTGGTAGACGTGCGGGTGCCAGAGCGTGCCGCGGGCGCCCCAGCGGTCCCGGTCCCAGGTCGGATCCTGGGCGGCGAGCTGCGCGTCGTCCGGCACGAACGTCTTGTCCTCGAAGACCAGCGGCAGTTCCTCGGCGGGCAGCACCCCGTCGGCGACCAGCCGCTCCTGCGCCTCGTCGGTGAGCAGGTAGAGCGCGACCTGCCCGGAGTAGGCGGTCAGCCGGGACAGCCCGACGGTGTTGTCGTGGAACCAGAGCAGCCGACCGCTCTGCTCGTTCGGGAAGTAGAGGGTGGTGGCGCCCTGCCCGGGATGGGCCATGTCGGGGACGTGGGTCAGCCCGGTGCCGGTCGGGTAGGGGGTGATCTCGCCCGCCGGGGTGATCCAGTGCCAGGGGTTGCCGGCGCTGATCCAGCCGGTCAGCGCGCCGCAGAGGTGCAGCACGGCCCGGTTCTGCGGGTAGGGTGCCGGCCCGGCGAGCGGACCCGCGCCGGCACCGGGCACGGTCGGGTCGACCGGAAGGAATAGGTTGCCGGCCCGGCCGGCGGGCAGCTGGTTGATGAACTTGATCCGCACCGGTCGGCCCCGGCGGGCCACCACGACCGGGCCGAGGTGCCAGGGGCGTTGCGGCGGGGCGACGGTGTTGTGCCCGTCGACGTCGGTGCCCAGGTTGAGCTGCCGGTAGCCGCGCAGCCGGGTCGCCGGCAGGTCGCGGTGCAGGCGTTGGGCGTACTCCTGGAGGCCGATCTCGTAGTAGTCGCAGCCCGGGTAGGTGATGGTGTCGGGCACCGCGATCGGCAGGTGGGCACCGAGCGGGGTACGTCCCAGCGCGCCCAGCCCGGGCAGCGGGTCGACGAACTTGCGTATCCCGGTGCCGGCCACCACCTCTCCGGCGTCGTCGAGGACCGGCAGCGGGCTGTACGCGTGGTTCGGCACCGGGCCGAAGCAGCGGGGAATGGCCGCCGGATCCAGGCTCGCCGGTGCCGGCGGTGGCGCCTGGATCGGCGGTGGTGTCGGAGCCGGTGGTGCCTTGGTGGGGGTGGTGC
>NZ_POTY01000451.1 GCF_003236315.1 Micromonospora craterilacus
GCCGCCGACCGTGCCTTCTGCCGGCCGCCCCGACGCCCCCTCGCCGCGCTGGCAGCGCTCGTCGCGCTCCTCGCCGTCGGCGCGGGCGCGCTGCTCGACCTGCGTCCGCCGGCGCCACGGCCGGCCGACGCGCCGGCCGGAGAATTCAGCGCCGGTCGGGCGTACCCGCACGTCCAGCACGTCGCCGGGCGTACGCACGCCGCCGGCAGCCCGGCCAACGACGCGGTCCGTGCCCACCTGGAGGCCGTACTGCGCGGCCTCGGCCTGGAGACCGAGGTGCAGGACACCGTCGCCGAGGAGGCCGGCCAGCTCAGCGGCGCGGCGGGCGGCGCCACCCTGGCCCGGGTCCGCAACGTGGTGGCCCGGCTGCCCGGCACCGGGCCTACCGGCACGGTCTTCCTGGTCGCCCACTACGACGCGGTGCAGACCGGCCCCGGCGGCAACGACGACGGTGCCGGGGTGGCCACCATCCTGGAGGTGGCCCGCGCGCTGACCAACGGCCCCCGGCCCCGCAACGACGTCGTGTTCGTGCTCACCGACGCCGAGGAGGCGTGCCTGTGCGGGGCCTCCGCGTTCGCCGCCGACCATCCGCTGGCCGCCGGTAAGGGGGTGGTGCTCAACCTGGAGGCGCGCGGCCGTACCGGGCCGGTGATCATGTTCGAGACCTCGCCGGAGAACGCCGCGCTGGTCGACGTGTTCGGCCGCGCCGCGCCGCACCCGGTGGGCACCTCGTTCGCGGTGGAGGTCTACCGCGCGCTGCCCAACGACACCGACTTCACCGCCTTCCTCGACGAAGGGTTCGTCGGGCTGAACTCGGCGTACCTCGACGGCGGGGCGATCTACCACACCCCGCTGGACACCCCGACCTCGATGGACCGGGCCAGCCTCCAGCACCACGGGGACAACGCACTGGGCCTCGCCCGCGAGTTCGGCCGGATCGACCTGGGCGACCTGCGCGCCGGCCACGACGCCACCTACTTCCCGGTCCCCGGCGGCCTGGCCCGCTATCCCGGCTGGCTCGTGCTGCCGATGGCGCTGCTGGCACTGGCCGGCGTGGTCGTCCTCTGCTGGCTGGCCCGGCGACGGGGCCGCGTCACCGGTGGCCGGCTGGCCGCCGGGTTCGCGCTGACCCTGGTGCCGATCGTGGTCGCGCCGGTCGGCGCCCAGCTGCTCTGGGCGGCGATCACCGCCATCCGGCCGGGCTACGCCGAGCTGCTCGACCCGTACCGGCCGACCTGGTACCGGCTGGCCGTGCTGGCGCTGGCCGCCGCGGTCCTGTTCGCCTGGTACGCGCTGACCCGCCGTCGGGTCGGCCCGGCCGCGCTGGCCATCGGCGGGCTGGGCTGGCTGGCCCTGCTCGGCGTACTGCTCGCCATCCTGGTGCCCGGCGGGGCGTACCTGGCAACCCTGCCGGCCCTGGCCGGTGCCATCGCCGGGCTGGTGGCGGTGGCCACCCGCCTCGACGGCCCGCTACCGGTGATCGCGGTGACCCTCGCCGGCGCGGTGGGGGTGGTCGTCCTGCTGCCGACCGTGGTGCTGCTCTTCCCGGCGCTCGGCATGGCGATGGGCGGCGTCGCGGCGCTCTTCGCGGTGCTGCTCGGCCTGGCCGCCCTGCCGGTGGTGGACCTGCTGCACCCGGAGGCCGGCGGCCAGCGGGGCATGGTGGCGGTGCGGGCCCGCCGACTCGGCGCGCTGCCGGCCGGCGCCGCCGCACTGGCGGCGGTGGTGTTCGCCGGGGTCGGCCTCGCCGTCGACCGGTTCGACGC
>NZ_POTY01000452.1 GCF_003236315.1 Micromonospora craterilacus
CCTCCCGACCCTCCCGGGGCGCGCGGACCGAAACCTGCGGGATCTCCTCCTCGGCGTCGTCGGACCCGGGCAGGGTCGCCTCGTGGGCCAGCTTCACCGCGGCGAGCGCCACCTCCATCAGGTCGAACTCGTCGCTGAGCGTCTCGACGATCACCCGGAACGGCTCCAGGTCGTCTTCCAGCAGGCTCTCCCGCAGCGCGGCCTGGGTCAGCTCCAGCCGGCGGGTACGCAGGTCGGCCACGGTCGGGATCTTGTCGATCGTGATCCGCTGGCCGGTGACCCGCTCGATGGTCTTGAGCATCCGGTGTTCCCGGGGCTCGGCCAGGGTGATCGCCACCCCTTCCCGGCCGGCGCGGCCCACCCGGCCGATCCGGTGCACGTACGACTCGGGGGCCGACGGCACGTCGTAGTTGACCACGTGGCTGAGCTGCTCGACGTCCAGCCCACGGGCCGCCACGTCGGTGGCGACCAGCAGGTCGGCGGTGCCGGCCCGCAGCCGGCCCATCACCCGGTCGCGCTGCTCCTGGCTCATCCCGCCGTGCAGCGCCTCGGCCCGGTAACCGCGGCCGTTCATCGTCTCGGTGAGCCGGTCGACCTCCTCCCGGCTGCGGCAGAACACGATCGCCGCGGTCGGTGACTCGACGTCCAGCACCCGGCCCAGCGCCGCCGGCTTGTGCGCCCGCGCCACCAGGTACGCGCTCTGCCGTACCCGGGGTGCCTCGCCGGCCACCGGCTGCTCCCGGGCGATCAGGATGCGTACCGGGTCGGTCAGGTGGGCCCGCGCCATCCCGTCGATGCGGGCCGGCATGGTCGCCGAGAACAGCACCGTCTGCCGCTGCTCGGGGGCGTGCTCCAGGATCGCCTCGATGTCCTCGGCGAAGCCCATGTCGAGCATCTCGTCCGCCTCGTCGAGCACCACCGTCGTCAGGTTGCCCAGCCGCAGCGTGCCCCGGGCGATGTGGTCCAGCGCCCGGCCGGGGGTGGCCACCACCACGTCCACGCCGGAATCCAGCGCCCGCAGCTGCCGGCCGATCGGCTGCCCGCCGTAGATCGGCAGCACCCGGGCGCCGAGGTCCTTGCCGTAGCGGTGGAACGCCTCGGACACCTGCACCGCGAGTTCCCGGGTCGGGACCAGCACCAGCGCGAGCGGGTCGCCGCCGCTCCGGTCGTCCGGCATCCGCTGCAACAGCGGCAGCGCGAACGCCGCCGTCTTGCCCGTACCCGTGGCCGCCTGCCCGAGCAGGTCCTGGCCCGCCAGCAGCGGAGGGATCGCCTCCCGCTGGATCGGCGTGGGCTCCTCGTAGCCGAGCGCGGCGAGCGCGGCGAGCAGTTCTGGCCGCAGGCCGAGGTCCGTGAAGGCGGGCGGTTCGGTGGTCGGGTCGGGGGGTACGGGCGTGGAACTCATGGGTCAAGCCTTTCATCACGCCTGCGGACCCGCTGCGGCGACCACCGCAACACGCGGCGCAGATCCTCGGCCGAGCGTGCCGGGTGGGCCGGAAACCCGTCGTGGGGCCCGCCGCCGCGGGTCGGCGGACCCCGGCCACGGGCCCTGTCAGTGGCTGAGCAGCGCCAACATGATCGTGATTCCCAGCACGGCGTCGATCACCCCGCACCACTCGGCGTAACCGCGTGGCACCACCCGCCGAGTGCGATGGTGGTACAGGTCCCACGCCGAGTGGGCCAGCCCTGCCTCTTATACACATCTCCGAGCCCACGAGACTAGCGCTCAACTCGTATGCCGTCCTCTGCCTGAAAAAAAACAGGC
>NZ_POTY01000453.1 GCF_003236315.1 Micromonospora craterilacus
GTGTGGGCGGGGTCGACGCGTTCGGCCGGGGCCGGCGCCGGCGGGGGAGTGCCGTCGCCGAAGGGCCGGCCGCCCAGGGCCTCGCGGCCGTGCGGGGTGAGCCAGTTCGACAGGTCGGGGCCGAGCGGCACCACGCCGGTGGGATTGATGTCCCGGTGCACCTCGTAGTAGTGCCGCTTGATGTGGTCGAAGTCGATCGTGTCGCCGAAGCCGGGGGTCTGGAACAGGTCCCGGGCGTACGCCCACAGCACCGGCATCTCGGCGAGCTTCTGTCGGTTGCACTTGAAGTGGCCGTGGTAGACCGGATCGAAGCGGACCAGCGTGGTGAACAGCCGTACATCCGCCTCGGTGATGGTGTCGCCGACCAGGTAGCGCTGCCCGGCGAGCCGCTCGCTGAGCCAGTCGAGCCGGTCGAACAGCCGGTGGTACGACCGCTCGTACGCCTCCTGGCTGCCGGCGAAGCCGCACCGGTACACGCCGTTGTTGACGTCGGTGAAGACCACCGCGTTGACCTTGTCGATCTCGGCGCGCAGCCGCTCCGGGTACAGCTCGGGCGCGCCGGTGCGGTGGTACGCGGTCCACTCGGTGGCCAGGTCCAGGCTCATCTGGGCGTAGTCGTTGGTCACCACCTGCCCGGTGGTCACGTCGACGATGGCCGGCACGGTGATCCCGCGTGGGTAGTCGTGGTAGCGGGCGAAGTACGCCTCCTGCAGGCGCTCGATGCCGAGCACCGGGTCCCGCCCGCCCGGGTCGAGGTCGAAGGTCCAGCTCCGGGCGTCGTGGGTCGGCCCGGCGACCGCCATCGAGATGGCGTTCTCCAGGCCCAACAGCCGGCGTACGATGATCAGCCGATTCGCCCAGGGGCAGGCCCGGCTGACCGCCAGCCGGTACCGCCCGGGCTCGACCGGGTAGCCGTCCCGCCCGTCGGCGGTGATCCGGGTGGTGATGTACCGCTGGTCCCGCTTGAACTCGCCGCCCGGCTCGACGTACTTGCCGCCGGTGCTCGTTTCGCCTTCGCCCATGCCGCGCCCCCAGCCGTTTCGCGATGCGTCCTCGGCTCCATCATCGCTGATCTTTCGGCGGTCGGCCGGGCGACGGCGGCGGGGCGAGCGGTCGAGCGTACGGGACGGTACTTCCACCTAGCCCCGGGTGGTGGTCGCGCGCGTCGTGGTCACAGGGCAGGATGTTCGGCATGAGCGAGCGAAGCGAGCCGGCCGGCGTGCCCGGCAGCGGCCTGGTCAAGGGGCTGGCGGTCACGCTCAAGACGATGACGAAGCGCTCCACCACCCGGCAGTACCCGGACGTCGCCCCCGACCTGCCGCCCCGCTCGCGCGGGGTGATCGCGCTGCTGGAGGAGAACTGCACGGTCTGCATGCTCTGCTCCCGCGAGTGTCCGGACTGGTGCATCTACATCGACTCGCACAAGGAGGAGGTGGCGGTGCCCGGTGCCGCCCGTCCTCGCCAGCGCAACGTGCTGGACCGGTTCGACATCGATTTCTCGCTCTGCATGTACTGCGGCATCTGCATCGAGGTCTGCCCCTTCGACGCGCTCTACTGGTCCCCGGAGTTCGAGTACGCCGAGTACGACATCAAGGACCTGCTGCACGACAAGGACCACCTGGGTGAGTGGATGGCCACGGACCGCACCGGGCGGCGACACCCCCGGTCGATCCGCCGGGAAGGACGAACGCCGGGTCCGACTCACGAGAACCTGCTTCCAGTTCGACGAGGGGTGGGGTTACGAACCGGCCGGGCGACACGTGT
>NZ_POTY01000454.1 GCF_003236315.1 Micromonospora craterilacus
ACACTTATGCGATCGTCGGCAGCGTCAGATGTGTATAAGAGATAGGCCGTACGTCGCGCAGCCGGTCAGCGCAGCCACCCCCACCGCGCCGGTGCCGGCCAGCAGGGCCCGTCGCGACCGGCAGCAGCCGGCCTGCTCGTGGTTCATCTGAAGACTTGCCTTCCTGGTCAGAACTGGATGCCGAAGGTGGTGAAGTACCAGACCGACGAGGTCAGGAAGACACCGATCAACGCGACGAAGACGACCCCACCGATCACCGGCAGCACCCAGCCGGCGAGGCCACGTTTGGGCAGGGTCAGCATCTTGGTGGCGAACGCCCCGAAGAAGAAGCAACCCAGCAGGGAGTGCAGCAGCGTACGGGTGTCGTAGTCGGCGAAGCCGAGCGCGTACAGGCAGTGCACGGCTACCGGGACGGTGAGCAGGAAGGCGACCCGGCCGGACCAGCGGTGTGCCGGGCCGGCCCAGGGCGGGGAGAAGCCGCCGAGCCGGCCCCACATGGCCAGCGCGGACAGCAACTGGATGACGGCGAAGAACGCCGCACCCGTACCCAGCCACACCTTCACCGTCAACGGCGAGGAGAAACCGGCGACGTTGACCGCGATCCCGGTCGGGGTGTGGGTGCGGCCGTAGACGCCCAGCGCCACCGCCAACCCCGCCCCGACCACCAGCGGTACCAGCAGCGAGGGTCGCCGCCTCGGGGCGCTCGGCGGGGGCCCGCCGAAGTCGCGCATCACCTCGACGGTCGGCGCGGGCGGCCGGCGGGGCACCGTACGCACGTTGCTCTGGCGGTGCTGGGACATCACCGCGCCCCGGGAATGACCGGCTCGGCCGTGACGGTGACCCCGTTGACCATGGTGCTGTAGAAGGCCGGGTCCAGCGGCGGCGCCGGGATCGGCTTGCCGTTCCAGGTGACGATGCCGATCTGGGTGCCGTCGGGCAGCATGATCCAGCCGCCGTCGATGCCGGCCTTGCGGACCTCGTCGGTCGCCCGGTAGATCGCCGGAGCGGTACCCGAGCCGGACTTCGCGACCGCCTCGTCGACCACCTTGTCGTCCGGTCGGGCGGTGAACTTCCAGCGGCGGACGCCGATGACCATCTCGCCGCTCGCGCGGTCGCCCCGGATGATGCCGGTCAGCTTCGCGTCCTTGCCGGTCAGTTCGATCTTGCCGTCCTTGACCGTGCCGGACAGCCACAGCTCCACACTCCGGCCGTCACAGACGTACGCCTCGGCCTTGCCGCCCTTGACCGTGATGGCGATGGTGGCGCCGTTCTCCAGCTCGCCGATCCAGTTCTGTTCGACCACGGCGACCTCGGTGCCGGCCGATGACCCGTCCGGCGCCGCCGGCGGGGACGTCTGGGCCGGCCGCGTGTTCGCGGGGTCCGGTTGCTCCTCGTCCACCGGGGCCTCGGCGTCAGCGTCGCCGTCGGCCTCGGTGTCGGTTGGCGGCGCGGCGGCGGCCGGTGGACCGGTCTCCGCCGCCGGCTGTGTGGCCGGTGGCGATGCCTGCGCACTCATCGTGAACAGCACGGCAGCCGTCACCGCCCCCGACAGGAGGGTGAGCAACGGGGTCATGCGCTTCATGGGCCGCTCCCTTCGCCGTGAAGTACGGCTGGTGGCCCCAGTTCGGTTCAACGGCTGGGGAGGAATCCCGGCCCGGCGATCCCACGGCCCGTCGATCGGCGGCTTGCTGTCGTGCAGCACCTTCGGCCGGGTCTCGTCGGCCAGCCAGCCCGCCAGGGCCACCTCGTCGG
>NZ_POTY01000455.1 GCF_003236315.1 Micromonospora craterilacus
CCCTCCCACCCCGCCGACGGTTACGGGGGGTCGAGGAGGGCGACCTCGCCGGTGGAGAGGTCGTACAGGGCGCCGGCCACGGCGACCCGGCCGGCGGCCAGGGGCGCGGACAGGATCGGGTCGGCGCGCAGGGCGGCCACCGTACGGCGCACATGTCGGCGGATCGCCAGCGGCTGCACCTGCGGGTCGTCCACCCCCACCTCGGTCACCGCGGGCGCGATCCGGTCGACCAGGTGGGCCAGGGCACCGTCCGGCCGCCGGCCGGTGCGCAGCGCGCCGACCGTGGCGTCCACCGCGCCGCAGCGCTCGTGCCCCAGCACCATCACCAGCGGTACGCCGAGTACGTCGACCACGTACTCGATCGAGCCGAGCACCGCCCGGTCCAGCACGTGACCTCCGGTCCGGATGACGCAGATCGAGCCGAAGGTCTGGTCGAAGATCGCCTCCAGCGGCACCCGCGAGTCGATGCAGCCCAGCAGCACGGCGTACGGCTGCTGGTCGCCGGAGGCGCTGGCCGCCGCCGCGGTCACGTCGTGCCCGTGCACCGGCTGGCCGCTGACGAAGCGCCGGTTGCCGGCGAGCAGTTCGGCCAGGGCCACCCGGGGCGTACCCCCGCGCGCCCGGTCACCCGGCCCGGGGCCGAGGGGCGTCGCCCGCGACGCTGACATGTCACCCAGCTTGACCGGATCGTCGCGGACAAGGAGCCGGGTTCCGAAATCTTCTCACCACCCCGCTTCGCGTGGTGTCATGGCGGGTACCGGTGTTACCAACGGGTATCCCCGGCGTTACGGATCCGCGCGGCCCTGGGGAGGTGGCGTGCCAGAGCCCGTCGAGGTACGGCTGCCCGACGACGTACGCCTGCACGTGGAGGCCACCGGGCCGGCGGGCGCCGAGGTCACCGCGGTGCTGCTGCACGGCTGGACGCTGGACGGGCGCAGCTGGCACCGGCAGCTGGCCGCCCTGCGTACGGCGTTCGGGTCGGTCCGGGTGGTCACCTACGACGCACGCGGGCATGGCCGCTCCAGCTGCATGACACTGCCCACGGCCACCCTGGCCCAGCTCGGTGACGACCTGGCCGCGGTGCTGGACGCGGTCGTCCCGGCCGGCCGGGTGGTGCTGGTCGGCCACTCGATGGGCGGCATGACGATCATGGAGTACGCACACCGCCACCCCGAACACTTCGCGCGGCGGGTGGCCGGGCTGGTCTTCGTCTCCACCACCGCCGAAGGGCACACCCACACCGTCTACGGCCTGTCGCCGCGGATCGCCCGGGTGATCCGGCTGGCCGAGACCACCGGGGCCGGGGTGCTGGCCCGTTGCGGCTCGTGGCGGCCGCCCCAGGCCCTGCTGCGCGCGTTGCGGCCGAGCATCCGCTGGATGCTCTTCGGCGACCGCTGCGATCCGGCCGACATCCGCCTGGTCACCTCGGCGGTGGCCCGCGCCTCGCTGCGCTCGATCGGCGGCTTCCGGGTCTCGATCGGCGTCCAGCACCGGCTGGCGACGCTCGCCGCGCTGGCCCACCTGCCGGCGGCGGCCCTGGTCGGCGACCGGGATCGGCTCACCCCGCCACCATGCGCGGAGTCGATCGCCGCCGCGCTGCCGGCCACCGAACTGACCGTCTGTCCCGGTGCCGGCCACATGCTGATGATGGAGCGCCCCGACGAGGTCAACGCCGCCCTGTCCGCCGTGCTGCGCCGGGTGCTCGACGCCACCCCTACCCGC
>NZ_POTY01000456.1 GCF_003236315.1 Micromonospora craterilacus
CTCACCCACCGCCTCCGCTGGTCAGACTGGCGCCGCCGCCATCAAGCCCGAGCCCGCCAAGCCCACTACACCCGACGCCTCAACCTCGAACTCCAGCCATGATCCCAAACGGCGGCTGCCGTACTAGAACCTGAGACGAGCCGCCCTACGAATCGACTGCCACGACAGTCTCCCTACTCACGATGTCGCATGCACGACCGAATTCACTGCGCCTGCAGCCAGTTGGCACAAACCACCCAGTGACGTAACGTGCAGGTGCGCATCCGTTCAGTCAGCGATCAAGCTCCGCACCGCCGGGACGACCGGACCAGCGAGGTGGCCGCAGATGAACAACGGCACCCACAACTCCCGCTGCGAGACAGCCCAGCAACACTTCTGCCGCTGCACCGGCTGCGGCGGCTCACAGCACGGCGTACAAGGCTGGCTCGACCACGTCGGCCGCGATGACACGGCACGCCAGCGCAAACGCGAGGACCTCGAGGGCAAGCTGGCCTGGACGGATGACCATCCACCGCGCCTGAAACCGACCGTCCGCAACCAGAAAGCGACCATCGACCTCGCTCGCGTGGACATTGCCGACTGGCTTGCCGCCCGCCCGATACCCGCTAGCCCCGACCCAGACGATCCCTACCCGTCGCCCGTCGAGCAGGTGACCGCCCTCGCCGAAGAGATGGGCCGCAGGGCCTGGCACGAGATCGCCGCCGACCTCCACCGCGCCACGTCAGACACAGCCGCCGTCAAGCGCGAACTCACCAACCACGGCTGGTGTGACCTCTTCATCGGACTGGTCCAGACCATCGAGACAACCCGGTGCGCGTTCGACAGCATCCCCGGCACAGTCAAACGCATGATCCGGCTCTCGACCTGGCAGGCAGAGCGGCCCCATGTCACCGAGACCGTGATCGACCTGATCGTCGACAAAGCATGGCAGGCCTTTCGAACCGCAGCCTTCAGCGGCGTCCCGCTACTCGACATCCTCTCCAGCGACGAAGCACTCCGCGCGCTACGAGTTCTCGCCGTCTTCATCTGTCCAGCACCCGCACAACATCCCGCCGTACGCCAACACGCACTGAGACCACTCGGAGACGACGCCACCAAGATCCTCAACGACCGGACAAAAGCCAAGCTCACCGAACTCTTCGCCGACTGGCAAGCCGACGACAGCGATCGCCAACCCATCGAATAGGACCCGCGCCATGCCCAGATGCAGACCACGCTCCGGCGGCTCATCATCAACTCCGGCACCGGCACCTTTCTGGCCGGCACCGAGCACGTCTGGGCCTCCCCGACCTTCGAGCGCGGCAGACGGGAGGGGATCTTCCGGGCGGGTTGCTGACGGCGCGCGAATGATCAACGACACCCGGAAAACCAACAACAGCAAGGAACACCTGCCAAGGCCGCGTTACGCCGACACCCACCTGCGAGGAGTAGAATCCTCAACCGACGCGTTCCCGGTTGCACATCAGACTCTCGTGGCGAACGAGGAGATTTGAACCGAGGAGAGCCCCTTGTCGAGCATCGCTCCTCAGGGCTTGTCATTGGTTGTCAAAACCCCTTGTTACGGAACGTAGCCATTCCAGGCTTGTCATCACTTACCACAAGTGGGCATTGATCTGCACAAACATCACCAAGCAGCGGTCGCGCCTTGTCACTGATTGTCAGTCTCTGGCCGGGGTTTTCGGGGGGTAAACGG
>NZ_POTY01000457.1 GCF_003236315.1 Micromonospora craterilacus
GGAAGGACCACCTTCATACCGGGGTTCTGCGTCTTCTCGTTGCACCGCAACGGATCCGGGCGCGTCCGGACCACCGACCGCGCCAGCTACCCCGAGTCCCTACACCGTTACTCGGAAAGGCTCAGTGCATGGTCCGGCACGCCGAGGTCGTCGATCGGGAAGGCGTGAAACTCCAGCCCGGCGTTGATGGCGGCGACGGCCTCTCCGGTCAGGCCGAGTTCAGCGGCTTCGGTGGAGGTGAGCAGGCAGACAAGGACATCAACGCCGGTGTCGCGTAGTGCATTCATTTCGTCGTCGAGCCAGTCGTTGCCGCGCGGTCGCGGCATCGTGCTCAACCGGCCGGGTGGTGGCGTCGGAATGCGGTACAGCGTGGGCTTGAGTCGCATGCGGCGGCCTGATTCTGGTCGAAGGGCCGTGGTCGTCAGTGTCTTGGGGGGACCAGGCAGAAGGGGTGCCCGGCGGGATCGGTGAGTACCCGGAACCGGTCTCCGCCCGGCTGGTGCTCGGGCTTGGCCGCCCCCAGCTTCAGCCCGTCCTCCCGGGTAAGCCCGGCGAACTCGTCGTCAGACTCGGGATGCAGTGCGAATCCGGTGGCCCGTTGGTAGAACGTGGCCAACTCCAAGGGGTCAGCACAGTCAAGCGTTATCGCCGCAAGGGTCAACGTCGTGTCCACAGGCGACCACTCCTTCACGATGATGTGCCCCTGCATACGATCGGCGGTGTCGTACTGTACGTGCCTGCACGAGGTCACTTCCCACACCAGCCCGAACGCAGCCCACCCGTAAGGCCCGATGAACACGACGGACCGAACGTACGGCCGACTATGGCGACTTCAGTCCGTGACTCTGAGTCAGCCCGACATCCTCTTCTGGCCGCCGTCCGAGCGCTTAGCGTCGGCCACCTCGGCACGCCCGTGGCGAGTGGCAGGTGCGCCCTGGTCAGTCGACCATTACGGCGAAGACCGACGACACCGGCACCGGCCCGGCGCACCGGGAGTCGTTCGACCGGGCACGGCTATCACCCATGACGAAGACGGAGTCGGCCGGCACGGCAACCGCGGCGAACCGGCGCGGCCCGCAGTGGTTCGGGTTCGGCGGCTCGGCGAGCGACGCGTCCTCAGCCACATACGACTCGGCCAGCGGCCTACCGTCGACGGTCACCCTGCCGGAAGTATCGCAGCAGGCAATGGTTTCGCCGCCGACCGCGACGACGCGTTTGAGCAGCGGCGCCTTACGGTCACCCCAGAGACCGCCGGGAGAACGGATCAGGACGACATCGCCGTGCCGTGGCTCATACGTGCCGGTGACTGTCCGTGCGGTGACAACCTGGCCGGCCTTGACCGTCGGCTCCATACTGACGCCGCCCTGGGTGAACTGTTCGGTGGCTCCCGTCTCGGTCGCGTCACCGTCGCCGCAGCCAGCGACAGCCATCACGAGAAGGAGCACCATCAGTCTGCGCATCCGACGGATCCTGCCAGAAGCCGCGGTGCCGTGCGGTCCGCCGGGCGCGGCGCCACCCGGCACTGCTGCCCGAAGGTCACATGCGTTGTCATGCCGCTGACTGCGCGCCGTGTCGTCCAGGTCGCCCCGTCGGCGTCGACCGGGGGATCTCCGGTTTGATCGACTCGGTCTCGGTGGATTGGTGGGCACCGGCGTGGACGTGACCGTCTGCTGCGGTAGGGG
>NZ_POTY01000458.1 GCF_003236315.1 Micromonospora craterilacus
TAAGAGCGACCGGCAATAGGGCGGTGGAGGCGAGGCGGGTCCTGGCCGAGGATGGCAAGGCGGAGGAGGAGGCCATGCCGGTGTTGCATGGCCGACGACGACAACGCCGCCAGCCGAAGTGCCAGGGCGCGCCGCAGCCCCGCCAGTCCTATTGCCGGTCGCTCTAGATCAAATGGAGTTCGCGGGCGCGGCGGACGGCGTCGCGGCGGCGGGTGGCGTCCAGCTTGCGGTAGATGTTGCGGACGTGCGTCTTGATCGTGTTGACCGAGACCGACAGCTCGCCCGCGATCTCCACGTTGGACAGAATGCTCTGCAGATATCGCAGGATCGTCAGCTCCCGCTCGGTCAGCGGCTCGCCCAACGGCACCACGGGTGCGCCGGCCGTGCCCCGCTCGGGCGGCACGTCGACGGTCCGGACCAGGTCGCTGACCATCGGCCAGTGCGCCGTGCCGGCATCGAGGTGGGCGGCGATCACATCCCGCAGCCCCGGCTCGGCCCGGATGAACGGCCGCCGGTAGCCGTCCGGGGCGGCCAGATCGAGCGCCGACTCCAGCGTCCGACCGGCGCGCCGGTCGTCGCCGCCGCGCGCCGCGAGCAGCGCGTCGAGCAGCGCGGCGTCGAGGCGTACCGGCAGCGGCCAGTCGGCCGCCGACGCGGCCGTCCAGTCCGGCAGCAGGCGCGCGGCGGCGCGCGGATCGCCGGCCCGCAGCTCGACCCGGGCCGCCGCGACCGCCAGCGCAGCGTCCGAACGCGCCAGCGCAGCGTCCAGCCCGGCCTCCGGGGCTGCCGAGCCGGCCAGCCGGGCTGCGGGGCCGGCGTCCGAGCCGGCCAGCGGGGCTGCGGGCGGCGGCCAGGTCGGGCGATGATCGGCTAGGCCGCGAGCGGTCGCCAGGTCGCCTCGGGCGCTGTGCAGATCCACCTCGGCGGCCAGCAGCAACGCACCCAGCTCGCCGGCCCGGCCCGACCACTCCTCGCGGGCCTCCACCAGCAGCCGGTGACCGGCAGTCAGGTCACCCTCGTCGTAGCGCAGGTACGCCCGGCACCAGGCCGCCACCGCACCGGCCGGCCGCTCCCCGGTCGCCGCGGCCGCCAGCGCCAGGTTCGCCTCGGCCTCCGCCGGCTGGTCCCGGTACATCGCCACCAGGCCCAGCGCCAGGTAGGCGTACCCGCAGTCGACCTGCGCCGACCAGCCCTGACAGGGCGGCAACGCCAGGGCACTGCGGGCCGCCTCCTCGGCCGCGCGCAACTCGCCCCGCAGCGCCGCGAGCAGGGCCCACCGGCTGGCGCAGACCAGCTCGGTGCGCGGCCGTCCCGCCTCCCGGGCGGCCGCCAGTGCCGCCGCGAATCCGGTCGCCGCCCCGGTCAGGTCGCCGGAGTCCAGCGCGAGCAGGGCCAGCGCGGCACCGGCCACCGCCCGCACGTCGGCGTCGTCACCGGCGTCGGCCCGAGGCGCCCCGGCGCCGACCACGGCACTCGGCTCACGCAGCCCGCCACCAGCCACGACGTTCGGCTGCCGCACACCGCCACCAGCCACGGCGTTCGGTGCACGCCCACCGCCGCCAGCCACGGCGTTCGGCTCACGCACACCGCCGCCAGCCATGGCGTTCGGCTCACGCACACCGCCGGAGACCACTGCGCCCGGCGAGCGTGCTCCGGCGGTGTGCGTG
>NZ_POTY01000459.1 GCF_003236315.1 Micromonospora craterilacus
CCTCGGCCCTTCGTTAAGGGTGTCCAAGGACTGGGCTGGAAACGAAGAAGTGCCTTCTGATCAGGGAAAATGGGACTTGCTGAGGGTCCGAGTTTCCTGTCACGGAAGGCACTTGCTGGGTGAAGGCTACCGCAACACGTCCGAAGATCATGGTGACCGGGGACGGGCGGGGCGTGGTCGGTCACGTCGGTGCCCGGCTACTCGCTGATCTCGCTGACACGGCTGGCCTGACCAGCGCGTTCAGTCAGGCGTTGGCAGGAATGCGGCAGCGGCAGCGCGGGCATGACCCGGGCCGGATCGCGGTCGATCTCGCCGTGATGCTCGCCGACGGCGGTGAGGCCATCGCCGATCTGGCGGTGCTGCGCGATCAGGAGCCGCTGTTCGGGCCGGTCGCGTCGGATGCGACCGCGTGGCGGCTGTTGTCGCAGCTCGACGCCACGATGCTGGCCGAGCTGCGGGCTGCACGGGCAGCAGCCCGGGAGATCGTCTGGGCTCAGCACGCGGACACTCGCGGTGACCTGCCACAGCCGACGGTGGCCGGCCAGGCGGTCGACGGCCTGGTCCTGGACATCGACGCGACGATCGTGATCTGCCATTCCGACAAGGAATCGGCCACCCGTACCTGGAAGAAGACGTTCGGTTTCCATCCGCTGCTGTGCTTCCTGGACAACACCGGTGAAGCCCTCGCCGGCCTGCTGCGCGAAGGCCGGGCCGGCTCGAACACCACCACCGACCACATCACCGTGCTCGACCAGGCCCTCGTCCAGATCCCCGATGCGGTCCGGCACGGCACCCCGATCCTGCTACGCAGTGACTCCGCCGGCTCCAGCCACGGGTTTCTCGCCCACATCCGGTCCTTGCGTGAGCAGCATCTGGACATCCGATTCAGCGTCGGCGCCGCGATCACCGAACCGGTCCGGGCAGCGATCCGGGCCGCGACCGGATGGGTCCCCGCCGTCGACACCGACGGTGAACTGCGTGAACATGCCGAGGTCTGCGAGATCACCGGATCGTTCGACCCGGCCGGCTGGCCGCAGGGCACCCGGTTCCTGGTCCGCCGGGAACGCCCGCACCCCGGCGCCCAGCTGAGCTTGTTCGACACCATCGAAGGCTGGCGGCATCAGGTCGTGGCCACCGACACCCCGCCCGGCAACGGCAGCATCCAGTTCCTGGAAGCCCGGCACCGGGCCCACGCCCGCGTCGAGGACCGCATCCGGACCGGCAAGAACACCGGTTTCGGCCGGTTCCCGTCCCGCGTGTTCGCGATCAATCAGGCCTGGCTTCAACTCGCCCTGACCGGCATCGACCTGCTCGCCTGGACTCAGATCCTGCTCCTGGACGGTGACCTGGCCATCGCCGAGCCGAAGAAACTGCGTTACCGGCTGCTGCACGTCGCGGCCCGGATCACCCGCACCGCCCGCCGGACCCGGGTCGCTATCGCCGCGAGCTGGCCCTGGACCAATGCTCTGACCAGCGCATTCAGCAACCTCGCAGCACTACCCCGGCCCGCCGACTGACCCAGCGAGCCTCGTCCCGGCCAGCAACACGGAGGAACCCGGCCCCGCGCCGGGCCCTCAACATGCCAAGAAAACGCCGATAGGTACGCAAATCTTCTTCATCGAAGACCGGCTATCGAATGGCACTCAAGTGAAAGACCGAGG
>NZ_POTY01000045.1 GCF_003236315.1 Micromonospora craterilacus
GGCCTGCCGGCTGACGCCGGCGGGCGGCGGGTTGGGCGGCGGCTAGTAGACTTCACAGGTCTGTCCGCCAATTCATGATCAAGGCAGGAAATGGCCTCCACCAACGACCTTAAGAACGGCCTGGTACTCAACCTCGACGGAGAGCTCTGGTCCGTCGTCGAGTTCCAGCACGTCAAGCCCGGTAAGGGTGGTGCGTTCGTGCGTACCACGCTGAAGAACGTGCTGTCCGGCAAGGTGGTCGACAAGACCTTCAACGCGGGCACCAAGGTCGAGACCGCGACCGTGGACAAGCGCACGATGCAGTACCTCTACGCCGACGGCGAGGACTACGTCTTCATGGATCTGGAGACGTTCGACCAGATCACGGTGCCCGGCGGCACGGTCGGCGAGGCGGCCAACTATCTGCTGCCCGAGGCCGAGGCGATCGTGGCCACCCACGAGGGGGTGCCGCTCTACATCGAGCTGTCGACCTCCGTCGTGCTGGAGGTCACGTACACCGAGCCGGGCCTGCAGGGCGACCGGTCCACCGGCGGCAACAAGCCGGCGACGGTGGAGACCGGCGCGACCGTGCAGGTGCCGCTCTTCATCACCACCGGCGAGAAGATCAAGGTCGACACCCGCGACGGCCGTTACCTCGGCCGCGCCTGATGGCCGAGGGTCCGAAGCAGCAGATGCCGGCGCGCCGCAAGGCGCGCAAGCGGGCGCTGGACGTGCTCTTCGAGGCCGACCTGCGTGATCGTCCGCCGAGCGAGGTGCTCGCCGGCTATGTCGAGCGGATCGAGAAGCCGCGCCCCGATCATCTCGGGTACGCGGTGGGTCTCGTCGAGGGCGTGGCCGGTCACCTAGACCGGATCGACGAGCTGATCTCCAGCTACGCCGAAGGCTGGACGCTGGACCGGATGCCGGTGGTGGACCGTAACCTCGCCCGGATCGCGGTCTACGAGCTGTTGTACGTCGACGAGATCGACGACGCGGTGGCGATCAGTGAGGCCGTCGAGTTGGCCGGGCAGATGTCGACCGACGATTCGCCCCGTTTCCTCAACGGTCTGCTCGGCCGCATCGCCGAGTACGCCACTCGCTGAGGCGGGACGCCACCCGCTGAGGCGGGCTCGGCCGCGCCAGGCGTATCCGACGAAAGGGCCCGTGCCGGATGGCACGGGCCCTTCGTGGCGACAGCGCAGGTCAGGAGGCGAAGAAGGCGCGCGGGTCGGCGACCAGCACGCCGTGCTCGGTGAGCCGCTCGATCAGGCCGGACGGCGAGGCGTCGTAGACGATCGCCAGGGCGCGCAGGTCGTCGGCGCGGATCGACAGCACCCGGCCGTTGTAGTCACCGCGCTGCTGCTGGATGGCGCGGGCGTAGCGGGCGACGTAGGCGAGGTCCTCGCTGGCTTCGTCGTAGAGCCGCTCCAGGTCCAGCACGATCTTGCTGGTGGGCTCGTGCCGCACCCCGCTGCCGTCGGGCAGCAGCTCCGACACCGGAACGCGGTAGAACTCGGCCAGCTCGGCCAGGCGGGACACGGTGACGGCCCGGTCGCCGCGCTCGTACGAGCCGACCACCACCGCCTTCCAGCGCCCGTTCGACTTCTCCTCCACCCCCTGCAGGGACAGGCCCTGCTGCTGGCGGATGGAGCGCAGACGGGCGCCCAGAGACTTGGCGTATTCAGAGGGCATTCGGACACTCCCAGTGCTGCTCGGGGTTCTCCCAGCGATCGCTACGGAGCGTGACGGTACGGGGATTCGTAAACGTGGTCAAGTGGTCGTGACCTTCCCGTTGGGCACGCTGGGTGAGTTGTCCCGTTTCGCCAGGCTGAGTGCCGGGTCAGTGGATGTCGCACGATCGTGGCGCAGCACACCGTGCCCGACCGCGATCGGGGCGTCGACCACTGGTAACGTGACCGGAGCCCCTCCGCCGACCGCCTGCGGCCGGTCCGGAGGTTCCGACGTCCTTTAACGACCCGTCCCGTGAGGCGGGGAAGGAGGTCTGCCGTGGCGTACCCATCGGCTGCCCGCTCGTCGCCACCGCGACAACCCTCGGTGAAGGTGATTCTGACCAGCGCCGACGTGCAACGCGTCGTCGACCGGATCGCCCACCAGATCCTCGAGAAGACCCAGGGCGCGGCCGACACCGTGCTGCTCGGCATCCCGACCCGCGGCGCCCCCCTCGCCCGGCGGCTCGCCGACCGGATCAGCGCCTTCGAGAACATCGCCGTCCCGGTCGGCGTGCTCGACATCACCCTCTACCGCGACGACCTGCGCCGGCACGCCACCCGGGCGGTCGGCCCCACCCAGCTGCCGTCGGGCGGCATCGACGGCATGCGGGTGGTCCTCGTCGACGACGTGCTCTTCTCCGGCCGCACCGTGCGCGCCGCCCTCGACGCGCTGGGCGACCTCGGCCGGCCGGCGTCCGTGCAGCTGGCCGTGCTGGTCGACCGGGGGCACCGGCAGTTGCCGATCCGCGCCGACTACGTCGGCAAGAACATCCCGACCGCGCTGGCCGAGAGCGTGAAGGTGACGCTGGCCGAGACCGACGGCGCGGACGAGGTCCGGCTCTACGGGGAGACTCCACGGTGAGCGCGAGCAGTGCAGCGCAGCGGAGCCCCGCAGTCGCGAACGAAAGGCCGGCACTGTGATCAGGCACCTGCTCTCCGGCGCCGACCTGGACGCCGACACCGCCACCCAGATCCTGGACACCGCCGCCGAGATGGCCGCCGTGTCCGGCCGCGAGGTCAAGAAGCTGCCCGCGCTGCGTGGCCGCACCGTGGTGAACCTCTTCTACGAGGACTCCACCCGCACCCGGATCTCCTTCGAGGCGGCGGCCAAGCGGCTCAGCGCCGACGTGATCAATTTCTCGGCGAAGGGGTCCAGCGTCGCCAAGGGCGAGAGCCTGAAGGACACCGCGCTGACTTTGCAGGCGATGGGCGCCGACGCGGTGGTCGTGCGGCACCCCGCCTCCGGTGCCCCGCACCGGCTCGCCGACTGGGTCGACGGCTCGGTGGTCAACGCCGGTGACGGCACCCACGAGCATCCCACCCAGGCGCTGCTCGACGCGTACACCATGCGGTCCCGGCTGGGCCGGTTGGCCGGCCTGTCGGTCGCGGTGGTGGGCGACGTGCTGCACTCCCGGGTGGCCCGTTCCAACGTGCTGCTGCTGTCCACCCTCGGTGCCAAGGTCACCCTGGTCGGGCCGCCGACCCTCATCCCGCTCGACATCGCCGCCGCCCTCGCCCCCGGCACCGACGTCTGCTACGACCTCGACGCGGTGCTGCCGTCCTCGGACGTGGTGATGATGCTGCGGGTGCAGCGGGAGCGGATGAACGACTCCTACTTCCCGTCCGCCCGCGAGTACGCCCGCCGCTACGGCCTCGACGGCCCACGGATGCGCCGGCTGCCCGAGCACGCGATCGTCATGCACCCCGGGCCGATGAACCGGGGCATGGAGATCGCGCCGGAGGTCGCCGACTCGCCTCGCTCCACCATCGTCGAACAGGTCGCCAACGGGGTCTCCGTCCGGATGGCCGTCCTCTACCTGCTGCTCGGGGGGAACAACCGGTGAACTCGCACCTGATCAGGAACGTCAGCGTGCTCGGCGCCACGCCGACCGACCTGCTGATCCGCGACGGCGTGGTGGCCGAGGTCGGCCCGGGCCTGTCCGCGCCGGACGCCACCGTCGTCGACGCCGCCGGGCTGGTCGCCCTGCCCGGCCTGGTCGACCTGCACACCCACCTGCGCGAGCCCGGCCGGGAGGACGCCGAGACCGTCGAGACCGGTTCCCGGGCGGCGGCGCTGGGCGGTTACACCGCGGTCTGCGCGATGGCGAACACCTCGCCGGTGGCGGACACCGCGGGTGTGGTGGAGCAGGTCTGGCGGCTCGGCCGGGAGGCCGGGCTGGTCGACGTGCAGCCGATCGGCGCGGTCACCGTCGGGCTGGCCGGCGAGCGCCTCGCCGAGCTGGGCGCGATGGCCGACTCCGCGGCCCGGGTGCGGATCTTCTCCGACGACGGGCACTGCGTCGCCGACCCGAAGCTGATGCGTCGCGCGCTGGAGTACGTCAAGGCGTTCGACGGGATCATCGCCCAGCACGCCGAGGAGCCCCGGCTCACCGAGGGCGCGCAGATGCACGAGGGCGAGGTCTCCACCCGGCTGGGCCTGACCGGCTGGCCGGCGGTGGCCGAGGAGGCGATCATCGCCCGGGATGTGCTGCTGGCCGAGCACGTCGGCAGCCGGCTGCACGTCTGCCACGTCTCCACCGCCGGCAGCGTCGAGGTGCTGCGCCAGGCCAAGGCCCGGGGGGTACGCGTCACCGCCGAGGTGACCCCGCACCACCTGCTGCTCACCGATGCACTCGTGAGCGGGAGGAGTGAGCTTGCGAGCCCCGCACTCGCGAACAACTGGAGCCCAGCCGGAGCCTACGACCCGGTCTTCAAGGTGAACCCGCCGCTGCGTACCGCCGCCGACATCGCCGCCCTGCGGGCCGCGCTGGTCGACGGGGTGATCGACATCATCGCCACCGACCACGCCCCGCACGCGGTGGAGGACAAGGAGTGCGAGTGGGCGTACGCCCGGCCGGGCATGCTCGGGCTGGAGACGGCGCTGTCGATCGCGCTCGACGTGCTCGGCCCCGAGTGGGACGTGATCGCCGAGCGGATGTCGCGCACCCCGGCCCGGATCGCCGGGCTGACCGAGCACGGCCACGACCCGGCTCCGGGCGCGCCGGCCAATCTGACCCTGGTCGACCCGGCGGCCCGTCGGGTGATCGACCCGGCGGAGTCGGCCAGTCGCAGCCGCAACACCCCGTACGCCCGGATGACGCTGCCGGGTCGCATCGTGGCGACCTTCCTGCGTGGCGAGGCGACGGTTCTGGACGGAAAGGCTCTCAAGTGAAGCGCAGGCACGCGATCCTCGTCCTGGAGGACGGGCGCACGTTCCACGGCGAGGCGTACGGCAGCGTCGGGGAGACCTTCGGCGAGGCGGTCTTCAACACCGGGATGACCGGCTACCAGGAGACGCTCACCGACCCGTCGTACCACCGTCAGGTGGTGGTGCAGACCGCTCCGCACATCGGGAACACCGGCGTCAACGCCGAGGACGACGAGTCGCGGCGGATCTGGGTTGCCGGTTACGTGGTCCGCGACCCCGCCCGGCTCAGCTCGAACTGGCGCGCCACCGGCGGGCTGGAGGACCGGCTCGCCACCGAGGGCGTGGTCGGCATCAGCGGGGTGGACACCCGGGCGCTGACCCGGCACCTGCGCGAACGTGGGGCGATGCGGGTCGGCATCTCCAGCGTCGACGACGACCCGCGGGCGCTGCTGGCCCGGGTGCGCCAGTCGCCGCAGATGCTCGGCGCGGACCTCTCCGCCGAGGTGACCACGACGGCGCCGTACGTGGTCGCCGCCGAGGGGGAGCACCGGTTCACGGTGGCCGCGCTGGACCTGGGCATCAAGCGCAACGTGCCGCGTCGGCTCGCCGCGCGTGGCGTCACCACCCACGTGCTGCCGGCCAACTCGACCATCGAGGAGCTGCTGGCCACCGGCGCGGACGCGGTCTTCTTCTCGCCCGGTCCGGGTGACCCGGCCACCGCCGACGGTCCCGTCGCGTTGGCCCGGGAGGTGCTGCGTCGCGAGGTGCCGCTGTTCGGCATCTGCTTCGGCAGCCAGATCCTCGGCCGGGCGCTCGGCTTCGGCACGTACAAGCTCGGCTACGGCCACCGGGGCATCAACCAGCCGGTCCTCGACCGGGTCACCGGCAAGGTGGAGGTGACCAGCCACAACCACGGCTTCGCGGTGCAGCTGCCCGGCGTACAGCCGGGTGCGGTCGTCCCCGACCAGGTGATCGAGACCGAGTTCGGTGGCGTGCAGGTGAGCCATCTCTGCCTCAATGACAACGTGGTCGAGGGGCTGCGGGCGCGTGACGTGCCCGCCTTCACCGTCCAGTACCACCCGGAGGCGGCGGCCGGTCCGCACGACGCGGACTACCTCTTCGACCGGTTCGCCGAGTTGATCGAGGGCCGGACCCACAGCGAGGGGCGCACGAATGCCTAAGCGGACCGATCTCAAGCACATCCTGGTGATCGGCTCGGGGCCGATCGTCATCGGGCAGGCCTGCGAGTTCGACTACTCCGGCACCCAGGCGTGCCGGGTGCTGCGCAGCGAGGGGATCCGGGTCAGCCTGGTCAACTCCAACCCGGCAACGATCATGACGGACCCGGAGTTCGCCGACGCCACCTACGTCGAGCCGATCACCCCCGAGTTCGTCGAGCTGGTGATCGCCAAGGAGCGGCCCGACGCGGTGCTGCCCACCCTGGGCGGGCAGACCGCGCTGAACACCGCCGTCGCGTTGCACGAGGCTGGCGTGCTGGACAAGTACGGCGTCGAGCTGATCGGCGCCGACATCGACGCGATCCGGCGCGGCGAGGACCGGCAGCTGTTCAAGGAGATCGTGGCCAAGGCCGGCGTGCGGCTCGGCGTCGAGGACCCGTCCGGCCTGGTGCCGCGCTCGCGGGTCTGCCACTCGATGGACGAGGTCCGCGAGACGGCGGCCGAGCTGGGCCTGCCGGTGGTGATCCGGCCCTCGTTCACCATGGGTGGCCTCGGCTCGGGCATGGCACACACCGACGCCGACCTGGAGCGCATCGCCGGGGCCGGCCTGGCCGCGAGCCCGGTGCACGAGGTGCTGATCGAGGAGAGCGTGCTCGGCTGGAAGGAGTACGAGCTCGAACTCATGCGGGACCGCCACGACAACGTGGTGGTGGTCTGCTCGATCGAGAACATCGACCCGATGGGCGTGCACACCGGCGACAGCGTGACCGTGGCGCCGGCCATGACGCTGACCGACCGGGAGTACCAGCGGCTGCGTGACCTGGGCATCGCGGTGCTGCGTGAGGTCGGGGTGGACACCGGCGGTTGCAACATCCAGTTCGCGGTGAACCCGGCCGACGGCCGGATCGTCGTGATCGAGATGAACCCGCGGGTGTCCCGCTCCTCCGCGTTGGCCTCGAAGGCCACCGGCTTCCCGATCGCCAAGATCGCCGCGAAGCTGGCCATCGGCTACACCCTGGACGAGATCCCCAACGACATCACGCTCAAGACGCCGGCCGCGTTCGAGCCGACGCTGGACTACGTGGTGGTGAAGATCCCCCGGTTCGCGTTCGAGAAGTTCCCCGGCGCGGACCCGGAGCTGACCACCACGATGAAGTCCGTCGGCGAGGCGATGAGCCTGGGGCGCAACTTCACCGAGGCGCTGAACAAGGCGATGCGCTCGATGGAGACCAAGGAAGCCGGATTCTGGACCGTCGCTGATCCGGCCGTCGCTGCCGGGCCGGGCGTCGACCCGGCCGGGGTGGCCAAGGAGAGCGCCCTCGCCGCGCTGCGTACGCCGCACGACGGGCGGCTCTACACGGTGGAGCGGGCGCTGCGGCTGGGTGCCTCGATCGCCGAGGTCTCGGCGGCCTCGGGCGGGATCGACCCGTGGTTCCTGGACCAGATCGCCGCGCTGGTCGAGCTGCGCGCCGAGATCGTGGCCGCGCCGGTGCTGGACGCGGAGCTGCTGCGTCGGGCGAAGCGGGCCGGTCTGTCCGACCGGCAGCTGGCCGCGCTGCGCCCGGAACTGGCCGCCGAGGACGGGGTGCGTACGCTGCGGCACCGGCTCGGCATCCGGCCGGTCTACAAGACCGTGGACACCTGCGCCGCCGAGTTCGAGGCCACCACGCCGTACCACTACTCGTCGTACGACGCGGAGACCGAGGTGGTCGGCTCGGCGCGGCCGAAGGTGCTGATCCTCGGCTCCGGGCCGAACCGGATCGGGCAGGGCATCGAGTTCGACTACTCCTGCGTGCACGCCGTGCAAGCGCTACGGAGCGCGCCCCTCGGCTCGGCCGAGGCGTCCGGTTCCGGCGCCGGCGGCGTCGGATCCGGGTTCGAGACCGTCATGGTCAACTGCAACCCGGAGACCGTGTCCACCGACTACGACACCGCGGACCGGCTCTACTTCGAGCCGCTGACCTTCGAGGACGTGCTGGAGGTCTGGCACGCCGAGGACTCCTCCGGCCGGGCGGCCGGCGGGCCGGGCGTGGTCGGGGTGATCGTGCAGCTCGGCGGGCAGACCCCGCTCGGGCTGGCCCAGCGGCTCAAGGACGCCGGTGTGCCGGTGGTCGGCACCTCGCCGGAGTCGATCCACCTGGCCGAGGAGCGCGGTGCCTTCGGGTCGCTGCTGACCCGGGCCGGCCTGCGCGCGCCGGCGCACGGCACCGCCACCTCGTACGAGGAGGCGAAGGAGATCGCCGACGAGATCGGCTACCCGGTGCTGGTCCGCCCGTCGTACGTGCTGGGCGGGCGCGGCATGGAGATCGTCTACGACGACGTCACGCTGCGCGACTACATCGGCCGGGCCACCGACATCTCCCCGGACCACCCGGTGCTGGTGGACCGGTTCCTCGACGACGCCATCGAGATCGACGTCGACGCGCTCTGCGACGCCGACGGCGAGGTCTACCTCGGCGGGATCATGGAGCACATCGAGGAGGCCGGGATCCACTCCGGCGACTCCTCCTGCGCGCTGCCGCCGATCACCCTGGCCAGCTCGCACGTGGCCCAGGTCCGCCGGTACACCGAGGCGATCGCCCGGGGCGTCGGCGTACGCGGCCTGCTCAACGTGCAGTACGCGCTGAAGGACGACGCGCTGTACGTGCTGGAGGCCAACCCGCGTGCCTCGCGTACCGTGCCGTTCGTCTCGAAGGCCACCGCGGTGCCGTTGGCCAAGGCGGCGGCCCGGATCGCGCTCGGCGCGACCATCGCCGAGCTGCGCGCCGAGGGGTTGCTCCCGGCGACCGGGGACGGCGGCTCGTTGCCGCCGGACGCCCCGATCGCGGTCAAGGAGGCGGTGCTGCCGTTCAAGCGGTTCCGCACGCCCGCCGGCAAGGGGGTGGACTCGCTGCTCGGGCCGGAGATGAAGTCGACCGGCGAGGTGATGGGCATCGACACCGCCTTCGGGCCCGCCTTCGCCAAGTCGCAGTCGGCGGCGTACGGCTCGTTGCCGACCGAGGGCAAGATCTTCGTCTCGGTGGCGAACCGGGACAAGCGCGGCATGATCTTCCCGGTGAAGCGCCTGGCCGACCTGGGCTTCGAGATCGTCGCGACCAGCGGCACCGCGGAGGTGCTGCGCCGGCACGGCATCGCCTGCGAGCAGGCGCCCAAGCACTACGAGGCCGGCTCCGACGACGACGCGGTGTCGCTGATCCTGAGCGGCCGGGTCGCCCTGGTGATCAACACTCCGCAGGGGTCCGGGGCCAGCGCCCGTTCCGACGGCTACGAGATCCGTAGCGCCGCCGTCACCGCGGACATCCCGTGCATCACCACCGTGCCCGGCGCTGCCGCCGCGGTGATGGGCATCGAGGCCCGCATCCGCGGCGACATGCAGGTGCGCCCCCTCCAGGACCTGCACGCCACCCTGCGGGCCCCGCGGTGATGTTCGAGCGGACGGTGCGGCGTGGGCTGTTCCGGGTCGGCGGTGGGGACGCGGAGACGGCGCACGAGTTCACGTTGCGGCGGTTGGCCGCGCTGTCGCGGATGCCGGTCGCGCTGGCGGCGTTGCGGGCCCGGTACGCCGTGGCGTCGCCCCGCACGGTGTTCGGGGTGCGGTTCCCGAACCCGGTTGGCCTGGCCGCCGGGATGGACAAGGACGGCGCCGCCCTGCCGGCGTGGCCGGCGCTGGGCTTCGGCTTCGTCGAGGTCGGCACGGTGACGGCGCACCCGCAGCCGGGCAACCCCCGGCCGCGGCTGTTCCGGCTGCCGGACAGCGAGGCAGTGATCAACCGGATGGGCTTCAACAACGCCGGCGCGGCGGCGCTGGCGGCCCGGCTCGCGGCGCTGCCCCGCCCGCTCGGCGTACCGCTGGGGATCTCGCTCGGCAAGTCGAAGGTGACGGCGCTGGACGAGGCCGTGGCCGACTACCAGGCGTCGTACCGCGCGTTGCGCGGGCATGGCGACTACTTCGCGGTCAACGTCTCCTCCCCGAACACTCCGGGGCTGCGGGCGTTGCAGGACCGGGCCCACCTGGACGCGTTGCTGGCCGCGTTGGTCGGCGAGAAGCCGGTGCTGGTGAAGATCGCGCCCGACCTGACCGAGCAGGCCGTCGCCGAGCTGCTGGAGGTCTGCCTGGCCCGGGGCGCCGCCGGGGTGATCGCCACGAACACCACGCTGGGCCGCGACGGGCTCGCCCCGGCCGACCGGGGCCGCGCCGGCGAGGCGGGCGGCCTGTCCGGCCGGCCGCTGGCCGACCGGGCCCGGCAGGTGGTCGCCTTCGTCCACGCCGAGACGGGCGGGCGGCTGCCGATCATCGGCGTGGGCGGCATTGTCGACCCCGACGACGCCACCCGGATGTTCGACGCCGGCGCCAGCCTGGTGCAGCTCTACACCGGCTTCATCTACCGCGGGCCGGCCCTGCCCCGCGCGGTCGCCCGCGCCGCAACAGCCGCCCCGACATCTGCACGAACCACGGCACGATGACCACCCCCGCCGCCCGCGATCATGCACTTTCTGCCGGGGCGAACGCGGCATACGGGACACAACGGCGACCAGAAGTGCAAGATCGCGGGACAGCGGGGGCGGGGGGGCTGATGACGCCTGAGGAGATAGTTGCCGCGGATGCGGCGCATGTTTGGCATCCGTACAGCACGTTGCCGCCGGCGGTGGCGCCGTATGTGGTGGACGGCGCCCAGGGGGTGCGGCTGCGGCTGGCCGACGGGCGTGAGCTGGTCGACGGGATGTCGTCCTGGTGGTCGGCGATCCACGGCTACCGGCACCCGGTGCTGGACGCGGCGGTGACCGAGCAGCTGGGCCGGATGAGCCACGTCATGTTCGGCGGGCTGACCCATGCGCCCGCCGTGGAGCTGGCCCGCACCCTGGTTGAGTTGGCGCCCGACGGGTTGGCGCACGTGTTCCTGGCCGACTCCGGCTCGGTCAGCGTCGAGGTCGCGGTGAAGATGTGCCTGCAGTACCAGCGGGCCACCGGCCAGCCGCAGCGCCGCCGGCTGGGCACCTGGCGGGGCGGCTACCACGGCGACACGTTCCACCCGATGAGCGTCTGCGATCCCGAGGGCGGCATGCACCACCTCTGGGGCGACGTGCTGCCCCGGCAGGTCTTCGCCCCGGCACCGCCGGGCGGCTTCGACTCCGCGCCGGATCCGGCGTACGAGGCGGCGCTGGTCGACGCGGTCGAGCGGCACGCCCACGAACTGGCCGCGGTGATCGTGGAGCCGGTGGTGCAGGGCGCCGGTGGGATGCGCTTCCACCACCCGCACTACCTGCGGGTGCTGCGCGAGGTGACCCGGGCGCACGGCGTGCTGCTGATCTTCGACGAGATCGCCACCGGTTTCGGCCGTACCGGGACGATGTTCGCCGCCGAGCACGCCGGGGTCGTTCCGGACGTGATGTGCGTCGGCAAGGCGCTCACCGGTGGCTACCTCACCCTGGCCGCCGCGCTGTGCACGGCGGAGGTGGCGCGGGGCATCCGCACCGGCGGCGTCCTGGCGCACGGACCGACGTTCATGGGCAATCCGCTTGCCTGCGCGGTCGCCAACGCCTCCCTGGGCCTGCTGCGGGCCGGGGACTGGGCCGGGCAGGTATCGAGGCTTGAGCGGGGTCTGCGCGCCGGTCTGGAGCCGCTGCGCGGCGCGCCGGGGGTGGCGGACGTCCGGGTGCTCGGCGGGATCGGCGTGGTGCAGCTGGATCACGAGGTGGACCTCGCCGGCGCCACGGCCGCCGCGGTGGCCCAGGGGGTGTGGCTGCGCCCGTTCCGCGATCTGGTCTACACCATGCCGCCGTACGTCACCGACGACGCCGACCTGGCACTGATCGCGGCAGGGGTCGCGGCGGCGGTCAAGGCGGGCTGAGTCGGCGTGGCCGGCGGAGGACGAGAGGAAGGCACGGCGGTATGGAGAGCTTCGGCGCCCGGTTGCATCGGGCGGTCAGCGAGCGGGGCCCGCTCTGCGTCGGGATCGATCCGCATCCGGCACTGCTGGCCCGCTGGGGCCTCACCGACGACGTCGACGGGTTGAGTCGGTTCGCCCGGACCGTCGTGGACGCCCTCGGTGACCGGGTTGCGGTGGTCAAGCCCCAGTCGGCGTTCTTCGAGCGATTCGGGTCCCAAGGGGTGGCGGTTCTTGAGTCAACTATCCGACAGTTACGAGATTATGGCTCGCTCGTTCTGCTTGACGTCAAGCGCGGCGACATCGGCTCGACGGTCCGCGCGTACGCGTCGGCGTACCTCGATCCATCCAGCTCCATGTATGTCGATGCGGTGACCGCGAGCCCCTTCCTGGGGGTCGGCTCGCTCGACCCGATGTTCGAGCTGGCCGCCGAGCACGGCGGTGGAGTGTTCGTTCTGGCGCTGACCTCCAACCCCGAGGGCGCGTCGGTCCAGCGGGCCCGCGGCGCTGACGGACGCACGGTGGCGCAGACGGTGATCGACGAGATTTCCCAGCTCAACGCGGGTGCGGAGCCGCTCGGGAGCTTCGGGTTGGTGGTCGGTGCGACGGTCGGTGAGACCGGCTGTGACCTGTCTGCGGTGAATGGTCCACTGCTCGCGCCGGGCCTCGGCGCACAGGGTGCGACGGCTGCGGATCTGCGGGTGGTCTTCGGTTCCGCCCTGCCTGCGGTGCTGCCCTCGTACTCCCGGGAGGTGCTGGGTGCCGGCCCGGACCCGGAGGCGTTGCGGGCTGCGGCGGAGCGTGCGGTGGCCGACTGTCGGGCGGTTCTGGCGTCGTCATGACTGACTGACGGGTCGGTCACTTTGTGGTGATCATTGCGTGCCCACGTTGCCGAAAGCTCCGTTGACCGCTAGTTTTCCCCGCGCTGGGAACCCCTTGGTTCACAGCGACACCACGTTTCACAGATGCGGCGGCGCGTCCCGCCCGCCGCGATAGGGACCTGAGGAGAACTGGTGCCGCTCCCGTCACTGACCCCCGAGCAGCGCGCAGCCGCGCTGGAGAAGGCTGCGGAGATCCGCAAAGCCCGTGCCGAGCTGAAGGAGCAGCTCAAGCAGGGCAAGACCACCCTCGGAGCCGTTCTCGAGCGGGCCGAGTCCGATGATGTCGTCGGCAAGCTCAAGGTGTCGGCCGTGCTGCAGGCGATGCCGGGCATCGGCAAGATCCGAGCCACCCAGATCATGGAGAAGCTCAAGATCGCCGACAGCCGTCGCCTGCGTGGCCTCGGCGAGCAGCAGCGCAAGGCCCTGCTTGGGGAGTTCGCCGCCAACTGAGCATGGCTGCGTGTAGAAACAAGCAGTGAGCTTGGATGACGAGGCGCGCCCGGCGGCTCGGCTCACTGTCCTGGCCGGCCCATCCGGTGCCGGCAGGGAGAGTGTCGTCGAGTTGGTCCGGGCGCGTTCTCCGTCTGTGTGGACGCCGATCGCGGTCACCACCCGGCCTCGCCGGGAGGGCGAGCTGGACGGCGTCCACCGACACTTCCTCGCACCGGCGGAGTTCGACCGCCGGTTGGCCGCGGGCGAGCTGCTGGAGTGGAGCCGGCTCGGCGCGTACCGGCGCGGCACGGAGATCGGCCCGTTGCGCGGCCGGCTCGCCGCCGGGCAGCCGGTCCTGCTCCCGCTCGACCTCGACGGGGCGCTGCTGGTCCGGGCCGCGTGGTCCGAGGCGCGACTCGTCCTGCTCCACCCGCCCGGCCGGATCCCGGGTCCGGCGACGGTGGCGGCCTTCGACCACAGCGTGTCGCACGACCGCACCGAGCGGGTCGTGGCAGAGCTGGTAAGATTCATCGGTTCTTCCTTCCTGGCTCCGGCCCGGCCGCGTCCGCGCGGTTGAGCGCCGGCACCGCGTTCGCGCGGTCCGTGCGAAAGACGCAGAGGTTATCCGTGGGATCCATCGCCAACCCCGAAGGCATCACCAACCCGCCGATCGACGAGCTCCTGGAGAAGACGACGTCGAAGTACGCGCTGGTCATCTTCGCGGCCAAGCGCGCCCGTCAGGTCAACGCCTACTACAGCCAGCTCGGCGAGGGCCTGCTGGAGTACGTCGGCCCGCTGGTCGAGACCACCCCCCAGGAGAAGCCGCTCTCCATCGCGATGCGCGAGATCAACGCGGGCCTGCTCACCGCCGAGCCGACCGACCAGCCGTAATCTCCGTGCGTCGATGAGCGCCCGGATCATCCTCGGGGTGGGCGGCGGCATCGCCGCCTACAAGGCGTGCGAACTGCTGCGCCTGTTCACCGAGTCGGGTCACCACGTCCGGGTCGTGCCGACCGCCGCGGCGCTACGTTTCGTCGGTGCGCCGACCTGGGCGGCACTGTCGGGTCAGCCGGTCGCCGAGGACGTCTGGTCCGACGTGCACGAGGTGCCGCACGTCCGCCTCGGCCAGCAGGCCGACCTGGTGGTGGTCGCACCCACCACCGCCGACCTGCTGGCCAAGGCCGCCCACGGCCTCGCCGACGACCTGCTCACCAACACCCTGCTCACCGCCCGCTGTCCGGTGGTGCTGGCGCCGGCCATGCACACCGAGATGTGGGAGCACCCGGCCACCGTCGCCAACGTCGCGACGCTGCGGGCCCGGGGGGTACGGGTCATCGAGCCGGCCGTGGGGCGGCTCACCGGTGTCGACACCGGCAAAGGCCGGCTGCCCGACCCGGCGGAGATCTTCGCGGTCGCCCGCCGGACCCTGGCCCGGGGCGTCGACGCCCCGGCGGACCTGACCGGCCGGCACGTGGTGGTCACCGCCGGTGGCACCCGGGAGCCGCTGGATCCGGTGCGGTTCCTCGGCAACCGTTCGTCCGGCAAGCAGGGCTACGCGTTCGCCCGGTCGGCGGTCGCCCGGGGTGCCCGGGTGACACTGATCTCGGCCAACGTGGCGTTGCCCGACCCGGCCGGGGCGGACATGGTGCGGGTGGGCACCACCGGCGAGCTGCGCGAGGCGACGCTGAAGGCCGCGGTCGACGCCGATGCGGTGGTGATGGCGGCGGCTCCGGCCGATTTCCGGCCGGCGACGTACGCGCCTGGCAAAATCAAGAAGTCGGACGACGGCGTGGCGCCCACCATCGAACTCGTCACCAACCCGGACATCGCCGCCGAGCTGGGTCAGCGCCGTCGACCGGAGCAGGTGCTGGTGGTGTTCGCCGCCGAGACCGGCGACGCCGAGGCCAACGGGCGGGCCAAGCTCGCCCGTAAACGGGCCGACCTCATCGTCATCAACGAGGTCGGGCCGGACAAGGTCTTCGGCGCCGAGACCAACGCGGCCACCGTCATCGGTGCGGACGGTTCGGTCATCCGGATGCCCGAACGGTCCAAGGAGGAGCTCGCCGACGGCGTGTGGGACCTCGTGGTCGCTCGGCTCTCCGGTGACTCCTCCTGACCGTTGGACCGCTATACGACCGTCGACGGTGCCGGAGACGATCGGTGACTAAACTGCCGCGGAACGACATCCAAAAAACCTAGGAGTGCCGTGACACGCCGCCTCTTCACGTCCGAATCGGTCACGGAAGGCCACCCGGACAAGATCGCCGACCAGATCAGCGACGGCATCCTCGACGCCCTGCTCAGCCAGGACCCGCACAGCCGCGTCGCGGTGGAGACCCTCATCACCACCGGCCAGGTCCACGTCGCCGGCGAGGTGACCACCAAGGCGTACGCCGACATCCCGACGATCGTGCGCGAGACCATCCTCGGGATCGGCTACGACTCGTCCAAGAAGGGCTTCGACGGCGCCTCGTGCGGCGTCAGCGTCTCCATCGGCTCCCAGTCGCCGGACATCGCCCAGGGCGTCGACAACGCCTTCGAGCTGCGTACCGGCGCGTCGGAGAGCGCGCTGGACGCGCAGGGCGCCGGCGACCAGGGCATGATGTTCGGCTTCGCCTGCTCGGAGACGCCCGAGCTGATGCCGCTGCCCATCGCGCTCGCGCACCGGCTGGCCCGCCGGCTCGCCGCGGTCCGCAAGGACGGCACCGTGCCGTACCTGCGGCCCGACGGCAAGACCCAGGTCACCATCGAGTACGACGGACTGCGTCCGGTCCGGCTCAACACCGTGGTCGTGTCCAGCCAGCACGCCGCGGACATCTCGCTGGACTCGTTGCTCACCCCGGACGTGCGCGACCACGTCATCGCGCCCGAGCTGGAGAGCCTCGGCCTGGACACCGACGGCTACCGGCTCCTGGTCAACCCGACCGGCCGCTTCGAGATCGGTGGCCCGATGGGTGACGCCGGCCTCACCGGGCGGAAGATCATCGTCGACACCTACGGCGGCTACGCCCGGCACGGCGGTGGGGCCTTCTCCGGCAAGGACCCGTCGAAGGTGGACCGGTCCGCCGCGTACGCCATGCGGTGGGTGGCCAAGAACGTCGTCGCCGCCGGCCTGGCCGAGCGCTGCGAGGTGCAGGTCGCGTACGCGATCGGCAAGGCGCACCCGGTGAGCCTGTTCATCGAGACGTTCGGCACCGAGACCGTGCCGGTCACCTCGATCGAGAAGGCGGTCACCGAGATCTTCGACCTGCGTCCGGCCGCCATCATCCGGGACCTGCACCTGCTGCGCCCGATCTACGCCCAGACCGCCGCGTACGGCCACTTCGGCCGCGAGCTGCCGGACCTTACCTGGGAGAGCACCGACCGGGCCGCCGACCTCAAGTCGGCCGCGGGAGCCTGACCGGCACCAGGCGTGACGACCGGCGGCCCGCTGACGGGTCGCCGGTCGCTCGTGTCTGCGTCGACGTGCCGCTGGCCCACCTGGACCGCCCCTTCGACTACCTGGTCCCGCAGGCGCTGGCCGCCGACGCGGTGCCCGGTGTCCGGGTGAAGGTGCGGTTCGCCGGCCAACTCGTCGACGGGTGGTTGCTGGAGCGGGCCGAGCGCTCCGACCACCCGCGGCTGGCGTACCTGGACCGGGTGGTCTCGCCGGTGCCGGTGCTCGCCCCCGAGGTGGCCCGGCTGGCCCGGGTGGTCGCCGACCGGTACGCCGGCAGCCTGGCCGACGTGCTGCGCCTGGCGGTCCCACCGCGGCACGCCCGGGTCGAGAAGGACGTCCTCGCCCACGCCGCTGCGTCCGAGGAGACGGCCGCTGCGTCCGAGGAGACCTCGGCCGCGTCGGGCGAGCCCACCGCGTTGGCCGAACCGGACGGCACGGCCCCGACGGCGATCGGCAAGGCGGCCGGGACCGGACCGGACGGCAACGCCGCTGCCGGGGCCGAGTCGGGCGACCGGCCGGCGCTGCCGGAGCCGGGCGGGTGGCGGGACTATCCGGCCGGGCCGGCGCTGCTGCGGGCGCTCACCGCCGGCCGCCCACCGCGGGCCGTGTGGTCCGCGCTGCCCGGGGAGGACTGGGCGGCCCGCTACGCCACCGCGGTCGCCGCCACCGTGGCCGGCGGGCGGGGTGCCCTGGTGGTGGTCGCCGACGGGCGGGACCTGGACCGGCTCGACGCCGCGCTGACCGCGACCCTCGGACCTGGCCGGCACGTGTGCCTGTCCGCGGCGCTCGGGCCCGCACGGCGCTACCGCGCCTTCCTCGCCGCCCGCCGGGCCGAGGCGCCGGTGGTGATCGGCACCCGGGCGGCCATGTTCGCCCCGGTCGACCGGCTGGGTCTGGTGGCCATCTGGGACGACGGCGACGACCTGCACGCCGAGCCGCGGGCCCCGTACCCGCACGCCCGTGAGGTGCTGCTCACCCGGGCCCAGCTCGCCGACGCCGCGGCGCTGGTCGGCGGCTACGCCCGTACCTCCGAGGCGCAGCTGTTGGTGGAGACCGGCTGGGCCCGCGAGGTGGTGGCCGACCGGGCCGTGCTGCGGGCCCGGGCCCCCGCCGTCGCGCCGACCGGCGACGATCCCCAACTGGCCCGCGATCCGGGCGCCGCCACCGCGCGGCTGCCGAGCCTGGCCTGGGCCGCCGCCCGGGAGGCGCTGCGGGCGGAGCTGCCGGTCCTGGTCCAGGTGCCCCGCCGGGGCTACCTGCCCTCGGTGGCCTGCGCCGACTGCCGTACCCCGGCCCGCTGCCCGCACTGCGCCGGCCCGCTCGCGCTGCCCTCGGCCGGCGGGGCCCCGGCCTGCCGCTGGTGCGGCCGGGTCGCCGCCGCGTACGCCTGCCCGGAGTGTGGTGGGCGGCGGTTGCGTGCCTCGGTCACCGGCGCCCGGCGTACCGCCGAGGAGCTGGGCCGGGCCTTCCCCGGTGTGCCGGTGCGCACTTCCGGGCGGGAGGAGGTGCTGGCGGACATCCCCGCCGGCGCCGGCCTGGTGATCTCCACGCCGGGCGCCGAACCGGTCGCCGCCGGCGGCTACGGCGCGGTGCTGCTGCTGGACACCTGGGCGATGCTGACCCGGGCCGACCTGCGGGCCGGCGAGGAAGCGTTGCGCCGCTGGTCGGCGGCGGCGGCGCTGGCCCGGCCGGCCGCGGCGGGCGGCCGGGTGGTGGTGGTCGCCGACGGCGCGCTCGCCCCGGTGCAGGCGCTGCTGCGTTGGGATCCGGGTTGGTTCGCCGCCCGTGAGCTGGCCGAGCGCCGGGAGCTGGGCTTCCCGCCGGCGGTACGGATGGCCAGCGTGACCGGTTCGCCGGCCGCGGTGGCCGACCTGTTGGCGCAGACGCGGCTGCCCGACGGGGCGGAACTGCTCGGCCCGGTGCCGGCCGACGGGGAGCGGGAACGGATGCTGGTACGGGTGCCCCGGGCGCGGGCGGCGGCGCTGGCCGAGGCGTTGCACATGGCGGCGGGCGTGCGTAGCGCCCGCAAGGCGGCCGACCCGGTCCGCCTTCAGGTCGATCCGCTCGCGCTGTTCTGACGCCGTTCGGTGACGGTGGGTGTCGATCATTACCCGATACGTCGCCATATGCGACGCTCCCGTGACGTCTTGTGTCGGCGCGCCCACCCAGGGCCGCGTCATCGGGGGTGCCGCGGCAAAGGTGATAGCATCGCCCGTCATGCCGGGGCGCACGACGGCTGCAGGTCGCGGCGCGGCGCCAGACGCGCTGAGCTGGAGTTGTCGCAGGGCGGCGGGACCGCGTGGGTCTGGCGCGATATCGACGATCTCAATCAGCCGGTGAGCAGGGGTGGCCAGTCGTGACCGTTCGTCAGTCGATCGTCTTCAACGGTGACCTGGGCAGCGGCAAGAGCACCGTCTCGGTGGTGATCGCCGAGCGGCTCGGGCTGCGCCGGGTCAGTGTCGGTGACCTCTACCGGCAGATGGCCCAGGAACGGCAGATGACCGCGCTTCAGCTCAACCTGCACGCCGAGCTGGACCAGGCCGTCGACGGTTACGTCGACCAGCTCCAGCGCGACATCGCCGCCTCCGGCGAGAGCCTCGTCATGGATTCCCGGCTGGCCTGGCATTTCTTTACCGACGCGCTCAAGGTGCACATGATCACCGAGCCGGGTGAGGCGGCCCGCCGGGTGCTGCTGCGCCCCTCCGGCCCGGCGGAGAGCTACGTCTCCCAGGAGGAGGCCAAGGCCAAGCTCAGGGAGCGCAGCGAGAGCGAGCGCGGCCGGTTCCTGATCCGGTACGGCGTCGACAAGGCCCGGCTGCGCAACTACGACCTGATCTGCGACACCACCCGGGCATCGGCCGACGAGGTGATCGAGCGCATCGTCGACGCGTACGAGGGCCGACTCGCCCCCGCCGTGCTGCGCGGCGCGCCGCCGCTGCTGCTGCTCGACCCGGCGCGGGTCTACCCGACCGAGGACAGCGCGGGCCTGCGCGGGCTCTGGGACTCGACGTTCGTCGGCGAGGTCGCCGCGGCCGGCGAGACGGGGCTGGAACCGCTGGAGATCGGCTTCACCGGCGAGTACTTCTTCGTGGTCGACGGGCACCGCCGGCTCAGCGCGGCGCTGCGCAACGGGTTCCGGCTGGTGCCCGGCCGGCTGGTCGCCGAGGTCGACGAGCCGGTGGTGGGCGGGATGAGCGCGATCGACTACTTCGCCGCGCAGGCCCGCCCCAGCCTGATCCACGACTGGGAGGCGGCCCACGACATCCGGCTGCCGCTGCCGGAGCACGCGCTGCTCGCCGGCGACGCGGTGCTGGCGGGGGAGTCCGGCACCGCAGGCTGAGGCCCTTGCCGCCACGGCCGGCGCGACCCTTGGCCGGTCGCACGGACAGCCGTGCTGGTGTCGCGCGGGCATGATGGAGCCTCCGGGTCACCGAGGAGGCCACCGTGGATGTCGCCGAGGCGCTCGCTGTGCTCATGTCCCCGCAAGGTCGGGTCGACCCGTACCCGGTGTACGAACGGCTGCGTGGCCACGGGCCGGTGGTCCAGGCCGGTCCGAACATGTACGTGGTCACCGGCTACGCCGAGGCCGACGAGCTGCTCCGGGACGCCCGCGTCCAGGTGCTGGACGACCACCTGCGTGACGATCTCCTGCCGGCCTGGCGGGACAGCCCCGCCGTGTCGTCGATCGCCCGGTCGATGCTGCGCACCAATCCTCCCGATCACAGCCGGATGCGCCGGCTCGCCGCCGGAGCCTTCACCCCGCGCCGGATCGCCGCGATGCGGGACGTGGTGACCGCGCAGGCCGACGAGCTGGTCGACATGATGGCGGCGGCCGGCCGGGACGGCACCCCGGTCGACTTCATGGCCGAGTTCGCCTATCCGTTGCCGGTCGGGGTGATCTGCGCGCTGCTCGGCGTGCCCACCGCCGACCGCCCGCTGTTCCGGCGCTGGGCGGCCGACCTGACCGGCATCCTGGAGCCGGAGATCACCCCGGCGGAACTGGCCGTGGCCGACGCCGGTGCCACCGAGCTGCGCGGCTACTTCACCGAGCTGGTGGCCGCCCGGCGGCGGCGGCCGGCCGACGACCTGACCACCGCCCTGGTGCAGGCGCACGACGCCGGCGACCGGCTCTCCGGCGAGGAACTGCTGGCCAACCTGGTGATCCTGCTCGTCGCGGGCTTCGAGACCACCACCAACCTGCTGGGCAACGGCCTCGCGGTGCTGTTGGCGCATCCCGGGGCGGCCGACGTGCTGCGCCGGCATCCGGAGCACGCCCCGGCGTACGTGGACGAACTGCTCCGTTTCGACTCGCCGGTGCAGCTGACCACCCGGACCAGCAGCGAGACGGTCCGGGTCGGTGGGGCCGAGCTGGTCGCCGGCAGTTGGATCCTGTTGCTGCTCGGCGCGGCCAACCGTGACCCTCGGCGCTACCCGACGCCGGAGCGCTTCGACCCGTGGCGGGCGCAGCTGGCCCCGCTCTCCTTCGGCGCCGGCCCGCACTACTGTCTCGGCGCCGGGCTGGCTCGGCTGGAGGCGCAGGTCGCCGTCCCGTTGCTGCTGCGCCGGCTGCCCGGGCTGGCCCCGGCGGGCACGCCCCGGCGGCGGAGCCGGTTGACCCTGCGTGGGTACGACAGCCTTCCGGTCACCGTCGGTGAGCCGGCCCCGGCCGCTGATCATGGTGCGCCGGCCGGGACGGCTCCGGGCACTCCGTAGACTGGTACGGCACGGCCCTGTCCCACCGCTAAGGAGTCGACCCGCGTGACCGTCCAGCCCATCCGTCTGTTCGGGGATCCGGTGCTGCGCACGCCGGCCGATCCGGTGGTCGACTTCGACGCCGAGCTGCGCAAGCTCATCGCCGACCTGACCGACACCATGCGTGAGCAGAACGGCGCGGGTCTCGCCGCGCCGCAACTCGGCGTCGGCCTGCGGGTGTTCGCCTTCGACGTGGACGACGTGGTCGGGCACCTGGTGAACCCGGTGCTGGAGTTTCCGGACGCCGAGGAGCAGGACGGCCCGGAGGGCTGCCTGTCCATCCCCGGTTTGTACTTCGACACGAAGCGCCGGCAGAACGTGATCGCCAAGGGCTTCAACGGCTATGGCGACCCGATGCAGATCGTCGGCACCGGCCTGATGGCGCGCTGCGTGCAGCACGAGACCGACCACCTCGACGGGGTGCTGTTCATCGACCGGCTGGATCCGGCGGGCCGCAAGGAGGCGATGAAGGCGATCCGGCAGGCCGAGTGGTACGACGTCGCCGCCCCGCCCACGGTCAAGCTGAGCCCGCACGCCGCCGGCAGCCCCTTCGGTCTGGGGCGGTGACCCGGTGCGTGTGATCTTCGCCGGTACGCCGGCCGTCGCCGTTCCCGCACTGGCCGCCGTGGCGGCTTCCCGGCACGAGCTGGTCGCCGTGGTCACCCGACCGGACGCGCCCGCCGGGCGGGGCCGGGGCCTGGTCCGGTCCCCGGTCGGGGCCTGGGCCGACGAACGTGGCATCGAGGTGCTCACCCCGGCCCGTCCGCGCGAGCCGGAGTTCCTGGACCGGCTGCGTGAGCTGGCACCCGACTGCGTGCCGGTGGTCGCCTACGGCGCGTTGGTGCCGCCGGTAGCGCTCGCGATCCCTCGGCACGGCTGGGTGAACCTGCACTTCTCGCTGCTGCCCGCGTGGCGCGGCGCCGCACCCGTGCAGCACGCCGTGCTGCACGGTGACGAGCTGACCGGGGCCAGCGTCTTCCAGTTGGAGGAGGGGCTGGACACCGGGCCGGTCTACGGCACGTTGACCGACGAGATCCGGCCCGCCGACACCTCCGGCGACCTGCTGGAGCGGCTCGCGCACACGGGTGCCGGGCTGCTGGTGGCGGTCCTCGACGCGCTGGCGGACGGCACCGCCCGGGCCGAGCCGCAGCCCGCCGACGGGGTGTCGCTGGCACCGAAGCTGACCGTCGAGGACGCTCGGGTTCGCTGGGCCGACCCGGCCTTCGCGGTGGACCGCCGGATCCGTGCCTGCACCCCGGCGCCCGGCCCGTGGACGACGTTCCGTGGCGAGCGGGTGAAGCTCGGCACGGTCACCCCGGCCCCCGACGCCCCGGCCCTCAAGCCCGGCGAGCTGCTGGTGGAGAAGGCCCGGGTGGTGGCCGGCACGGCCACCGTCCCGGTCCGGCTCGGCGAGGTGCGGGCGGCGGGCAAGCGGGCCATGGCGGCGACCGACTGGGCGCGCGGCGCCCGGGTCAGCGCGGGGGAGGAGTTCGCGTGAGGGACACCGCTCCTCGGCGGGGGTTCGACCGCCGGGGCCCGCGCGTGGCGCGCCCGGCGATGGACCGACCGCGGTATGCCGCGTACGAGGCCGTCGCGGCGGTGCACCGGGACGACGCGTACGCCAACCTGGTGCTGCCGGCGATCCTGCGGGAGGAGGGGCTGACCGGTCGGGACGCGGCCTTCGCCACCGAGCTGACCTACGGCACGCTGCGCCATCTCGGCACCCTCGACGCGATCCTCACCTCCGCGGCCGGCCGGGACGTGCAGCGGATCGACCCACCGGTACGCGACGCGTTGCGGATCGGTGCGTACCAGCTGCTGCACACCCGGGTGCCGGCACACGCGGCGGTCTCCTCGACCGTCGACCTGGTCCGGGCGGTCGGGCAGGGTGCCACCGGGTTCGCCAACGCGGTGCTGCGCGAGGTCGCCGGCCGCGACGCCGACGAGTGGGTGTCCCGTCTGGCGCCGTTGATGGAGACCGACCCGATCGGTCACCTCGCCCTGGCCTACAGCCATCCACAGTGGATCGTCCGGGCGTTCTCCGAGGCGCTCGGCGGAGACCTCGGGGAGACCACCCGCCTGCTGATCGAGGACAACGTCCGGCCACCGGTGCACCTGTGCGCCCGGCCCGGTCTGGCCGATCCGGTCGAGCTGGCCGACGAGGTGGGTGGCGCACCGGGTGCCTTCTCGCCGTACGCGGTCTATCTCGGCGGCGGCGCCCCCGGCGACCTGGCGGCGGTGGCCGACGGGCGGGCCCACGTCCAGGACGAGGGCTCCCAGCTGGTGGCGGACGCCCTCGCCACGGCGTCGGTGGACGGCGCGGACGGCCGCTGGCTCGACCTGTGCGCCGGGCCGGGCGGCAAGTCGGGGCTGCTCGGTGCGCTCGCGGCGCAGCGTGGGGCGCGGCTGACCGCGGTGGAGGTGGCCGAGCATCGGGCCCGGCTGGTCACCCAGGCGACCCAGGGTCTGCCGGTGACCGTGCTGAACACCGACGGCCGGCTGGTCGGCGCCGAGCCGAAGCTGCCGGAGGAGCATTTCGACCGGGTGCTGGTCGACGCACCGTGCACCGGGCTGGGCTCGCTGCGCCGCCGGCCGGAGTCGCGCTGGCGGCGCCAGCCGTCGGATCTGCCGGCGCTGACCCGGTTGCAGCGCGAGTTGCTCGTCGCCGGGCTGCGGGCGGTCCGCCCCGGCGGTGTGGTGGCGTACGTGACCTGCTCACCGCACACCGTGGAGACCCACGTGACGGTGACCGAGGCGGCCCGCCGCTCCGGCATGTCGGTGGATTTCGTCGACGCCCGGCCGCTGCTGCCCGCCGGCATGCCGGGGCTCGGCGACGGGCCGACGGTGCAGCTGTGGCCGCACCGGCACGGCACCGACGCCATGTTCATCGCCGTGCTGCGCCGCGGCTGACGCCGATCCGCGGCACGGCTGACCCCAGCCGTGCCGCGGCTCACCCGTCGGCCCTGCCGCGCTCGGGTCCGACCCGGCGTGGCTAAGGGGGCGGTCAGTTGATCGGCAGCGCCCCGGTGCCGGCGCCCTTCATCGAACGGGTGAGTTCTTTGCTCCACAGGAAGCACTGCACCCCCCGGTTGCCGCTGCGCCACTCGTCCTGTCCGGGGTGGTAGACGATGGTGCCGACGCGGTACTGGAGATTGCCGTCGTCGGGGAGCTTGGCGAATTTGGCGATCACGCTGCGGCAGGCCCGGTGGGTCCGCTCGGAGTTCTTCAGGAAGGCGGAATAGCTGGACTCCGGGGCCCGCCAGATGCCGGCGAATTCGGCCCGGTGTCGGGTGGTGCACTTGACGGCGACCATCTCGGCCACCTCGTCGCCCTGGATGCTGGCGTTGAAGCAACCATGCCGCAGCGGCGACGACCCGGCCAGCGAGCCGGACAGGCTGGTGGCGCGCTGCTCCGGGATCGGATCGTCGAGGCTGCGGGTCTCGTGGGCGTCACAGCGGAACCAGCGTGCGCCACCGGTCCAGGCCGGCGGCGACGGGAAGACGATGGTCAGCCCGATCCGGCTGGTGCGCCAGTCGCCGCCCAGCGCGGTCCGGACCTCCCGGTCGCACTCGCCGAACGCGGCGCGCATCCCCGCGCTGCCGGCGGCAGGCGGGTTGGCGCCGCCCGCGTCGGTGAGCGTACCGACGTGCAGGGTCTCGACCCGGTGCGGTTGCTCGCAGTCCACCGGGGCGTACGCCCGCAGGTAGCCGACCTCCTGCAGCCGGGGGTGGCAGGTCTTCGACTCGGGGGTGAACACCGTGGGGGCGGCCATCGGTGCCCAGTCGTCGACCAGGTCACCGTCCGTTCCGGCCGGCCTGCTGCAACCGGCCAGCGCCAGTGTCGCCACCGTGCCCAACGCGATCCCGGCCAGCCACCGTCGCATCACCGTCGACCTCCTGCTCACGCCGCCCGTCAGCGAAGCCAGGCGGCGGCGTGAGGCACCACTGCTACTGCGCCTGATGGTTCGCTCGCTCCGCCCGCTCCCGCGCCCCCGTGGATCGTGGCACGCCTCGGTGCGGCAGCATACGGCACGATGGTCAGGTCACCGGTAGTCCCCGCGGGCCGACTCCGCGCATCGAACCGGTGAGCTTGCGGTCGTCGCTCCACAGGAAACAGCGGACCCCGCGGTCGCCCTCGTCCCATTCCCGCTGCGACGGCGGATAGAAGATCGAGCCGGCGCGGTAGGGCAGCTCGGGATTGTTCGGCACGTCGGCGAACGCGGCGATCAGTTCCATGCAGCGCTTGTGTGCCAGATCGGCGGCGCCGACGAACTGCTCCCAGGTCACGTCCCGTTCGATGTACACCCCGACGAACTCGGCGCGGTGCGGCGCGGTGCACAGCACCGGGGCCATGTAGTTGAGGTTGTCGCCGATGAGTTTGGGGTCGAAACAGCGGTGGATCAGTGGTGAATCGCCGATCAGGGCCCCGCGCAGGCTGCCGGTGCGGTTGACCGGCCGGGTGTTGTCGATGCTGTCGGTCTCGCTCAGGTCGCAGCGGAACCACCGGGCGCCGCCGTTCCAGGCCGACACCGAGGGCAGGGCGATGTTCAGGGTCAGCCGGGCGGTGTGCCAGTCGCCGCCGAGTACCAGCCGGGCCCGCTGGTCGCATTCGGCCCGGGCCGTCCGCAGCGCTGCCGATCCCGGTTCGGGCCGTGGACCGTCGGCCTCCGGGCCGGTGAACTCGCCGACGTGGACCGCCTCGGCCAGGTGGTTGCGGGCGCAGTCCACGGTCTCGTAGGTGCTCGCCTGCACGACCGCGGTGATCCGGGGCAGGCAGGCGTCGGTGGCCGGCACGAACATCGCCGGCACGCGCAGCGCGGGCCAGTCGTCGGTGAGGTCGCCGTCCGTCCCGCCCGGGCGTACGCAGCCGCTCAGCAGTATCGCCGCCACGCCGGCCAGCGCCAGCGCTGCGAGCCACCGTCGCATCGTCCGCCCTTTCCGGGAGCCGTCGCCCGGCTGCCGGCCCTCGTGCCCACCGGCCTGCACGATACCGTCACCGTCCCTGATGGAGTGTTGCCGCGATTCGGTCGCTCGGCCAGTTATGGCCCTGCTTCGGCCTGTTCCGCCGGCCCGAAGGGGGCCATTCTGCACCATTGGTCACCTCTGCGTCACGGGGTGTTCCGGATGGTGGCGTGCTGTCAGCGGTCGGTGGCCACGTTCGTACACTGGCCCTGTGACCGTACCGCCGCCGATCGTCGCGCCAAGTATCCTCGCTGCCGATTTCGCCCGTCTCGCCGAAGAGGTCCGTGCTGTCGAGAACGCCGCGGACTGGTTGCACGTGGACGTGATGGACAACCACTTCGTGCCCAACCTGACCATCGGGTTGCCCGTGGTGCAGAGCCTTCGGGCCGCTACCGAGCTGCCCTTCGACGTGCACCTGATGATCGAGGATCCGCGCCGCTGGGCACCCGGCTACGCCGATGCCGGGGCGTACAACGTCACCTTCCACGCCGAGGCGTGCGACGATCCGGTGGCGCTGGCCAAGGACCTGCGGGCAGCCGGCGCCAAGGCGGGGCTGGCGATCGACCGGGACACCCCCATCGAGCCCTACCTCGACCTGCTGCCCAGCTTCGACACGCTGCTGGTCATGACCATCAAGGCCGGGTTCGGTGGGCAGCGGTTCGTCCCGCAGCTGCTGGACAAGGTCCGTACCGCACGGCGGCACGTCGACGCCGGCCACCTCGAGCTGCGCATCGAGGTCGACGGGGGGATCGCCGCCGACACCATCGAGCAGGCCGCCGCCGCCGGTGCCGACGCCTTCGTCGCGGGCACCGCGGTCTACGGCGCGGACGACCCGGCCGAGGCGGTACGCCGGCTGCGCGGGCTGGCGGAGCGCGCGGCGACCGGGGTCTGAGGTGGAGCCCGCCGGCGACCGCAAGGACGTGATCCTCGTCGTCGACGACGACGAGGACATCGCCCGCTTCGTCGAGTTCAACCTGCGGCTGCACGGCTTCGAGGTGATGCACGCCGGCGACGGCCAGGAGGCGCTCGACCTGATCGAGCGGCAGCGGCCCGACCTGGCCGTGGTCGACCTGATGATGCCGCGGGTGGACGGCCTGGAACTGACCCGGCGGCTGCGCGCCGACCCGATGACCGCGGCCCTGCCGGTGATCATGCTGACCGCCAAGGGGATGACCCAGGACAAGGTCAACGGGCTCAGCGCCGGCGCCGACGACTACCTGGTCAAGCCCTTCGACACCCTGGAGCTGCTGGCCCGGGTCACCTCGACCCTGCGGCGCAACAAGGAGTTCCGCGAGGTCTCCCCGCTGACCGGCCTGCCGGGCAACAACCGCATCCGCCGGGAGATCGCCGACCGGGTCCGCGGCGGGGCCGACTACGCGGTCGGCTACATCGACATCGACCGGTTCAAGAGCGTCAACGACCGGTACGGGTTCTCCCGGGGCGACGACTTCATCTCCGCGCTGGCCCGTTGCCTGCACCGGGCGGTGGTCTCGGTGGCGCTGCCGCCGGCCTTCCTCGGTCACGTCGGCGGCGACGACTTCGTCTTCGTCTGCGCACCCGAGCAGGTCGTGCCGCTCACCTCGCGGGTGTCGATGGACTTCGAGAAGGCCGCGGACGCGCTCTACGACCACACCGACCGGGAACGCGGCTACGTGGAGCTGAAGGACCGGCGGGGCAACATCCGGCGAGCCGCGCTGGTCACCCTCTCCATCGGGGTCACCGTCTCCGACGCCGACAAGCGGATCACCGACCCGCTGGAGGCGATGACGGTCGCCTCCGAGATGAAGACCGTGGCGAAGAGCCAACCCGGCTCGTACGTGGCGGTGGATCGCCGGCGCGGGGTCGCCGATCCCAATCACCGTCATGTGAAGTAGCTCGCCCGGGTGGCCCAACACCCCCGAGGGCGTGTAAAACTTCCCTCAGTACCCACCACGCGCTGGCGGGACTCGGTGTAATTCCGAACCGGCGGTGATCCACGGTCCGACCGTGGTAAGCCCGCGACCCGGGAGCGGTTCGTCCGCCCGGTGGACCTGGTGAAAATCCGGGGCCGACGGTTGGGTGCGGCCCGTCCGCGCCCAGACAGTCCGGATGGGAGACAGCGCGCGGGACGGAAGGGTCGTACGGCTCGCCGGAATTCGGCGTGCCCGCGCGGCCAGCCGGGGCGGCTGCGCCGTACCCGGATTCCGCCGCCGACCTGTCTGCGCTCCCGCCCCGCCCGCGCGAACGAGCGAGAGGGCATGGGCAGGCGATGGCGAGCGTCTCCGTCGACGAGGCGATGCGGCGCGCGATCGAGCTCGCGGCGCGCGGGCTCGGCACGACCAGTCCCAACCCGGTGGTCGGCTGCGTGCTGCTCGACGCCGACGGCGAGGTGGTCGGCGAGGGCTTCCACGCGTACGCCGGCGGGCCGCACGCCGAGATCGTCGCGCTGGCCCAGGCCGGCCAGCGGGCGAAGGGCGGCACCGCGGTCGTCACTCTTGAGCCGTGCGACCACACCGGCCGCACCGGCCCCTGCAGCACCGCGCTGGTGCAGGCCGGCGTGGCCCGGGTGGTCATCGCCGTACCGGATCCCAACCCCGTCGCCACCGGCGGCGCCGCGACGCTGCGCGCCGCCGGCGTCCGGGTCGACCTAGGGGTACGCGCCAGCGAGGCGGAGAGCGGCAACGTGGCCTGGCTGACCGCGATGCGCCGGGGCTGGCCGTACGTGATCTGGAAGTACGCGGCGACCCTCGACGGCCGCTCCGCGGCGGCCGACGGCACCAGCATGTGGATCACCTCCGAGGCGGCCCGGATGGACGTGCACGCGCTGCGCGCCACCGTCGACGCGGTGGTCGTCGGGGTGGGCACCGTGCTCGCCGACGACCCCCGGCTCACCGTGCGCAACCTGCGCGACGGCAGCCTGGCCATCCAGCAGCCGCTGCGGGTGGTGGTCGACTCGGCCGGGCGTACCCCGCTCGACGCCCAGGTCCGCGACGGCGCCGCCCGCACCTGGATCGCCACCGCGGCCGAGGTGGGGGCCGGCCCGGACGGCGGCGTCGACCTGTTCGCACTGCTGGCGGCCCTGCACGGTCGGGGAGTGCGCGCCGTCCTGCTAGAGGGTGGCCCGCGGCTCGCCGGGGCGTTCCTCGCCGCCGGCCTGGTCGACCGGGTGGTCGGCTACCTCGCTCCCCGGCTGCTGGGCGCGGGGCCCGCCGCCCTGGTCGACGCGGGCGTCACCACCATCACCGACGCCATCGACCTGGAGATCACCGACGTCACGCAGGTCGGCCCCGACCTGCGGATCACCGCGCTGCCCCGCAAGAGGGAGGGCTAGGCATGTTCACCGGCATCGTCGAGGAACTGGGCGAGGTCGTCGGGGTGACCCCGACGGCGCAGGACTCGGCCCTGGTAGCGGTCCGTGGCCCGCTGGTCACCTCCGACGCCCGGCACGGCGACTCGATCGCGGTCAACGGCGTCTGCCTGACCGTGGTCGACGTCGACGGCGGGGTGTTCACCGCCGACGTGATGGGCGAGACGCTGCGCCGGTCGGCGCTGGGCGCGCTGCGCGCCGGCGACCGGGTCAACCTGGAACGCGCCGCCGCGCTCGGCAGCCGCCTCGGCGGTCACCTGGTGCAGGGGCACGTCGACGGCGTGGGCGAGGTGCTCGCCCGCGAGCCCGCCGCGCGGTGGGAGACCGTCCGGTTCCGGCTGCCCGCCACCCTGTCCCGGTACGTGGTGGAAAAGGGCTCGATCACCGTCGACGGGGTGTCGCTGACCGTGGCCGAGGTCGGCGCGGACTGGTTCGCCGTCGGCCTGATCCCCACCACCCTGTCGCTGACCACCCTCGGTGCCCGGGCGGTGGGCGACCCGGTCAACCTGGAGATGGACGTGCTGGCCAAGTACGTCGAGCGGCTGCTCGGCGCCCGAGCGGCCGACGACGCCGGCCCGCCGGTCGACCTGCCCGGTGTCGCCGCCCCGGGCCCGGTGCGGTGATGACCGGCCCGCTCGGCTGGCTGCTCACCGCCGAGGTCCACCTCGCCGGCTCGCCGGTGCTGGTCCGGGAGATCGTCGGCAACGTCTTCGGTCTCGCCTCCGCGCTGTTCGGCCTGCGCCGAATCGTCTGGGCCTGGCCGGTGGGCATGGTCGGCAACGCGTTGCTGTTCACCGTCTTCCTCGGCGGAGCCTTCGCCACCCCACAGGCACACGACCTGTACGGGCAGGCGGGTCGGCAGGTGTTCTTCTTCGCGGTCAGCCTCTACGGCTGGTGGCGCTGGTCCCGCACCCGCCGCCTCGGCACCGCCACCGACGGTGCGGCCGTCGCGCCCCGGTGGGCCACCGGCCGGGAGCGGCTGGGGCTGCTCGCCGCCGCCGTCGTGGGCACCGCGCTGGCCTACCCGGTGCTCGGCGCGCTCGGTTCCTGGGGGCCGCTGCCGGACGCCTGGATCCTCACCGGCAGCCTGCTGGCCACGTACGGGATGGCCCGCGGCTGGGTGGACTTCTGGCTGATCTGGATCGCGGTGGACGCCGTCGGCGTGCCGCTGCTGCTGCGCGGCGGGTTCTATCCGTCGGCGGCCATGTACCTCGTCTACGGCGCGTTCTGCGTCTGGGGCCTGGCCAGTTGGTGGCGCACCTCGCGGGCCACCCGCCCGGCCGCCCCGATCCCGTCCACCTACTCGGAGGCTGTCGCATGAACGAGCGAAGCGGGACGACCATCTTCGACAGCATCGAGCAGGCGCTGGCGGACATCGCTGCCGGCCGGCCGGTCGTCGTGGTGGACGACGCGGACCGGGAGAACGAGGGCGATCTGATCTTCGCCGCCGAGCTGGCCACCCCGGAGCTGCTCGCCTTCACCGTGCGGCACACCTCGGGCTTCATCTGCGTACCGCTCACCGAGAGCGAGTGCGACCGGCTCGACCTGCCGCCCATGCACCACACCAACCAGGACCGTCGGCAGACCGCGTACACGGTGACCGTCGACGCCCGGGAGGGGGTGAGTACCGGCATCTCCGCCGCCGACCGGGCACACACCATCCGGCTGCTCGCCGACCCGGGCACCGGGCCGGCCGACCTCGCCCGGCCCGGGCACGTGGTGCCGTTGCGGGCCCGTACGGGCGGGGTGCTGCGCCGTCCCGGGCACACCGAGGCGGCCGTCGACCTGACCCGGCTGGCCGGCCTGCGCCCGGCCGGCGTGCTCTGCGAGCTGGTCAACGACGACGGCACCATGATGCGGCTGCCGGACCTGGAGAAGTTCTGCGCCGAGCACACCCTGACCCTGGTCACCATCGCCGACCTGATCGCCTACCGGCGGCGTACCGAGAAGCAGGTCGAGCTGGTCGCCGACGCCCGGATGCCCACCGAGCACGGGGTGTTCCGAGCGCTGGGTTACCGCAGCGAGTTCGACTCCGCCGAGCACATCGCCCTGGTGATGGGCGACCTCGGCGACGGCCGGGACGTGCTGGTGCGGGTGCACTCCGAGTGCCTGACCGGCGACGTCTTCGCCTCGGTGCGCTGCGACTGCGGGCCACAACTCAACGCCGCGCTGGACCGGGTGGCGCGGGAGGGCCGGGGCGTGGTGCTCTACGTCCGCGGCCACGAGGGCCGCGGCATCGGGCTGCTGCACAAGCTGCAGGCGTACCAGTTGCAGGACCAGGGCCGCGACACGGTCGACGCGAACCTCGACCTCGGGCTGCCGGCCGACGCACGCGACTACGGCACCGGTGCGCAGATCCTCTACGACCTCGGGGTGCGGTCGATGCGACTGTTGACCAACAACCCGGCCAAGCGGGCCGGGCTGGAGGGCTACGGCCTCACCGTCTCCGGCCGGGAGGGCCTGCCGGTACGCCCGCACCCGGAGAACGTCCGCTACCTGCGTACCAAGCGGGACCGGATGGGACACCTACTTGACCTGGACGAGATGGCCGAGGCCCCGATGGGGCGCCCGGTGGCCGGCAACGAGATCGGAGCGTAGGGACGATGGCGGGTTTCGGTGAGCCGGGAACGACCCCGGTCGACGCGACGGGAATGACCGTGGGCGTGGTCGCCGCACGGTGGCACGGTGAGCTGACCGACCACATGCTGGACCGGGCGGTGGCCGCAGCCGAGGCGTGCGGCGCGCGGGCGGTGGTGGCCCGGGTGGCCGGCTCGGTGGAACTGCCGGTGGTGGCCCAGGCCCTCGCCCGCCGCTGCGACGTGGTGGTCGCCCTCGGCGTGGTGGTACGCGGCGCGACCGCACACTTCGACTACGTCTGCCGCTCGGTCACCGACGGCCTGACCCGGGTCGCCCTCGACGAGGGCAAGCCGGTCGCCCACGGCGTGCTCACCGTCGACACCATCGAGCAGGCCCGCGACCGCGCCGGCCTGCCCGACTCCGCCGAGGACAAGGGCTGGGCGTCGACCGTGGCCGCCCTGGACGCCGCCCTGGCCATCCGCCAGGTTGCCACCGCCGCCAACCAGCGGGTCGGCTTCGGCGTCTGACTCGCCGAGGAAGGCCGTCAGAGTGGATCGAGGCGGCGCTTGAGCAGGCAGAACTCGTTGCCTTCCGGATCAGCGAGGACGTGCCAGGCCGCCTCCGCGGGCTGACCGATGTCGACGAGTCTGGCCCCGGCGGCCAGGAGGCGTTCGAGCTCGGCGTCCTGACCCCGGTCGGTGGGGTTGACGTCGATGTGTAGCCGGGCATGCCCGTTGTTCGGCTCGTCGCTGCGGATGAGGAAGATCGTCGGCTGCGCGCCGCCGAACCCTTCGCGCGGACCGATCTCGATGCAGCCCTCCGCTTCGCGATCGAGCTCTACGAAGTCCAGGACCTCGCACCAGAACCGCGCCAGCACCTCGGGGTCGTGGCACTTGAGCACGAGTTCACTGATACGGCATGCCATTGACGAAACCTGCTCTCGACGTGGGAACTGCCGGGGTGCCCGCACCGCGGATCTCCCGGGCTCCCCGCAGCACGAACAAGCTCGCAACGTAACCGGCGAGGCGAGCGGGGTCGAATTGATTTCCGGCCCCCGCCCGCCCCTCGGAACGCGGCAGGACCCGCTCGCCTCCCGTTGCGTCGACCATGAAGTTAGCGGGGGCCGGCGGCGCCTTTCCGCCCGCTAACTTCATGATCAAC
>NZ_POTY01000460.1 GCF_003236315.1 Micromonospora craterilacus
GTACGCAGGGTGAAGGCGGGGGTCTGCCGGCCGTCGACGACGAGGCGGGCGACGGCGGTGTAGGCGTCGAGGTGGGCCAGGTCGTGCTCGTCCAGCTCGGGCAGGGTGTGGCGGGCCAGGACGCGGGCGTCCTCCGGCGCCACACTGAAGTAGATCTTGTTGCGGGCGTTGGCGGACACTGCGGCGAGCAGTTCGCGGGGGAACTGGGCGAGGTCCTGGTGGGCGATGGTCATCGCGAGGCGGTACTTGCGGGCCTCGGCGAGCATCGTGTCGAGGCTGGCGGCGAGGGTGAGGAAGTTCTGCGCCTCGTCGAGGTAGATCGCGCAGTCCTTGCGCCGGTCGGCGGGCACGCTGGCGCGGGCGGTGGCCGCCTGCCACACCCGGGCCAGGATCAGCGAGCCGAGCAGCCGGCTGGTGTCCTCCCCCAGTTCGCCTTTGGGGATGCGGACCAGCAGCACCCCGCCGTCGAGGATCTTGCTCATGTCGAAGCTGGACTTGGGGTAGCGCAGTGTCTTGCGGACGAAGTCCCGGAGCAGGAAGGCGCGTAGCCGGGCGAGGACGGGGCCGATGATCTGGGAGCGCAGGGCCGGGGACAGCTCGTCGTACCACTGCCAGAAGCCGTGCAGCCCGTCCGGGTCGTCCAGGTCGACGGTCATCGCGGACCGGAACTGGGCGCTGTTGAGCAGGGGTGGGATGTGTTGGAGGGTGACGTTGGCGTGTCGGAGCAGGGTCAGGCAGGACACCCGCATCACGTCGTCCATCCGGGGTCCCCACGCCTTGGAGAAGATCGACCCGAAGATGGAGACGAGGTTGTCGACGACCAGGTCCGGGTCGTCGCCTTCGAGGGGGTTGAGCGCGGGCGGGTTGCGTTGGGCGGGGTCGAACAGCACCACCCGGTCGGCCATGGTGGCGGGGATGCGGTCGAGGACGTCGAGGACGAGGTCGCCGTGCGGGTCGAGCACGATGGTGCCGCGTCCGGCGGTGATGTCGTCGATGATCAGGTTGGCGAGCAGGGTGGTCTTTCCGGAGCCGGTCTGGCCGACCATGTGGGTGTGGTAGCGGGCGTCCGGGACGGACAGGGCCACGGCGTGGCCGCCGACCTCACCGTCGCCGAGGACCTTGCGGCTGCGTCCCCCACTGGGCACGGCGACCGGCACCGGCATGGACTTGGCGCGGGCGCGGTCGAGGCCGGGTACCGCGAGGTCGCGGGGCAGCCCGGCCATCGCGGCGAGTTCCGGGGAGCTGGTGAGGAATCCCGGTCCGAGGCGTCGGGCGGCCAGTACTGCGACGGGGTGGGGCATGCGGGTGCGGTGGGCGAGACGGTTGCGGCCGGCGTAGACGGCGAACGAGGAGGCGATCGCGTCGGCGAGGCCGCGTAGCCGGTGACGGGGCTGGGTGCCGCTGCGCAGTGGTTGGGTGGCGATCGCGTAGCGGACGCCGGTTTCCCACAGTTGGTGGGATGTCTTGTCGAGGATCGCCCGGATGTCCTGGTCGACGGTCGGGTCGCGGCGGGCAGCCGCGCCGGTGGTGTGGCTGCGGGTGGGGCCGGGCAGGAAGATGTCGACCAGCGCGGCCAGCGGGGCGGCGGGGTTGAGCGACGGTGTGGCGGTCTTGCCTTGGCGCAGCCGTCCGGCGGCGCGTCGCGCC
>NZ_POTY01000461.1 GCF_003236315.1 Micromonospora craterilacus
AAGGACATCCGCTCGTACGGCGACCTGTCGCCGAGCCGGGCGATCGAGGCGGCAGCGGCGAACGTCAAGGGCCGACCGGGGAGGGCGGTCCAGCCCCGGCAGGGAGGGCGGCGCGCGGGGGCCGCCAGACCGGCGGGCCGAATCCCAGCTACAGGAAGGACACCCGATGTCGGACCAGAAGAAGATCACCGACCCCCGGCTTGAGGGCAAGTCGTACGGCGACTTGTCGCCCTCGAAGGCGACCCAGGCCGCCGCCGAAACCGCCCGCAAAGCCGGCGCGAGCCAGAGCTAGCTGTGCGCGGGGACGGCCCACGCCCTGAGAAAGCCGGCCGTCCCCGCTGTCCCCAAATCCATGAGGACCACCCCGGCCGGGGCTGTCCTGCCGCGATATTGGGCTAGCTGGCTAGCTCAAAGCCTCGCGGCCGGAACAACCCCCGGCCGGGGTGGGCAGACCCACCAGGGAGGAGGCCCACCGTGGCCGACATTACCTACCGGCGACGCGCCGCCCGTACCGCCGAGGTGCGGTACGCGGCCCACACCGCCCGCGCCGAGCAGCTCGCCGCGATGCTGCCGCGCACACCCGGCGGGGCGCTCCGGTCGCGGCTGATGCTGCGGCTGCACGCCGCCGCCCACTACCGGGGCACCTACCACGACCAGGCGGCCGGGCCGAAGTGGTGTGCGGACGGCCAAACCATGCGCGTCTCCCTCGCCTGGGAGGCCGCCCTGTGGCGGGCCCTGTCGGACGCCGAGTTCGCCGCTGCGGCCGGCACGACCCGGATCCGGTTGGCCGGCGGCAAGGCCGGCGACGTGGAGGCGGTCGCTGGCCGCATCCTGGACCGCATCGCCGCCATCCGAGACCTGCCGGGCCGATTGGCCGTGTACCCGGCGCTGCGGGTCACGGTGCTGCCGCTGGTGGGGGAGCGGGCCGTGTCGGCGGTGTTCGACGCGGCCGAGGCGGTGGCGCGGTGATCGCCCGGCTGCTGCTGCGGCTGGCCGCCTGGCTGTCCGCTCTGGTGCTCGCCGTGGCGATCCTGGCGATGCTCGTGCACCTCGGTACGGGCGGGATCGTGTCCTGGGTGGTGGAGGTCGGGGCGTGGCAGGTTCCGTGGGCGCTGCCGGCCATCTTCGTTGCTGCGCTGGCATACGCGCGACTGGTGACGGCCCTCCGCCGCAGTACGGGGGCGTGATGGCCAGCCCGCACGACGACCAGGACGCGGTAGACCGGCTGGTCGAAGTGCTCGACGCGACCGACGCGGCGGTGGTTGGCGCGGTGGTCGCGTCGGTGACGGCCGGCGACCCGGCGGTGGTCGACGCGATCGTGGCCGGGCTGGAGGCGGGGGAGCCGCCGATGGTGGAGGTGCCGG
>NZ_POTY01000462.1 GCF_003236315.1 Micromonospora craterilacus
CCCAGCGCCCGCCCGCATCCAGACAGCGTTGAATCGCCTGGCCTACCTCACGGGACTCCTCATCCAGGAAACGGGCCACCTGCTCGTGTCGAACACCCTCGACACCGAAATCCGACACGGGGCGCGTCCGGCCTTGCCCGCTCGCCTACGGTCCGACCGGTTGGATACCGAAATCAGATCTGCCGTGCTCCGATCGCCGACGTGATCAGTCTGGAAGCAGAGTGAGTTCTTCGCTCCGATGTGGGCAGATTCCGTGTCGATTCTTCGTGTCGACGGTGTTCGACAGTCCATCACCCCGCCATAACTGATCCGACGACATCGACAACTGCGACGTCAGGACAACCCGGTACGGCAGGTGACCCGATACCTGTGGAGCCGGATTGGGTCGCAGCCGGTGGCGCGAGCTGCTGCTCGTGTCGCCTGAGAGTGGGGAGGCCGGGTGCGAATCCGACTCGACACGTCGGCCGGCGGGCCGCCCGGGACTGGGCTGCATACCCCGCTGCAGGTGCCTGTGGCGCCCACCGTCGTGGCGGTGGTGATCGGCGTGGGAACAACAGCCTGGCTGCTGGCGCTTTCGCCAAGATCCGTTGCGCCAGCGGCCGGCCTTGTGCTGGTGCGCGCGTCTGTGCCCCACGTCGCGATTGCCCCAGGCGTGGCTGTGCGCGCTCGTGGAACCGCCTGGTCCGTTGCCCCGACCGCCACCCCGCACGCGGCGGGGCCGCCGGCGCTGGCAGGAGGAGGTGTCGTCAGTCTCTCGCGCCGTTTCTCCGTGCCGGCGGCATCACCATCCACGGTTCACCCGGAGGCGCGCATCAATGAGCCGGGGGCAGTCGAGCCACCCATCGCACCCTCTCGAACATCGAAGGAGACCCCTCGTGCAATCCCTTGGTACACGTCGCTACGCCCCATCTCCACCTCGCAGGGTGGACGCCGGACGCCGGTGGTTGGCAAGACCGGTGTTTGCGCCGGGCGGCGTGTTCGAGCACTCGGTGCACGGCTGCGGCAACCTGTCGTGCCCCGACTCTCCGCAGTGGGGTGAGGTGCGGTGACGGCGGGGATGCAGGTGGCGTTGGCGCGTCGGACGATGACGCCGTTCGGGTTGTGGGCGTTCGGGGCAACGGCGTCGGCGCCGGTGGTGGTGCTGGTTGGTGGTATCCCGGCGATCTACGCGACCACCGGTGTGACGGCGTTGCCGTTGACGTATCTGCTGGTGGCGGGTGCGGTGGCGCTGCTGGCGGTGGGCTACACGGCGATGGCGCGTCAGGTCGGGCACCCGGCCGCCTACTACGGCATTCTTGCCCGTGGTCTGGGTCGGGGCTGGGGTGTGGCCGGCGGGTTCGTCGCTTTGGTGGCTTACAACGGGATCCAGATCAGCCTTTACGGGCTGCTCGGCGCGACCCTCGCTGCCCTGATCGGTGGGTCGTGGTGGGTGTGGGCGGGCCTCGCCCTCTTGGCGGTCGCGGGGTTGGGACGCGCGCCGATCGTCCGGTCGACGTGGCTTCTGTCCACCGTGCTGGTGGTGTCGCTGGTGATCGTGGCGTCGTTCGTGCTGGCCGGTGTGGGCCAGGCTGCGGGCGGTGGCGTGTCGTGGGAGGGTTTCGACGTCTCGGGGC
>NZ_POTY01000463.1 GCF_003236315.1 Micromonospora craterilacus
CGCGGGGAGAGTTCGCGCCAGGTGTCGGGGCCCTGGAGCAGCGCGCGTACCGTCTCCTCGGCCTCGTCGACGGTGTCGTACTCGTAGAACCGGGAGACTCCCTCGGCGCCGCCGGCCCGCTGCTCGACGTGCCACCGGTCGGCGTCCACGCGGAGGAAGACGTCCCGCCGCGCCAGTCGCCCCCATTTCCCGTTCCACCAGTGCTTTCGCTGTTCCATGGCGGGACTCTATCGAACATGTGTTCGAGATGACGCGGCCCCTGCGGGATTCCCGCAGGGGCCGATGTGCAGGTGCCGGATTCAGCGCGCCGCGGGCGGTTCCTCCCGCCGGCCGAGGACGTCGTCCAGTGCACCGCGCTGCTGAGCCGGGGTGGTCCGGCCGGTGGCGACCAGGGCGTCCCGGATCTCGGTGAGCAGCTTGACCTCCTCGCTCGGCGCGGCCGGCGGCGGCTCCTCGCCCCGCTTACGTCGCTCGGCGAGCCGGTTCATCGGAAACACCACGACGAAGTACAGCGCGGCCGCCGTCAGCAGGAACGTGATCAGCGCGTTGACGAAGGCGATCCAGTCGAAGGGGATGTCCCGGAACTCCGGCGCCGTACCCGCGATGCCGTTGCTGTTGCCGGTGATCAGCAGTACGAAGACCCGGATCAGCGGTTCCAGGAACGACTTGGTGAGCTGCGTGACCACGCCCGTGAACGCGGCACCGATGACGACGCCGACCGCGAGGTCGACGACGTTGCCGCGCATGATGAAGTCCTTGAAGCCCTTGAGCATGCGTACTCCTGAGGTGTCCCGATTTCGTCGAGGACAACCTATGCCCCGGGCGAGGGCTCCAGAAAAGCGCCGGCTTCCCGGGCGGCCCGCTCCGGATCGCCGTCCCGGATCGCGGCCACCAGTCGGGCGTGGTCGACGTGGCGTTCCGGGGTCAGCGCGTCGCCCATCGCGTGGGCGACGGTGCTGCGGATCGCGGTGCCGACGGAGGCGTACAGCTCGGCGAGCATGCCGTTGTGCGCCGCCGCGACCACTGCGGTGTGCAGCGCGGCGTCGGCCGCCACGAACTCGGCGACCCGGCCGCCGCGCCAGGCCGCCTCGCGGGCGGCCAGCGCGCCGTCGAGCGCGGCCAGGTCCTCGGCGGTACGCCGCCGCGCGGCCAGCCGGGCGGCCTCCACCTCGAAGGCGCGGCGCACCTCGATCACCTCGGCGATCCGGTCGTCGGTCAGCCGGCGGGCCACCACCGGGGCCAGTTCGTCGGTGGTGAGGACGTACGTCCCGGAGCCCTGCCGGCACTCCAGCACCCCGGCGTGGGCGAGGGCCCGGACCGCCTCGCGCACCGTGTTGCGCCCCACGCCGAGGGCGTCGACCAGCTGCGGCTCGGTCGGGATGCGGCTGCCCACCGGCCACTCGCCGTCCATGATCCGCTGGCGCAGCTGCGCGATCGTCTCCCGTACCCGCCGGCCGCGGGGCGGGACGGCGGCGGAATCAACCGGCGGTGGCACTGGTTACACCAGCTCGCAGGAATTCATCCCATGATTGTAGGTTCGAGGCCATGACCCCGCCACCCGCCGGCACCCCCGCTCCCGTCACG
>NZ_POTY01000464.1 GCF_003236315.1 Micromonospora craterilacus
GCCCCAAGGAGGTCAAGGTCTGGCTGCCCGGTGACGAGCTGACCCGGGTCATTCCCGCACCCCCCGGCGTCGGTCTCCCGGGTGCCGGGCGACTGCGCATGGTGGCGCCGGCATGAGCGAGCAGAGCGAGCGAATCGTCAGGCGCAGTGCGGTGGTGCCTCGTGGCGGCACGGAGCGCAGCGGAGTGCCGGCATGAGCGAACCGGCTCGGACTCTGCTGCTCTGGTGTCCGGACTGGCCGGTCCTCGCCGCCGAGATCGTGGACGGGGTGTCCGCCACCGGCCCGGTCGCGGTGCTGCACGCCAACCGGGTGATCGCCTGCTCCGAGCGGGCCCGGGCCGAGGGGGTGCGCCGGGGGTTGCGCCGGCGGGAGGCGCAGGGGCGCTGCCCGCAGCTCACCGTCGTCGACCACGACCCCGGCCGGGACGCCCGGGCCTTCGAGCCGGTGGTGGCCGCGGTCGAGGAGGTGGCGGTCGGGGTCGAGGTGATCCGTCCCGGGGCCTGCGCGTTGGCTGCCCGGGGGCCGAGCCGGTATCTCGGCGGCGAGGAGGCGGCCGCCGAGCGGATCGTCGAGCACGTCGCGCAGAGTTGCGCGGTGGAGAGCCAGGTCGGCATCGCCGGCGGGGTCTTCGCCGCCGGGCTGGCCGCCCGGGAGGGGCGGATCGTGTCGCCCGGCGGTACGCCGCAGTTCCTGGCCGCCCAGCCGGTCGAGGCGCTCGGCCGGCCCGCCCTGGCCGACCTGTTGCGCCGGCTCGGGGTGCGTACGCTCGGCGACTTCGCCGCGTTGCCCGCCGGCGACGTGCTGGCCCGGTTCGGGTTCGACGGGGCGCTGGCCCACCGGCTGGCCGCCGGCCGGGACGACCGGCCGCTCGCGGTCCGGAGCCCGCCTGCCGACCTGACGGTCACCGCCGACCTCGACGAGCCGATCGACCGCGTCGATGTCGCGGCGTTCGCCGCCCGGACGCTGGCCGAGCGGCTGCACGAACGGCTCGCCGGGTACGGGCTGGCCTGTACCCGGCTCGGCATCGAGGCGGTCACCGCGCACGGCCAGGAGCTGCACCGGGTCTGGCGGCACGACGGCCTGCTGACCCCGGCGGCGATCGCCGACCGGGTCCGCTGGCAACTGGACGGCTGGCTCTCCGGGGCCGGCCGCCGGGGCGGCGGGCCGGCTCGCCCCACCGCCGGGATCATCCGGCTGCGGCTCGTGCCGGACGGGGTGCTTGCCCAGGCCAGCCTGCAACCCGGGCTGTGGGGGGAGACCGGTGCGGAACGCGAGCGGGCGCATCGTGCGCTGAGCCGGGTGCAGGGCCTGCTCGGCCCCGAGGCGGTGGTCACCGCTGTGCTCGGCGGCGGGCGTTCCCCGGCCGACCAGGTCAGTCTGGTCCCCTGGGGCGACGAACGCCTGCCCGCCCGTCCCGGCGCCGCGCCGCTGCCGGGTGAATCCGTCGAGCGCCCCGACACGCGATGGCCGACCGGTACCGGGCAGGCGACCAGGTCCGGGGCCGGAGCCGTGTCCGAGGGGAGGCCGGGCCGGGCCGGAGTCGCGTCCGAGGGGAGGCCGGGCC
>NZ_POTY01000465.1 GCF_003236315.1 Micromonospora craterilacus
CTCGCGGCGGGCGGCGGCGCGGGCGACGGTTCGCCGGCCGGTGCCGGCGCAGCCCGGTTCACCGGCGAAGGTACGGTCGGCGAGGCGGACGGCAGCGGCGAGGCGGACGGCAGCGGCGAGGCGGACGGCAGCGGTGCGCCGGGCAGTGGTGGAACAGGTGGCGTGAAGGAGGCGGTGAGATGACCGCGCCGACAGACGGCAGCAGCCCGATCGAGGTGCTGCTGGTCGAGGACGACCCGGGCGACGTGCTGATGACCCGGGAGGCGTTCGAGGAGCACAAGCTTCGTAACCGGCTGAACGTCGTCTCCGACGGTGCCGAGGCGTTGGCCTACCTGCGCCGCGAGGGCCAGTACGCGGACGTGGTGCTGCCCGACCTGATCCTGCTCGACCTGAACCTGCCCCGCCGGGACGGCCGGGAGGTGCTGGAGGAGATCAAGAAGGACGAGCAGCTCTGCCGGATCCCGGTGGTGGTGCTGACCACTTCGCAGGCCGACGAGGACATCCTGCGCAGCTACCAGCTGCACGCCAACGCGTACGTGACCAAGCCGGTGGACTTCGAGCGGTTCATCGAGGTGGTCCGGCAGATCGACGAGTTCTTCGTCAGCGTGGTGAAGCTGCCGCCGCGTGGCTGACACCCTGCTCGACGACGTCGCCGGGCTGTTGCAGGAGACCGCCGACCGGGTCGTACTCCCGTTGTTCCGCCACCTCGGCGACGCCGACGTGACCGAAAAGGCCCCCGGCGAGCTGGTCACCGTCGCCGACCGCCGGGCCGAAGAGATGATCACCGACGGGTTGCGCCGGCTGCGGCCGGGCTCGATCGTGGTCGGCGAGGAGGCGGTGGCGGACGATCCCGATCTGCTGCGGCAGGTGCGCTCCGCGGGCGACGTGTGGCTCGTCGACCCGATCGACGGCACCGCCAACTTCGCGGCGGGTCGGTGCCCGTTCGCGCTGATGGTCTCCCTGATCACCGATGGTGAGCCGGTGGGCGCCTGGCTGCTCGACCCGCTGGCCAAGACGCTGGCCACCGCGTACGGCGGTGCGGGAGCGTACCTGGACGGGCGTCCGCTGCGGCTGCCCGCCGCGCCGCCGGCCGGCGCGTTGCGGGGTGCCGCGATGACCAAGTTCCTCCCGGCGTCGACACGGCGCGCGGTCGAGGCGGGCGGTGCGCGGATCGGCGAGCTGCTGCCGGGCCAGCACTGCGCCGGCCGTGAGTATCTGGACGTCCTCACCGGTCGGCAGCAGTTCGTGCTCTTCTGGCGCACCCTGCCGTGGGACCACGGCCCGGGCACGTTGCTGGTGCGGGCCGCGGGTGGGGTGGCCCGCCGGTTCGACGGTACGGACTACCACCCGACCGGCACCGACCACGGCCTCCTGGTCGCCGTCAACGACCAGGTGTGGACCGAGGTCCACACCGCCCTCCTCGCCACCCAGCAGTGAGCACCGACCCACCTCCGCCTTGTTGATCACGAGGTTGTCGCCTCGGTGATCGCTTTCCCGGGCCGATAGCCGCATGGTCGACAGCTTCATGGTCGACCGCGGAAAGTGCGGAGGGTGGGGG
>NZ_POTY01000466.1 GCF_003236315.1 Micromonospora craterilacus
GGCGGCGGCGGCGCGTACCGCATCGGGGTCGCCGGCCAGCCGGGCCAGGGCGAGTTCCACCGCGGCGACCAGCCGCCCGAACCGGGCCCGGCGCGGCTCCGGCAGGGCACCGGCGTACCCGGCGGCCAGCCGCAGGTGCCGGCCGGCCGCGTCGGCGTCGCCGTCGAGGGCCCGCTGGGCGGCACAGGCCAACGCGAGCTCCGGATCACGCTCCACCGCCTCCGGCGGGGGCGCGGCGGGTGCCGCCCCGGCACCGGCGAACCGGTCGTACGGTACGAGTTCGGGCCACCGGGTCACGAACAGGTCGGTGGCGCCCAACCAGTCCCCACCGGCGAGCGCGTGCCGCAGCGCGGCCTCCGGCCGGCCGTTGCCGGCGTACCAGCCCGCTGCGCGCAGGTGCAGGTCGCGTAGGTCCTCGGCGGGCAGCCGGGCCAACTCGCGGTACAGCAGGTCGGTCAGGAGCGGATGGCAGCGGTACCACGCCGGGTGCCCACCGTCGGAGTGGAGCAGGCCGGCGTCCTCCGCGAGACCGCCCAGCCGCCCCTCGGCGTCCGCGTCGCCGGTCAACGCGTCGGCGAGTCCGGCGCAGACCGTGTCGGCGACCGCGGCTCGGCGCAGCAGCTCACGGTTGCCCGGCTCCAACCCGGCGAGCACCTCCTCGCGCAGGTAGCCGGCGATCTCCGGCTGGTCCGCGCCGAGCTGGCTGATCCAACGTTCCGGGTCCGGTTGGCTGCGCAGGGCGAGCGCGGCGAACCGCAGTGCCGCCGCCCAGCCCTCGGTACGCTGCCGCAGCCGCCGCACCGCGGCGGCCGGCACCGCCACCCCGTGTGCGGTCAGCAGGTCGACGATCTCGTCACCGGTGAAGGCCAACTCGTCCGGGCCGATCTCGGTCAGCTCGCCGGCCAGTCGGAGCCGGTGCACCGCCAGCGGCAGACCGGAGCGCCCGGCCACCACCAGACGCAGCCGCTGCTCGGTATGGCGCAGCAGGAACTCCAGCCCGGCCAACGCCGCCGGTTCGGTGACCCGGTGCAGGTCGTCCAGGACCAGCACCACCGGCCGTTCCCGGGCGGCGAGTGCGGCGGCGAGCACCTCCAGCTCGTCCGGTCGCGGCGCCCGGTCGGGTGCCGGTGCGGCGGCCGGGTCCGCACCGGGGTCCGCGACCGAGCGCAGCGCCGCCACGAGGTACGACCAGAGGCGATCGGTGTCGTCGCCGACCTCGACCGAGACCCAGGCCGGTGCCGGGGCGTCCGGGTCGGCCTCGACGGCCGCGCGCCGCCACGAGGCGAGCAACGTCGTCTTGCCCCAGCCGGCGGGGGCGCGGACCAGGGTGACCGGCCGGGCCACCCCGTCGTCCAGCAACCGGGCCAACCGGGGCCGCAGGACCACCGGCTCGGGCAGCACGGCGGGCGTCAACCGGGACGCCAGCAGAGGCGGGCCGGCCAGTGTCCGGGTCGCCGTGGCGACCCGGACGGTGCTGCGATCATCCGGCACCCGGCCCACCCCCACGGACGCG
>NZ_POTY01000467.1 GCF_003236315.1 Micromonospora craterilacus
GGGTGAGGCCACCGCGATCCGACAGCAGGCATCCAAGGCGGTTCCCGCCCAGAGGGCCTCAGCGGTCGACGCCATGGTCAAGAAGTACAGCCAGAAGCCCGACGACCGCCGCCGCAGAAAGGAGAAGGACTCGCCCTGAGTGACCTGCCAGCAGTTCGTTTCAGGCTTCCGTGGCCCGATCCTTCGGGGGATCCACAACCCCTTCCACCCCGATCACCCGCACCCGCTGACAGATCAGCGGTGCCGGGCTGTTCACGCCGCACAGCGGCGTGTCAGACGACCACTGTGGTCGAACCTCACCCAGACACCCTCCGAATGGAGGGCATCGTTCTCCCTAGGAGTCCCCATGTCCCGGCCTCTACCTCCTCGTACCGCCAAATCCGACCCGTTCTACTTCACCCGCTACCTCTCCACCCGTGACCGGCGTCTGCTGTCCTGGCTCGCCGAGCACTACCTGCTGTCCACCCGTCAGGTCGCCAAAGCGCTGTTCCCCTCCGGCCGCAGCGCCCGCCTGCGACTGACCCGGTTGCACCGCCTGGAGGTCCTCGACCGCTTCGTCGACACTGAGTCCGCCGAGTCGTCGGTATACCTGTACGCGCTGGGGCCGAAAGGCTTCACGATCAACCGTGACGCCTACCACGATCCCGACAACCCGGCGGCCAAGCCGCCGCGCAGCAGCCGCGAACGCGGCAACCGCATCGTCGGAAGCAAGAAACTGCAGCACCTGCTCGGCGTGAACGACTTCTTCTGCGACCTGCTCGCCCACACCCGCACCAACCCGCAGGCACGGCTACACCGCTGGTGGTCCGAACAGCACGCCACCGACGCCTACGGCGCCGCCGGCATCCAACCCGACGGCCACGGAATCTGGACCGTCGGCGACACCACCGTCGGGTTCTTCCTCGAACACGACCGCAACACCGAGCCCCTCGGCACCGTGCTGCGCAAACTACGCGGCTACGAGCGGGTGACCGACTTCGGACCGACCTACCCGCTCCTGCTGTGGGTGCCCAGCCGAGGCCGCGAACGCAACCTCATGGACGCCCTCGCCGGCGTGGACACCGCCATGCCGGTGGCCACCGGCGTGCACGGCACCGACCCGGCGGGCCCGGTATGGACCCTGGCCAGCGATCCCGGACGCCCGCGCTACCTGCACGAACTGCCCAGCGACCACGGTCCCTACGCGGCCACCAACCCCAACCGGTTCATCCACCCCGACGACTCCCAGGCTGCCTGATGTCGCGCAGACCGGCCCCGCCGAGTTAGGGAGTCACCCCCGGACGACCACGTTGCCCAACAGGCAGACGCTCAGCGCATCTGTCACACACCACACAGCAATCACTGTCAGACGAAGGGGATCTGACAAGGAACCCCACCGGCACCCTTGTCAGGTCCCGTGCCTCTGACAGCGCAGGTCAAGCGGCACCTGCGCGAACGCCGGCCCGCCCGGCCCTGACAGATCAGGCCGCTACCGTTCACGGCACCACAACAACCCACATATATCT
>NZ_POTY01000468.1 GCF_003236315.1 Micromonospora craterilacus
TCCGCGGACCCCGTGTTGCCGCCACCGCCCTACCCAACCGCCAGCCGGCCGCCACCCGGCCGGCCGTGGTTGAGCCGCAACGTCCACGGTTGGCTCCACTCGATCCGGTAGCCACAGGCCCGCAGAAAGGCGACACCACTAAACTCGGCGATCGCGCAACTCCCGCGCAGACCGGAGCGCTGCATCTCCTCACCGAGCCGGGTGACCAGCCGCCGCCCGATGCCGAGCAGCCGTAACTGGGGCACCACCAGCACGCCGTCCAGCACCACCTCGCGCTGGTCGCCGAGGTCCTCGCCGTAGCGCAGGTCGAGACTGCGCTCGTGGGCGCGAAGCTCACCGATCAGGCCGCCGTCGGGCAACTCGGCCACCAGCCGCCAACACCCCTCCGGAACGCCCTCGGTCACCCGGCGGATCCGGACCGCGTCGCGGAGCCGCTCCCGCAACCGCCGCTCATCTCGGCAACCACGATCGAGGTCGTACGTCACTTCGGGTACGCGAAGCGGCCAGCGCTCGGGAGGCAGCGAGTACGACTGCGCCCACCATGCCCCCGGCCAGTCCTTGAGCGTCCGTACCTTCCGCACATCCAGGTGCGCCGGATAGCGACGCCCGGCATCGTCACGGCGGTCGTCGAGGTCCGGCTCGACTGACCGCGTCGGCTCACCAGCGGTAGCCACGGTCAGCGTGGCCGCCGCCGCACGCACCAGGCGCTCCACCGTCCGAAACCGCGGGTCCGCAGCCTGCCCAGACTCCACACGAGCCACGGTGGACTGCGGCACCCCGGCGAGATCGGCCAGCTCCCGCTGGCTCAGGTCGGCCTGCCGGCGCAGCGCCCGCAGCATCGAGCCCAGATCGAGAAACTTCCCGTCACTGTCCCCCATGCCGCCGATGCTTTCCCGGGCCCCGCCACCGTTCAACCCCGAAGCCAAGCCTGTGGAAAACCCTGTGGAAAAGCTAGCGGAAGGCACGTCACCAGCCGCGTGCCGGAGGGGGGAGGGCGTTGCATTCGCTTCCTGTCGAGCTGAACCGCTTGGGCTATCGCGTGGGATGGTCGACAGGTGCCTCACCGCGGTCCACCCAGACCCCAGTTCGCGCCGCGTTGCTGGAGTCGATCACCCCACCCGCTCCCGCCGGTGAAACCGACGACGGCGCTGTCGAGAGCCAGCCCGTCCCGACGAAAGCAGACCTCGACCGCCGCAAGGGGCCGGGTGACCCGCCGACCACGCCTCCGGATCACATCGCAGCAGGCGAGAGGCCCTACCACTCACCGCCGCACAGACCACTACCCACGGCTCTCGGCCCTGCGCACAGGGCCCACCGCCTCGGAGGTCACCGGGGCCTGGTCGATTCGTTTGCGCTATCAGCTCGACAGGCGCCGACACCCGGTACAAGTCGGGCTGCTGCTGCGGCGGGACACCGGGCCGCTGGGCCCACTGCGCACCAGCCTCGTGCCAGGCCGCTCGCCGCAGGAGCCAGGGCGGCCGGGGTTCCAGCC
>NZ_POTY01000469.1 GCF_003236315.1 Micromonospora craterilacus
GATCCACGCATCACCCGACCGTACTACACATGTAGTTATCCGCACTACTGCTGTAGTGTCAGCCCGTGGACGCCCGCCAACGACAACTCCTCGACGCCGCCATCACCGTCCTCGGCACCCGCGGCACCCGCCACCTCACCCACCGCGCCGTCGACGATCAGGCCGCCCTGCCCACCGGCTCCACCTCCAACCGCTACCGCACCCGCGAAGCCCTCCTCGCCGGCGTCCTCACCCGCCTCCTCGACCTGGAAACCACCGGCTGGAACCACCTCGCCGGCAACCTCGACCAGATCGACCCCGACACCGTCGCCACCGCCCTCGGCACCCTCGTCCACGACCTCACCACCACCGGCCGCACCCTCACCCTCGCCCGGCTCGCCATCTTCGCCGAGGCCGCCCACCAACCCGCCCTGCAACAACAGATCGCCCACCGCCAACGCGACCTCGCCGCCTGGGCCACACCCCTGCTCGCCGCCCTCGGCGCCCGCCACCCGGCCACCGCCCTACGACTGCTCCTCGCCCTCGTCGACGGCCTGCTCAACAACCAACTCGCCAACCCCGACCCGGCCTTCGACCCCACCACCGCGATCGCCACCGTGCTACCGGCGATCCTCAGCGCCCCGGCCGCCCCTCAACCGGCCTGACCCCGGGCCAACCCCACCAACGCCCGGTTCGTACGGTTGGCCCGCACCGCATCCCGCTGCTGCCCGGCGGTCACCTCGATGTACGTCTGCGACGACGCCAACGACGCGTGCCCCAACAGCCGCATGATCTCCGCCGCACCCGCACCGTCCTCGGCCAACCGCGTCGCGAACGTGTGCCGCAACGCATGCAGCCGCGCCCCACGCGGCACCCGGTCACCGATCCCGGCCCGCCGGTAGCAGGACTCCACCAGATACTGCAGCCCACCCCGACGCAGCGGCTCATCCCGCCGGTCCACCAGCAACGGCGAATCCGGCCGCACCGTACGCGAGCCGAACCGGCGCACCCGACTGTCCAGATAGTCCGCCAACAAAGCGTCCAGATCCGGCTCCACCGGCAACACCCGGGGACGCCCACCCTTGCCGGCCACCTCCAGCCGGCGCTCGCCGGGCCGACCGGCCAACGAACCGACCCGCAGCGCCAGCAGCTCCGACAACCGCAGCCCCGCACACAGCGCCAGGGCCAGCACCGCCACGTCCCGCTCCGGCCACGGGTCACGCTGCCGCCCCTCGGCGCGGGCGGCCGAGGCGAGCAGCCGCTCGGGAGTGTCCTCGCCGCGCAGCGGCTTGGGCTGGGGCAGCGGCGACCGGGGGCGACCCACCGCCGGCATCGGATTGCCCGGCACCACCTGCTCGGCCACCAGGAAGGCGAAGAAGCCGTTCCAGGTCGACCAGGCGCGCCCGACGGAGGCGGCGGCCCGGTCGGCGGCGAACCGGGCGAACGCCGCCCGCATCAGGCTGGGGGAGAGCGCGCCGAGCGGAAGACGGTCGAGGGGGAGGGGAGG
>NZ_POTY01000046.1 GCF_003236315.1 Micromonospora craterilacus
GGGATGGGCTCAACGGGCCATCCACCCTCCATCGACGGCCAGGACCTGACCGTTGACGTAGTCGGAGGCGGCCGAGCTGAGGAACACGGCCGCGCCCGCGATGTCCTCGGCGGTGCCCCAGCGGCCGGCGGGGATCCGCTCGAGGATGGCCCTCGCGCGATCGGGATCCTCCCGGAGGGCGGTGGTGTTGTCGGTCGCCATGTAGCCGGGCGCGATCGCATTGACCTGCACGCCGTGGGGTCCCCATTCGTTGGCGAGGGCCTTGGTGACCCCGGCGACGCCGTGCTTGCTGGCGGCGTACGCAGCCACCCGAAAACCGCCTTGGAACGACAGCAGGCTGGCGATGTTGACGATCTTGCCGTGGCCGCGCTCGACCATCGGACGCCCGACCTGCTGAGTGAGAAGGAACAGGCCCGTCAGGTTGACGTCCAGCACGTGGTTCCAGGAGCCGCGGGTGACCGCGACCGAGTCCTGCCGGTCGATGATGCCGGCGTTGTTGACGAGGACATCGACCTGGCGGTCAGCGGCCACCTGGGCGCCGACCCGCTCCACGGCCTCGGCGTCGCCGAGGTCGAGGTCGATCACCTCGACGCCGCGACCGAGGTCACTGAGCAGCTCCCGGGTGGCGGTCTGGCTGCCCGGCCGGCCGACGAGAACGAGGTCGGCGCCGGCCTCGGCCAGTCCGAGGGCGACGGCCTGGCCGAGGCCGCGGCCGGCCCCGGTCACCACCGCGCACCGGCCGTCGAGGTCGAACGGGGACCTCTTCACAGGTCCTCCAGCGGAACCGGGACGAGGTCGGTGTAGTCGTTGTTCTCCCCGGCCATCGCCCACACGAACGCGTAGGAGCCGGTGCCGGCTCCGGTGTGGATGGACCAGGGCGGGGAGATCACGGCTTGCCGGTTCGCCACGAGTAGGTGCCGGGTGGCACCGGGGCGGCCGAGGAAGTGGAAGACCCGCTCGTTCTCGGCCAGGTCGACGTACAGGTACGCCTCGGTCCGGCGCTCGTGCAGGTGCGGGGGCACCGTGTTCCACACCGCGCCGTCGGCCAGGACGGTCACCCCGAACTGCAGCCCCGACGTCTGCAGATCCGATCCCCAGGCGTAACGGAAGAGGTTGCGCTCGCTGGCGCCCTGCGCAGAGCCCACCGGAACCGGCTCGACGCTGGCGCGGCTCACGGCCGTCGTGGGGTAGGTGGCGTGGGCCGGAGCGGAGACGAAGTAGAACGCGGCATCGGCGCCGGCGAAGGTGACCTTGCTGCCCCGGCCGACGTAGAGCCCGTCCAGGTGCCCGAGCTCGAACTTCTCTCCGTCGACGAGGACGTGGCCGGGGCCCGCGACGTTGATGATGCCGAGCTCGCGGCGCTGCAGGTGCGAGCTCACGCCGAGGACGTCCCAGGCGGGAAGACCCAGCTGCTGGTGCCCGGGCACTGCGCCGCCGATGAGCATCCGGTCCTCGTGCGTGTAGACCCCCCGCACCTCACCGGTGCTGAACAGGTCGTCGACGAGGTAGTTCTCCCGAAGCTCGGCGGTCGTTGCCGTCTCCACGCTCGATGGCGAAGTCGAATATCGAACCTGGATCACCTGGCACTCCTCAGCTATGAACTTAGTTCGGGTACGTGAACCGAGCGTACAGGTGACCCGAGTCACGGGTCAAGAGAGCGAAACTGGTCCACGTATGTGGACGGGCGGTACAATGTCGGTATCGATATCTGTGCACGGTGCACGGATGGTCAGGAGACGTGTGCGATGGCGCTTGAGGCGACGAGACCCGGCAACTCATCCGCAGGTCTGGTCAAATCCGCCGCCCGAGCTCTGGACCTACTCGATGAGATCGCCGCAAACGGCCCGGGGACCCAGCTGCAGTTGTCGAACCGGCTGGGCATTCCCAAGAGCAGCCTGCATGCGTTGCTGCGGACGATGACCGCGCGGGGGTGGCTGCAGACCGATCCCACGGGCAGCGTTTACCAGCTCGGGATCCATTCGCTGGTGGTCAGCTCGGCCTACCTGGCCGGCGACCCGGTCCTGGCCCGCGCCGCCGCAATGATGGACGAGATCGGGGCGGCGACCGAGGAGACGGTGAACCTGGGCCGGCTCACCGGCGCACATGTCATCTACACCGCAAAGCATGAGTCGGTGCACCCCTTGCGCATGTACTCCCCGGTCGGCCGCCGGCTGCCGGCCTACTCGACCGCCCTCGGCCGAGCGATCCTGGCCGAGCACCCCGGCGCGGTCCGCAACGCCCTCGTCCCGGACAGCATCGACGCGATCACCCCGCACACGGTGACCGACCGGGACGCCGTGTTGTCGATCATCGACGAGGCGTCCCGCCTGGGCTACGCGACGGAGAGCGACGAGTCCTGTGTCGGCGTGCGCTGTTTCGGGGTGGCACTTCCCTTCACCCGACCTGCGGTCGACGGGCTCAGCGTCGCCGTGCCGATCAGCCGCCTGACCGCCGGCCGCCAGGACATGATCATCGAGACACTGCTCAGCGTGAAGGCCCGGCTCGCCCTCGAACAGGGCAACAGCATCGTTCGCTGACCCGGAGCTCTCACACCGGCGGCCCCCGGTACGGGCGGTAACCATGGCGACCTACGTCAGCACCGAGGATCAGCCGCCGGGGACCGTGAACTCCAGGGTCGTCACGGGACTGTCGAACTCGCTGACCCGCAAGGAGACCTGGAGTCTCCACGTGCCGGCCGAGGGAAGCACGACCTGGCCGGAGTAGACCCCGGGCCCGATGTTGGAGACGGACACCGCGCCGAGATCGACCTGGGAGGACGCGAGTCGTGCCCGGGGCGCTTCGAGCGCCTCGGTGGGCTCGCCATTGGCGTCTCTCAGCTCGATGGTCACGGTGCTCGGCCCGATGACCGGCGGCGAGACGGTGGTGCGTACCTCGATGCCCCCCAGCGTCGCGGTACGCACAGCTGGCCCGGACGCGCCTGCGGCCGCCACCGCCGTCGGGCTCCGATCGACCAGAACGGCAGTGATCAGCAGGACCGCCACCAGGACGGTGGCCTCGGCCGCGGTCGCACGCAGCACGAGTCCGCCGCCCGCTCGACGCTCGCGACGCCGAGTCGTCTGCCGCATGCGGGGCAGGAGCACATATCTGTTCCACGCGGCGATGACGACGGCGACCAGGACGACCGCGATCTTGGCCAGTAGAAGCCGGCCGTAGCCGGTGTCGACCAGGGCGCTCCACGAGCGGGCGATCCTCCAGGCCAGCACGGTCCCGGTGACGACCAGGGCCGCGAGGATGCCGGCGGCGGCGAGCGAGAACCGGGCAAGCACCTCGGCCACCACGGCGCCGCGCCCGGCGAGGTCGGGAAGGACGAGCACCAGGGCCACCAGCCCACCGAACCAGACGCTGCCCGCCAACAGGTGCAGCATGTCGACCCCGATCGCCAACGCCACCGGGCGCGCCACCTGGGTGTGACCGGTCAGGGCCGGAGCGCAGGCGGCGAGCCCGGCCGCGGCCAGCGCCACGATCCCCCGAGACCGCGAGAGCGCACCGGGACCGAGTCGGCCGACAGCCACGACGACGCCGGTGACGACCGCCGCGGCGACGATGTATTCGACCGCTGCCAACGCGGACCAGTTCGCACCGTCGGCCAACGAGCCCGGGCCACCTCCGAACCGGTACATCACCGTGAGCGGCAGCCCGGCCAGCCAGGCGACCACGGTCGTGCCGGCGGCCACCCGGGCCGCCGTCATCAGCCGGACACGAGCACGGTTCGCCAGATGGCTCGACGGGAGGAACAACATGGCGAAGCCCACCAGCCCTGCCGCCAGGAGCAGCCCCACATAGCCGACCCAGCGGGTCAACGTCAGCGTCCACGGCGGTTCGATCGCGCCGGCCGAGCGGTTCGGGGGCAGCTTGACACTGGCGCTGGGCTCCCCGATCGAGAACGTGAGCGATCCACCGACGGGGTGGCCGTCCTCCGAGACGAGCCGCCAGACCACCACGAGCGTGCCCCGTCCGACCTGCTCGGTCAGCGTCACCTCCAGGTCACGTCCCCGCACCGACGCCGACGAGGCGATCAGACCACCCTGGGCGTCGAAGACCTGAACGCCGTTCGGCACCCCCAGAGCCGTCTCGTTGAAGGTGAACCGGATCCGTTCGGGTGCTTCCGCGAGCACCGCGCCTTCGGCGGGATCCGAACTGATCAGCGTGGCGTGCGCGCTCGCCGGCGCTGCTCCTCCCACCACCAGCCCGGCGACCACCGCGATGAGGACGAGCGCTCGTCTCCACCGCAGTCGCGGCAACCGTCCGATCACCCCCGGCCCCCGCGGCGCTGCCCGACGAGTGCGGCGGCGCCAAGCACGACGCCGAGGACGCCGGCGCCCAGAGCCCCCAGGCCCAGCGCATTACCACCGCCCGCGTCCTGAGCCGTGTTCGTCTTGCCGTCCACCTCCTCGGCGGCCTCGGGTGTGCCTGGCTCGTGGGAACCGTGGTTCTCCGCCGCGGTGATGACCACCGCGGGGGCGGGCCGCTCCAGGTCGTGCCCGCTCTGCCCCTCCTCCGGCACCTCGATCCAGGCAGCCTCCCCCCGCTCGCACCGCTGGATGGTCGGGAACACCAAGGTGGCGCCCGCAGCCTCGGGGAGCTGCAACGAGAGCTCGAAGACGTCCCGGTAACCGTCCGGGAGTGGGGCATCGGTGCGATAGGTCACGGAGGCGACGCGTTCGGAGACCTCGTTGCCATGGCTGTCGGTGACCGGCGGGTCGAGCTTTACCATCTGCTTCTCCACCGTCCACAGCGCATTCCGGGTCGGCGTCACAGAGTTGATCTCCTTGGGCATCTGGATCGTGACCTCGATGGTCGACGAACCGTCGCACCCATGGGGGACCCCCACATCGAGGACGGCGTGCGCGCCGGCCACGGTTGTGGAGGGGGTGACGGTGACGTGGGCACTGGCGGGCGCGGCCAGGCAGACGATCGCGACCGGGACAGCGGCTGCGGTCAGGCGCACCGCGATCCGGCCGACCACGGCCGACATGTGCCGACTGCCCTTGCCGAGTCCGGCCCTGGGGTCCCGGTTCATGGTCACCATCCTCTGTGCTCAGTGGCTGGTCGAGGCCTCGTCCGGTTGATGCGTCTGACGTCGTACGAGCTGATGATCGCGTCACTGAATCAGCTGGTCGAACATATGTCAAGTATGTGAACTGCTGCCGGAAGCGCGGCCGGCTGGTGGCTTTCGTCCCGCGTCAACCCGTCGCGTAGTCGACCGGCAAGGCCACGCAGCGATACTCTGCAATTCACAAGGTCGAACCTGGGTCGCAAATGTAGACCGCTGCGACCCGCCGGGAAGGGGACTGCCATGCCCAACATCACCGTCGAACTGCTCCGCGGCCGGACCGTCGAGCAGCGTCGCGCGTTCGCGGAAGCCGTCGCGCACAGCGCGGTCGAACTGCTCGGAGCGCGACGCCAGGACGTACGGATGGTCTTCAACGAGATCACCCCCGACGTCGTGGCCAACGGCGGCGTGCTCGCCAGCGAGGACGAAAGCCGGGCCGGGGTGGTCGCCGCGCTCGCGGACGGCTCCTGACCGCAGCACCACCTACGATCGCGGGCGTAGTCGCGACTGATCTGGTGGGGGTCCGGATCTCCCGGACCCCCACCACACCGTCGCCGAGCAGGAGCGTCACCCCGCTCGGGTGACGAGGTCGTCTACCGCTGGACGCGGGCGCCGCCGCCGTGAACGAGAGCCTCGACTTCTTTCAGGCTGGCCATTGAGGTGTCACCGGGCGTGGTCATCGCGAGGGCGCCGTGAGCTGCTCCATATTCCACCGCGGTGGCGAGGCCATCCTTCTCCAGCAATCCATAGATCAGCCCGGAGGCGAAGCTGTCGCCGCCGCCAACGCGGTCGAGGATCTCCAGTCCGGGCCGGTGGGTCGCTTCGACGAAACCGGCGTCGGCGGACCAGGCGACGGCGCCCCAGTCGTTGTCCGTGGCGCTGCGGACGGTACGCAGGGTGGTGGCGACGACTGCAAGGTGGTCGTACTCCTTCGTGACCGCCTCGATCATCCGCTTGAAGTTGTCGACCTCGAGCTGGGACAACGAGGCGTCGGTGTCCGGCACCTCGAAGCCGAGCGAGGCGGTGAAGTCCTCCTCGTTGCCGATCATCACGTCGACGTAGCGGGCTAGTCGCCGGTTGACCGCCTGCGCGCGGCTCTGCCCGCCGACCGCCTTCCAGAGGCTGGGTCGGTAGTTGAGGTCGTACGAAATGACGGTGCCGTGCCGGGACGCGGCTGCCATGGCCGCCTCCATGGTGTCGGGGGTGGTGGGGGACAGCGCGGCGTAGATGCCTCCGGTGTGCAGCCAGCGCACCCCGAGCGTGCCGAAGAGATGGTCCCAGTCGACCTCATCGGGACGCAGTTGACTGGCGGCAGTGTGGCCGCGGTCGGAGGTGCCGACGGCGCCGCGCACGCCGTGCCCGCGTTCGGTGAAGTTGAGCCCGTTGCGGACGGCGCGCCCGGTCCCGTCGTAGGGCACCCATTTGATCAGTGACGTGTCCACTCCGCCCTGCAGGACCAGGTCCTCGAGCAGCCGGCCCACCTCGTTGTCGGCGAAGGCCGTGACAACGGCGGTGCGCAGGCCGAAACAGCGGCGCAGCCCGCGGGCCACGTTGTACTCACCGCCGCCTTCCCATACCCGGAAGCTTCGGGCGGTGCGGACCCGGCCCTCGCCCGGGTCGAGACGGAGCATGATTTCGCCGAGCGACACCAGGTCGTACCGGCACTCGTCAGCGGGACGGATCTGGACCATCGGTCATGCCTCCGACGGGGGACGGGCGGCGGCAACCGCCGCCGCGGTGCGGGCGGTGATCTCGTCCCAGCGGGCGGCGGCGATCAGGTCGGGGGCGACCATCCAGGTGCCACCGACCGCCAGGACCGCGGGATGCGCGAGGTAATCGGCGAGGTTGCGGGTGTTGACTCCGCCGGTCGGGATGAACCGCAGCGAGCGGAACGGGGCGGCGAGCGCCTTGATCATTCCGATGCCGCCGAGCTGCTCGGCCGGGAAGAACTTGACCGTGTCCAGGCCGGCGTCGAGCGCCATCTGGATTTCGGTGGGCGTTGCGGCGCCGGGGAAGACCGGAACGCCGAGTTGCTGACAGCGCCGTACGACGACGGGTCCGAAACCGGGGCTGACGACGAACCGCGCGCCGGCCTCGACGGCCTGGTCGACCTGGGCCGGGGTCAGCACCGTGCCAGCGCCGACGAGCAGTTCCGGGCGCTCGGACATGACCCGGATGGCGTCGGCTGCGGCTTCGGTTCGGAAGGTCACCTCGACGCTGTGCAGGCCGCCTTGGACGAGGGCGGCGGCGAGTGGGTCCGCATCGCGTACGTCGTCGAGCACGACGACCGGGAGGATGCGGCTTGCACCGATGGTCGGGACAACGCTTGCCTGTTCATCATGCTGAACGTCATTCACAATATCGACCCTATCGGTGACGGTCACGGTGTCAACCCCGCTAAGGTGACGCCATGTCATCACCCGAACCGTTCCAACCGGTGAAGTCCGCCGGCCGGACGCTGGAGGTGCTTGAGGCGCTGGCCGCCTCGCCCCACCGGCGTTCCCTGGTCGACCTGGCCCGCGCCCTGGACATCCCGAAAAGCAGCCTGCACGGCATCCTTCGGACGATGGCTCAACGCGGCTGGGTGGAAAGCGATCTCACCGGAACCCGATTCGGACTGGGTGTCCGTGCTCTTCAGGTCGGCGCTGCCTACCTCGTCACCGACGACACCGTGGGCCTGCTGGGCGGGGTGCTCGACGACCTGTCGCAGCAGTTCGGGGAAACGGTCCACCTCGGACGCCTCGACGGCGCCCATGTCGTCTACTTGGCCAAACGCGAGTCGGTGCATCCCCTGCGGCTGTACAGCGCGATCGGCCGTCAGCTGCCAGCCCACGCCACTGCCCTGGGCAAGGTACTGCTCGCCGACCGCCCCGACGACGCCCTCGACCAGCTCTTGGCCTGGCCGCTGCCGGCCCTTACCGCGCACACCATCACCACCCGGGACGCGCTGCGCGCCGAACTCACCGCCGTCCGGGCACACGGCTACGCCGTGGATCGTGAGGAGAACACCGAAGGCATCGTCTGCTTCGCGATGGCCGTACCCTTGCAGACACCGGCGATCGACGCGATCAGCCTGTCCGTGCCGGCAGCCCGACTCGGGGCGGACGGCGAAGAACGGATCGTAGCCGCGCTACGCCGGGCCGTCGACCAGGTCGCGGCCGCGCGTGGCCTGCTGTCCACGGCATGAGGCGACCAGTCTGCGGTGGTCCGTCAGCCGCGCGAGAGACCGCTCGGCGACCCATCGACAGCCGAAGCATCATGAGGACTTCTCAAGCACGGTCCTAGCGTTCATTGCTTGCACTGCCATGGCGGCGACGAGCAGCGCCCCGGCTGTGATGCACAGCAGCCGTACTGTCGTCGCCCATGGCAGCTCCTTGGCTGGCAGAAGCGGGGTCAGGGCGTACCCGATGATCGCAGCGGCGCCCGCGACGGACCAGAACACCGCCGGGCGGGTGGGGACCGGCGGTGGGTCGCCGTGCCAGGCGCGAAGGAGCCGGCGGCGGCCGACCACGACGGCGACGCCGAGCGTGACCAGCGCACCTACCAGGCTGCTGGGAATGTCGGACACGGTCCACCAGGCGACGTCGCTGACCTGGTCCCAGTCGATACCGAACACGATGCGCAGCCACGCCAGGGTGTGGGTGAGGTAGTCCCACGCGATGTGACTGGCCGCGCCGAGCAGCGCCGATCCGGCGGTGATGTGCCAGGGGTGGCGCACTGTGGCGAGCACCCCGTAGTCGCGCAGCGCGAGCGGGCCGAGGTGGGGTAGGTGAGCGGCGAGGGTCGCGACGGTGGCGCGGACGATCCACGCGCCGAGCAGCGCTACCGGCAGACACCACCACACCAGCCCGGTGAGGGAGTGGCTCTGCCACTCCGGCCCGACCCCGAGGAACGCATATTTGATGTCGGGTGCGACGGCCCCGGTAGTCAACGCGACACCGTCGAACCATCGGGGCCGCCAGAGCTTGAGCGGGAGTACCACACCTGGGTGCGACGGAAAGGTGAGCGGCATCGACGCATCTTTTCACTTGAGGGCGTCTGGCCGACGTGCCATTGCGTAGGCCAGCCAGAAGCAGATCAGGCCACTGAGGACACGGCGGTGCCAGCCTGCAGACCGAGTAGCCGAAACAGGGCTGCGGCCGGCAGGCTCAGGTGCCGAAAGGACCAGGAGAAGGCGGTACGCACGTCGGCGCCGTCAACTCCGTCGGCCAACCGTCGAGCACGGCGGAACCGGAGCGTAGCTGCGCCGCGAAGACGGCGAGTGGCTCGTCGGGGCGGGCGGCCGCCCCAGCGGCGGCGATTGCCAGCGCCAGGGGTAGCCGGGCACAGCGTTCGACGATCTCTGCCACTGCTGATGGCTCGCCGGCGGCTCGGCCGCTGTTCAGCCGGGACTCGAACATCTTCGCCGCGTCGGTCGAGGTGAGCAGGTCCAGTCGGAGCGGCAGCGCACCCTCGGCAACGACCAGGCTAGTCAGCCGGTTTCGGCTGGTCACCACCGCCATGCAGGCCGATCCGCCGGGCAGCAGGGGGCGGACCTGTGCCGGGTCGCGTGCATTGTCCAGCACCACCAGCACCCGACGGTCGGCGAGCAGGCTGCGGTAGTGCGCGACCCGTCCCGGTAGGTCCTCCGGCAGCCGATGTGGATCGGCGCCGAGGGCGGTGAGAAATCCCGTCAGCGCGCCCTCGGGCGAGACCGCCATGCCGCTCGAATCGAAGCCACCGAGGTCGGCGTAGAGCTGGCCGTCGGGGAACCGGCTGCTGGCCCGGCGCGCCCACCAGAGCACAGTTGTGGTCTTGCCGACTCCCGCCGTGCCGTTGACGACGACCAGGGCAGCCGACCCGCCGGGCTCCCCGCAGGCGTCGGCTGCCTTGTCGAGCGTGGACAGTTCAGCTTTCCGGCCCACCAGATGTCGGACGGCCGGGGGTAGCTGCCGAGGTACCAGCGTCGCCGGCCATGGCTGAGTCGTCGTTGCCGGTATCGACGGCGAGCCGTTGTTCCTCGGCCGGGGACGGTTTTCCCGGAACGCGTACTCCAGCACGGCGTATCGGGGGCGCCAGGTCTCGTCGACTCCGGTACGCAGGGAGAGCCGCGACAGCCGGTCGTGGGCGAGGGCATAGTCGTGGAAGCTTTCCACCAGCCCTCGCACCACGTCCCAGTCCGGTGGCCGGCGAACCGTCCCGTTGAGGATCGCGCCCACCTGACTCTTGCCGAGACCGATCCGGGTGCCCAGCGCCCGGAGGCTCGGCCCGCCCGCCTGGGTCCAGAGCAGACGCAGATCGGCGCAGAGAGTGCGAAGCAACTCGTCCGGATCGTCGGCGAGCACCGCTGTTCCTCCCGCTGGCTCAGTGGGGCCATCGGCCGCCAGAGTGTCCGGCGCTGTCCGGCCGGGCCGGCCAGGGCGGGCCCGGAACCAGCGCCAATACGGTATCGCGACTTCGGCTGTCCGCATTGGCCATCATCCATGCGCCGGGTGGTCGATGCTGTGGGCTTCCCGATGAGGTGGCGATAGGGCGAAAGGGAGATGGGATGACGAAAAGGAAAGCGGGGGTGCGGGCGCGACTTGCACGTGTCGGGCTGGCCTCCCTGTTGTCCATCGCAATGGTGGTGCCAGCGGGCGCCCGGCCGGCGCGCGCGGCGGTCGACTGGGCCGCTGTGATCACCGCAGCGATCAGCGCCGTCAGTTCCTGGGCCAGCTCGAACAGTACCCAGGCTGCGATTCAGGAGGCGACCCGGCAGATCCTGGCCGCGGTCAACGCGTCCCGCAACGACATCCTGGCCCAGATCCAGACGATCACGGTGGCGCAGACCCGGGCCTGCGCGAACCATGCCGTGATCGAGTTCGTCGACATCGAACTCATGTCACCGGACAACATGCAGCGGTTCGCCCAGGACGCCACGGGGTGCGCGGTGGCGATCGAGAGCATGATCTCGGCGTTGACCGACAAGGCGAGCGTGGACCAGCTCGGGTACGCGCTCAACATTGTGGCACCGATCGCCCTCGTAGCCCGGGCGCGGACCGGCCTGACCACCGCCGCGTTGCAGAACACGCTGCGCATCGGCAACACCACATTGCTGTCGAAGATCACGGCGAGCTGCTGGGTCGACATAATCAACATACCCGAGGAAGCGCCACCACCCAGAAATGGGGACATCCACACCTACATCATCGACTGCTGGGCGTACAACAACAGCGGCAGCGGCTACGCGTACGGGCAGGTCGTCTTTCCGAATCCGATTCCGGACGGCGCCTTCGTGCCGGCGATCAACCAGGCGACCCGAAATACCAGCCGGGCGATCGCCGTCGCGGTGGTGCCGATGCTCTGAGACTGGTTCCGTTCGTTCTCCGGACCCCGAGCCGACCGGCCGACCATCCCGCGCTCGACCTCTGTCACGGTGAAATCGGTGTCGGCGAGTACGACGGCATGCCATCGAGTTCGTGTCGACTCGGTGGCATGCCGCATCGGCGACATCGCCGAGGCCAGCGACCGCCAGGGCCGCGCCGGAACCCCTGCGACACGCCCGAATTCTTGGAGGCGGGATTGCGCAACGTGCCCTTCGAGGTCGACGGCTTGCAGGCCGCCGTGTGCGTGCCTGACGACGAAGCCAAGACCGATGCGCGTGACGCGGTGGTCATCGCCAGCACCGCCCGGATGCGGCATGATCTGCCGGTCGAGACACCGGCGGAGCTGATCGCCAAACTCGCGCTGTCCGGGCGATGCCCAACGCCGGCACGGTGGTGTCCGGTACGTCGGCGACACACTCGGCGATCGCGAAGTGTGAGCGTCAACCAGCCACCAAGGCGCACACCGCCGCGGTCGCCCACGACGACCAACCCATGCCGCACGTCCCCGGTGTGCGCGGAGATCCGGCAGGCCGGCCACCGCGGCGGGCGGCCCACAGCGGGTTCGGGCACCGTGACAGCCGCTGCGCCGGACAAGGAAGAGATCGCCGGTGGGTGATGGTAGCGGCGCGTCTTTACCAATCCGATCAACCCGGACAGCCCACGACTTTGCCGGAGCCCCGGGGTGTCCGTCGGCTGGATCAGCTGCTTATATGTAGCACTGTGGTGCGAGCATATTCAGCCGATGGCTGAGGGGCTGGAGAAGGTCAAGGATGGCGTCCGTGACGGCCTCGACGGTTGCCGGGGCTGTCTGGGCGACATCCTCGGCGAGGTGCTCGTGGCTCTCGCTGCGTGCGGGCTGCTTGCCTTCGGCTGGTGGGGTTTTCAGGCCGCTCCCTACCCGACGGTGTCGATTGCGGTAGGCGTCATGCTTTTCGCGGCGTGTGGCGTCATCGTCTACGCACGTGGCGTTCGGGGTACTCGGCTGGCGGGGCGACTGGGTGTCGCGGCGGTTGTGGCGGCGGGGGTTGTCGTGTTGATGCTCAGCTATCTGCCCGACTGTGGCTGCCTTGGCTGATCCGGGACCAGGACCTCACCGTCGCGCAGCCCGACAGGCGCGCAGGACGGAGGTAGATGGTGATGGTGAGTAGAAGCAGGCACATCGTCTCGGCGTTTGCCTTGGCGCTCTTTGCGGTGGTATTCGCGGAGATTTCGTCGATCGCATCTCGCGGGGCGCTGGTTGGTTGATAATTGTGCTTTCCGGCTTTGTCGCTGGAGTGGCTACGGTCGGCTTCCTGCAGAATCTCCGATTGGCGGTCAAGCCAAAGTCGAACCAAACGCCATCAAAGGATTGCTAGTTCCCCGTGATGGAGTGTTGAGCGGGTAATCCGATTTGGTTGGGCGCGCTCGGTGCCGCGCAGTTGCGGCCGATGAACTGCGGCATCCGCAGCGTAACCCCGAATGCTAGTCGACTCGTTCCAGATCACCTGCGCCGCCGCCTGGCCGAAGAACCAAGCGTGGCGTTGACCTGCCTGCTGAGCGAGATCCGCGAAGAGCTCAACCGCCAGCTGGGGCCGCTAAAAGAGCATCGGGCCTGTACGGGTGACATCGAATCCCGGTAGCCATGTCGACTCGGCTGGTGGATGATCGACATCTGGGTCGTTAGCTCAATTGGCTAGAGCATCCGACTGAGTAGCGCGTCCGCTATCCGCTTGTGCGGTGATGGGTGCGCTTCCTTCTCCTTGTTGGATCGGAAGGTTCGGGGTTCGAGTCCCCGGCGACCCACCAACAGCACGTGAGCTGGGAAAACGTGAAACCGGACGGGCAGTACCCGAACCGCCTTGGCAAACGTGCCGTAACCGGACATCGACTTCGGGTGCGGCGGGCAGCGAGCGGGGAGTGCCAGGGGTAGTCTTCGGCGGTTCGATTGTCGCCGACGTCGCCCTAGGCCGTGGGCCAGCGATCGCCGACACCCGCGTCTTGTCAGGGTGTTCGCCCGAAGTAATCGAGTTAGGGGTACGGGTGCGAAGGCTACTGTCACTCTGCGTCCTCGCGTTGTTCGCGGTCACCGCTACCGGCTGCAGCGAGCCGAGCGCGCAGGCGGAGACGCCTGGTCTCGCGCCCCGGGGCACGACGATGACCACGGTGCAGCCCACCCGCCTGGACCTTGCCAACACGGTGAGCCTGTCCGGCACGGTGACCATCAATCCGGTGTTCGGGATCGTGGCGCCGGCCACGGGGGAGGTGCGGTATTTCGACGTCAGGACGCCGCGGAGTACGCCGACCGGGCCGACGAGGGTGGCGAACGTCTGGAGGTCCGGCAAGGCGCACCCCGTCGAGGTCCCGGCGGGTGCGGTGTTCGCTGGTCGACTGGCGGACGACCGCTCCGATGTGACCGCCGGGATGCCCGTCGTCTCCGCGAAGAAGATCGGCTACGGGCTCGTCGCCGACATCGACAGTGCCCAGGCGTACAAGATCTCGGATTCGCTCGCGACGGTCCAGGCCCAGATCAAGAATGGCCCCGGGCCGTTCCGGTGCAAGGTGCTCGGCACCATTGCTGCCCTGCCCGCCGGTACCATCCCGGACCCGCCGGCCCCGCGGCCGTCCGCCGTGCCGTCCGGCCAGCCGTCCGCCCCGCCAGTCGTCGAACCGCCCTCGGATCCGCAGGACCGGATCGAGCCGTCGGAGCCGACCGGGATGCGTCTGGTGTGCACCGCGCCCGCCAAGGTGAAGCTGATCAACGGGGCCAGCGCCACGCTCGAGGTGGTGACCGCGAGGGCCAGCAAGGTGCTGACGCTTCCGGTCGAAGCGGTCGCTGGCGGGCAGGGCCGGGGCAAGGTGGACGTGGTCCAGCCGGACGGTACGCGGGAGACCAGAGACGTCGTGCTCGGGCTCAGCGACGGCAAGGTCGTGGAGATCAAGTCCGGCCTCACCGGCGACGAGACAGTCGCCGTCCCTGGCCCCAATCTCCCACCCGCCAAAGCAGGCGTAGAGGGTGACCCGTCCGCGCCGATGGGCGAGAAATGACGGCGTTGCTGGAGCTCCACGGCATCACCAAGACGCTCAAGGGCCAGAAGGCGCCGCGCACCATCCTCGACGGCACCGATTTGACCGTCGACCGTGGCGAGAGCGTGGCCATCCTCGGCCGCTCGGGATCCGGCAAGAGCACACTGCTCAGCCTGATCGGCCTCTTCGACCGTCCGGACGGTGGACAGTACCTGCTGGATGGCCGGGACATCACCCGGCTGCCGGAGCGCAAGGCGGCGGCTCTGCGCAGCGCCGAGTTCGGCTTCGTGTTCCAGCGGTTCTTCCTGCTCAAGCACCTGACCGCCGCGCAGAACGTGGCGATGGCCCTGGTCAACGGCCAGGGCTGGCTGCCGCGCCGTAAACGCAGGGCCAGGACCCTGGAGGCCCTCGACCGGGTCGGCATCGCGCATCTCGCCAAGCACCGGCCGGCCCGCCTGTCCGGCGGCGAGCAGCAGCGGGTCGCGATCGCCCGGGCGCTCGTCCGGGAGCCGCGCCTGCTGTTGGCCGACGAGCCCACCGGCGCGCTGGACACCGAGACGGGCAACCTGGTGATCGAGGTGATGCGCTCGGCGACCGAGCGGGGCTGCGGGCTGATCCTGGTCACCCACGACTGGGACCACGCCAACAAGATGCAGCGTGTGCTGCGCCTCAGCGACGGGGCGCTCCACCCGGCTACCGACACGAGGAGCGTGGCGTCAGTGAGCGGGCCAGCGCGGCACAGAGCGGCGATGGGGATGGACCGGACCGATGCTGAGCGCAGCGAGGTGGCGAGGTGATCCGGCTCTCTGGGCGGTTCCGCTCGGCTCTCATCATCGGTGGTCAGGGCATCCGGGCCCGCAAGACCCGCACCCTCCTGTCGATGGTGAGCCTGTTCCTCGGGGTGCTGGCCGTCGTGGTCGTCCAGGTCGGCGCCGAGACCACCAAGAGCGCCCGGCTGGCTGATCTGGAGCTGCACGCGGGCAAGGACGGCACCCGGCAGACCTACCTGCCGGGCAACGCCGACACTATCCAGATCGGCCAGGACACCCTGAAAGGGCGGACGGACGCGGTCGCGATCTCCTTCACCCAGGCGATCATCGGAGAGCCGGGCGTCAGCCCGGTCAACCCCGGCGGAGCCCCGTTCGACCAGCCGGGCGGCGGGCAGTACGCGTATCCCGATGGCGTCGAGATCTTCTGCGACGCTCGCGGTTACTGCCAGCCGATGCAGGTGGCCGGCGACGCCCCGGACGTTCCCGTGCCCGGCCAGGCAATCGAGCTGAGCCTCAACGCGCTGACCGGTGACATCCGCCAGTTCCGGCCCTTCCGGTCGGTGTCCGGCCAGTGGCTCGACTTCTCCTCCGACCCGTCGTTGTCCCCGCGGATCGTCGTCAACCTCGAGGCGGCCAAGGGGTTCATGCGCCACCAGGTGCCGGCCGAGATGCGCGTGGAGGGGACGACCGCCAACCCGACGCCGCGCATCATCGGCGTGATCGACGATGGCAATATGCACCCCACCGCCTACACCCGGGCCGATGAGCTGCAGAACTGGGTGCCCCGCTCGAGCAACGCCGGCAACTATGGTCCCGGGCTGCAGGTGATGCTTGCGCCCACGGCAGGCGACCTGGAGCAGCTGCTGCGGATCCGCCTCACGGCCAGCGGGATGCCCGCAGAGCAGATCCACTTCGAGACGATCCAGGCGCGGAAAGAGATCGCCAAGGAGCTGGCGCTCATCCGCTGGATCTTCCTCGGCATGGCCGGCCTGGTCCTGCTCATCGGCGTCGCCGGCATCCTCAACGTCGGGCTCGCAACCGTCGGGGAGCGGGTCGAGGAATTCGCGTTGCGGCGCGCGGTGGGCACCTCACGGTCGCTGCTGGCCGGCATCGTCCTCGCGGAGACACTTCTGACCGGCCTCCTCACCGCAGCCGCTGCCATCGGACTGTCCGCGCTCGGGCTAACCGCGATCAGCGCGCTGTTCGGCGATCGGGACCAGTTCCTGCAGGATCTCGCGTTTCCCTGGCAGGCAGGGGTCGCAGGGGTCATCGCGGGTCTGGCCGCCGGACTGCTCGGCGGCCTCATCCCGGCCATCCGCGCCGCCCGCATCCCGATCGCCACCGTCATGCGCGCCTGAGGCGTCGCTCAGGTTATGAGAGACCGGCGGGCGGCGACGCACGCGCACCGCAGCTATGAGCGGATGATCAGTTCTACCGACCGGGTCGCCTCCGGTCGCCTGCGGATGGAGATTGCCCGCGCTGGCTGGGACAAGTAGGACACCTGGGCAGACGACAAGCGCACGCCGTTGGAGAAGCGCCTTCCCCACATCATCCGCGACGTCGAAGCCGGCATCGCCGACGAGGAAGCCCAGCAGGCTGCTCAGCGTGCCCACGACGAGTACGTCGCTGAGCAAGAGAGGAAGCGGGCAGAAGAGCGTCGCCGCTGGCAGGCGGCCCTCGACGAGGCTCGTCCCCAGGCCGCCGAACTTCTACGCAGGAAGGCGTTCCGGCGGGGCAACGACTCCTGGATCTCCGCCAACGAGATCCGCGCCTTCTGCGACGCCCTCGAAGTAGCCGGCCCCGACAGCCCGGACGACTTGGACAACCGTGCCCGATGGATCGGCTGGGCGCGAGCCGCAGCCGAACGCCTCGATCCCACCTGCGGCGACGGGGCCCTCGCCGGCATCGAATTCGACATCGCACCCCAGGCCGCCGACCTCCGGCCCTTCATCGGCGACTGGAGCCCGCACCAGCCCCACCGGCGAGCAGAGCGACACCAGTCCCCGCCATCCCGGCACCCACCAGCTCCCGCAAGCCGACGAGCCGGCGCGCCGCACCCCCGTCGGCTGGCTGACCCTCCGTGGATTCCATGACAGGGCGGAATGCAGCGACGGTCGGCGCTCAGCCACCGGCCGTCGCCACCTCTGGTAGGTCGAGACCAGCAGGGCCACGCGAGGTTGACGCGTGGCCCCGTCTGCGGTCAGCGGTTCGGTGGTCTCGTGTTCTGGGGCGTCCGGATCGGCCGCTGCCATGACAGGTGCGGAGCCAGCCCAGCCGTCACCGGGCGCGTTGACATTCTCGGCCTGCGGCAGAAGTAGACGAACGCGGGTGGCATGTTCGCCCGGACCGTCCGGCCGCGCACCACTTCCTCGAACCGTTCGTCGAGGCTGCACCGGAGCCGCCGGGCCGGCGGCATCCAGTGCGTGTGGGCGTATGCGAAAGTGCTGAAGGCGCCGTCTGGGGCGAGAACCGCGGTGACCGCGGAGAGCAGATCGTCCTGTCGCCCCGGTGTGAAGGCCGCCCACGGGAGCCCGCTTACGATGACGTCGGCGTGGTCGAGCCCGCGTACCGCGAGTATCTCCCGCAGGTTGCGGGCGTCGGCGATGGCGAGGTCGACGCTCGGAAAGCGCGCTGCCAGCAAATCGGCGAACCGTTCGTTGATCTCGACGGCCAGATGGTGGCCTCGGCCGGCCAGCCGCCGTTGGATGGCCTGAGTGAACGCTCCGGTGCCAGGTCCGAGTTCCACCACGACGGGGTCGCCGGTGAACGGCACCGGCGCGACGACCGCGTCGGCGAGGGCCCGGCCGCTCGGCGCGACCGACGCAACCGTGAGCGGATCGCGGAGGAACTCACGGAGAAACTGGCTGCGGTAGTCGACGGTCATCGTCAGATCTCACCTTCGGCGGACATGGCGTCCAGGGCTCGGGCCAACCATTGCGTGCGCGTGCGCCGGGCGGCAGCACCGATGCGGGTCTGGGGGAACAGCGCGTCGAAGCCGTGGACGCCACCCGCCCAGACGTGGAGTTCGGCTTGCACGGGGATGTCAATGTTGGCGAACCGGTCACCCATGATCATGCCGCCGCCGTGAATCCAGTAGACGCACGGCGCGGGGGTGGTGCGGTCACCGGCCGGGCGGAACACCGACAGCGTGATCTCCGCGCCGTCGGCGGCGCGGGCGACGAACTCCCGCTGATCGATGGAGCGGCCGTCCCGCAGTGGCTCGATCGGAGCCGAGAAGTCGGGACGTACCTGTGCGAGGGCGTGCTCGTCGAGGATGGATGTCAGCGGCATCTCGGCGAGCAGTGCCGCCAGTTCGGGATCGACGTCGGGACGCGAGCTGGTGGTGATCATGATGCTTCGTTCTCCCGGAAGGCGGCCTTTCCCCCGACGGGGATCTCGTCGATGTAGGCCGACTCGCCGGCGAGTAGCGCCTGGAGCCGGGCAACCAGGGTCTGCGCGGGCTCGCTGGTGAAGAAGGCGCTGTGGGCCTCGACGCTGGTCCAGCCCTCCGTGACGAAGATGGTGTCCGGGTCGGCGGCGGACCGGCCGACCAGGAACACGACGCAGTCGTCGTCTGCCAGCGACGGCGCGTGGAGCAGGATGTCGAGGACCTCGCCTCCCTTGCCGGGCTTGGCGGTCATCGTGGCGTGGAAGCCGTGTCCGATGGTCATGGTGGGTGCCCCTTGGTGGGTCGTACTCGGGTAGGACGAGAACCAATCTCGTGGCAAGGGCTGGGGTGACACATCTGTCATACGACCTCAGGTGCATCGCCGGGCCGTGGCCCCTTACCTAGAAGGTCGAAGGCGTCATGGCGGCGGTCGCGGCGTTCGGGACGGCATGGCACGGCCACCGCTTCCGCCGGATCCCAGGGCATCCCTGAGACCTGCCCGGGACGTCACACCGAGTTTGGGAAAGACCCGGTAGAGGTGCGCGCCGACGGTGCGGTGCGAAAGGAACAGACGGTGGGCGATCTCCTTGTTGGTCAGACCGCTCGCCGCCAACTGGGCGATCTGCTCCTCCTGCGCGGTCAAGGCGGCCACGCCGGGAGCGGGCGGTTCGGCCATCCGGTACTCCGCTGGCCGCTGCGTGGACCCAACGCTGCGGAGCCGGGTAGCCGGTGTCGCAGGCCGGACTTAGGTCATTGGCGCTCGATGCGCTCCGGCGGGGAAGTCATCCGACAGATGTGGCCGGCACCGGCCGCCACGCACAGTGGTTCGGCACGCTTCCGAACGAGCGACAGGAGCCCCTCTCCACCATGAGCACAGTTTTGATCACCGGCGCTTCATCCGGCTACGGGCAGGAGACCGCACGGCACTTTCTCGCGCAAGGGTGGAACGTCATCGCCACCATGCGGACACCCCGCGCGGACGTCCTGCCCGAGTCCGACCGGCTCCGCATCCTCCAGCTCGACGTCACCGACCCCGACTCCATCGCTGCCGCGTTCGCCGCGGCGGGACCCATCGACGCCCTGGTCAACAACGCCGGCATCGGGCTGATCGGCGTGTACGAAGGCACCCCCATGAGTCGGGTGCGGGAGATCTTCGAGACCAACACCTTCGGCGTCATGGCCACCACTCAGGCGGTGCTGACCCAGTTCCGTGAGCGCGGCGCAGGCGTCGTGGTCAACGTGACCTCCAGCGTCGTGCTCGGGCACATGCCGCTCTCGGCCGTGTACAAGGCCAGCAAAGCGGCCATCGAGGGCTTCACCGCGTCGCTCGCCCTCGAGCTCGCCGAATTCGGCGTACGCGCCAAGACCGTCGAGCCCGGCACCTGCCTGACGACCAGCTTCGCCGCCAAGGCGACCGACAACACCGACCTGACCGGCCCGCTGGACAAGTTGGTCCCACCGGCCTACGAGCCGTTCGCGAAGCGGACCCTCGGCCGGTTCGTCGAGCAGGACCTGTTCACGCGGGAGAACGAGGTCGCCGAGACGGTGTGGCGGGCCGTGCACGACACGACCGGCCAGCTGCGATTCCCCGCCGGACCCGACGCGGTCCGGCTCGACCAGGCCAAGTGAGAGGAGCACCGCCATGTCCGAGCAGAACAAGCAGATCGTCCGCAACTACTTCGAGGAGCTCGACCGCGGCCGGACCACCCCGGTACACCTGTGCACGGAGGACTTCCGATTCCACCCGGCTGGACTGCCGACATTGGACATCGACGGGGTGAAAACGTTCGGCGACGCGTTCTTCGCCGGCATGACCGACCTGCAACACCCCCTCGACGAGCTGATCGCCGACGGTGACCTCGTGGCGCTGCGCTGCCGGTATGAGGGCACGCACGACGGGGAGCTCATGGGCGTTCCGGCGACCGGGCGACAGGTGTCCGCGATCGGGATCGGCGTCATGCGCGTCGCGGATGGCAAGATCGCCGAGTTCTGGGTGTCGCCGGACCGGATGACCATCATGCAGCAGATCGGCGCCATTCCCTCCTAGGCGATCCTGTCGATCATGGCGGTGCGAGGCGGAGTCCAGGCGCCGGCAGTCCGATGATGATCGGCATGGCCTGGTTCGCAGTCCTCCGGCCGCCGCCGTCACTGCGCAAATCCGAGCCCGGGCGAGGACCATGGTGCTCGCCCGGGCTCGGAGGGTGAATAAGCAAGACCCAGGTAGTTCTGTTATACCGCCGGGTCACCGGCACGGCGCCTAATGGATGCGTGGTCATTGGCTCGAGCCGAGCCGTCGGGGCATCCACGTTAGCTCCGTCGCCCCGCGACCTACTCGCACTCGCATCGGTGGCGACGTGTTCGAGCAGTACCGGTAATCATCGACGGCATCGCCACCAAGACCGCGCTCGGCCGAGTGGGCGAGCCGGAGGACATCGACAAAAATCATCGCGTTCCTCGTTTCGCACGAATCCGCATGAATCATCGGGCGGGACATCCAGGTCGCAGGGGGTAGGCACTATGAAGACTCCAGGGAAGCGGTTCGGCACGGTTGTGCTCACCGGCGCCACGAGCGGCATCGGCGAGGCGGCAGCCCGCCGGCTGGCGACAATCTCCGAGACGCTCATCGTGCTCGGGCCTGAGCCCGAAGAAGAGGTGAGGCAGGTTCTCAGGCAGATCCGCCGGCTCGGCCCCGCCGACGTCCACTACGTCGGCGCCGACTTCACCCACCTTTCCCACGTCGTCGAAGCTGCCCGCTCGATCAGGAAACTCGTGTCGACGGTCGACCTGTTGATCAACAATGCCGCAGTCCCCGGCGCGCCGCAGCGGATCACCACCACGGACGGATTCGAGCGGACGCTGCAGGTCAACGCACTCGCACCAGCGCTGCTGACGCGACTGCTCGTTCCGTCGTTGGCGGAGGGCGCACGAGTGGTGAACGTGGGGTCGTCGGCGCACCACGTCGAGCGGTTCCACTTCGACGACATCGACCTGGAGCACAGCTACTCGCCGGTGGCCGCGTACGCGCGAGCGAAGCTGGCGATGGTGACCTGGTCGTCCTTGCTCGCGGAAGAACTCCGGTCGATGCCGGTCGGTGTCGTCGCCCTCTGCCCCGGACTCAACGACACACCTCTCAGCGCCGCGATGATGGGCCGCATTGGTGGTCCTCCCGCCCAGGGCGCAGCCCGGGTCCTCCATGCCGCAGTCGCCGACGTTCCGTCCGGGGCCTACCTCGAAGACGACCGCGTCGGTTTGCCGAGCGCGGACGCGACCGATCCCTCGAACCGGGAGCAGCTCACCGCCCTCTACTGGGAGCGACTCCTGCGCTTTGCGGCAACGGGACGCGAACGATGAGCGAGCAGAGCGGGACAAGAGGCGTCCTCGGTGCTCGGGTCGCCGTCGTCTTCGGCGCGACTGGATGGATCGGCCGCGCCATTTGCCACGAGCTGGTTCGGGCCGGCGCGAGCATCGTCATGGTGGGTCGAGACGCGGACCGCCTCGACGCCCTCAAACGCGAACTCGGCGGAGGCGATCGAGTGCTGTCCACGGTCGCGGACGTCACCTCCCAACTCGAGGTCGACGACGCCCGAGCGGCCGCGATCAGGCGGTTCGGCCGCATCGATCTTCTGGTCGTGTCCTCGGGCGTGATCACCGGCTCCGCCTTCAGTGAAGGCATCCCGGCAGATTGGGCCGAGATGATCGACGTGAACCTGCGCGGGCTGCTGCACGCATCCCAAACGTTCGCCGAGCCGCTCCTGGATAACGCGGACCGCGGGGCGCCCGCCGACATCGTGCTGATCGGCGCCACCAGTACCGATGTTCGCGCCCCTCGGTTTGCCGTTTTCAATGCCCTGTCGGCGGCCATCAAGCAGCTCGCACGGGCGCTGCGCCAGGAGTACGGGCCACGGGGCATGCGTGTCCACATCATCGAGCCGGGCTTCGCGGCGGACCAGTCCGACGAGCATCGCAACGCGTCATTGCCCGTGCGTGACAAGCAGCATGCACGGGCCGCGTCCGCGGGAACACCGGACGCGATCGCCGCAGTGGTCACGCTCGCCGCGGCGCTGCCGCGGAGCGTGAACCTTGCCGAAGTCCTCCTCCTGCCCACCGAAACGGCGTGACGAACGTGGCTGGGAGCACCCTCGCGATCAACTCCCCGGACGCGACTCGTCGCGGCCCCATCTCCCGTCTTCGGCGCAGCCCAGAGGCGCTGCGCGGCGCCGTCGTCCTGATCGCCGGCACCGTCGCCGCGCTGGTCTGGGCGAATCTTGCGGGAGACAGCTACGAGTCCTTCTGGCATCTCCCTCTCGGCCTCGAACTCGGAGGTTCCAGGTTCGAGCTGGACCTGCAGCACTGGGTCAACGACGCCGTCATGGCCGTATTCTTCGCGCACATCACGCTCGAGGTCCGCCGCGAGCTCGAGCTGGGTGAGCTTCGTGACTGGCGGAGGGCGAGCGTCCCTGTCATCGCGGCCGTCGCCGGCCTCGTCATCCCGGCACTGATCTACGTCGGCATCACCTGGGGCACCGGCGCGGTTGGCGGTTGGGGGATCGTGGTCTCCACGGACACCGCCTTCGTGCTGGGAATGCTCGCCATCATCGGACGTGTGATGCCGCCCCAGCTGCGGATCTTCCTCGTCACGCTCGCTGTCGCCGACGACGTCGGTGCGCTCGGGGTCATCGCGTTCGCCTACACCGACCACTTCACCCCGCTGCCACTGTTCATTGCTGTGGGCGGCCTCGCGATGATCGCGGCGATGCGCCTCGCCGGGGTGTGGCGCGGCGCGCTGTATCTCCTGCCCTCGATCGTCGTCTGGGTCGGCTTCTTCCTGTCGGGTGTGCACGCCACCCTGGCCGGCGTTGCGATCGCGTTACTGCTGCCGATCTTCCCCACGCGGTTCGACGACCTGCGCAGGGCTCAGGACCACGTCCGAGCCTTCCAGATGTCACCGACCGCCAGCTACGCTCGCACGGCCAACAACTCCCTCGCGCGAGCCGTCTCGATCAACGAGCGCGCCCACCGAGCACTGACGCCGTACGTCACCTGGCTGATCCTGCCGATCTTCGCCCTCGCCAACGCCGGCGTGAACGTCACCCGGGAGTCACTGGTCGACGCATTCACCTCCCGGCTCACGTGGGGCATCATCGCTGGTTTGGTCATTGGCAAGATCGTCGCTATATCTGTGTCGACCTGGATCGTCACCCGAGTTCGGCCCGACGCGCTCGGACCGGCGGTACGCATGTCCCACATCACCGGCCTGAGCATGCTCGCCGGGATGGGCTTCACCATCTCGCTGTTCGTCACGGAGTTGGCGTTCGACGATTCTGTCGATGTCAGCCGTGCGCAGATCGGCGTGATCGCTGCCACCGTGCTTGCCGCTACCCTCGGCGCCGCCGCTTTCGCCGTCATGAGCGCGCTCGAGCGGCGGCGATCGCCGCACCGGGACCGTCTCGTGAGGCCGCTCGACCCGTCTCGCGACCGCGTACTGGGTGACCCTCGCAGCGCCGTGGTGAACGTGGTCGAGTACGGCAATTACGCCACGCCCCACTCGCCGGCTGCGCGAGAGATGCGCCGCGAAATGGAAGGCCGCTTTGGCAGCGAGGTCGTGTATGCGTTCCGTCATCTCCCGCTCGAGCAGCCACTTGGTCTTTCCGCTGCCATCGCCAACGAGGCTGCGGCCCTCCAGGGACGATTCTGGGAGATGCGCGACGAGCTCATCCGCGAAGCACCGATCGAGAACGAACGACAGATCCGCCGAGCGGCCGCAAGCGCGGGATTGAACTTGCGGCGATTCGAACACGACTGGGGCGATGCGACTGGCGCCCAACGGGTCGACGAGGACCTCGCCGACGCGGAAGCGATGCACCTACACCACGCTCCGACGTACTTCATCGACAACACACGCTACGAAGGGTCGATCGATGCCGATTCGGTGAACGCAGCGGTGGCAGCAGCAAGGAACTCGGCGCTGCGACGCAGTGAGCAACCAGGGGCGCAAGCAGGGTGAGCGATGTGCTCGCGCGGCGTATCCCTTCGATGCTGGTGAGAAAGTCCAGCGGAGATTCGAACCAGGGCATGAGACCGCGCAGGACATCGTCACCTGGGTGCCGCAGAGAGAAAGCCCGTTTCCGGCGACTCGTCAGTGTGTGGGGCTCCCGACGTTCCGTACCCCGACCGGGTTCGAAGCTTCTCCGGCCGGTATCCGCTCGTGCCGAGATAGCGGGGTCGTGGCGAGGTCGCGAAGTTCGTGGAGGACGATCTGGCTCGCTGTGGTGAGAGTTGAGCGGCTGCGAACGGCCGCGTAGACGTGGCGGGTCAACGGTCGGCGTAGCGGGCGGGTGGCGACGTGGTAGCGACGGTCCACGGCCAGCTCGGGCAGGAGCGACACGGACAGGCCGGCTTCGATATGTGCCAGGAGCAGCTCGTAGCTGGCGAAGCGGCCAGCCACGACTGGCTCGAAGCCGGCTTGTCGGCAGGTGCTCGTCACCAGGTTGGACAGGTATGTGCCGGGCATGTCGATGGACCAGGCCGCCTCGGCGAAGTCGGCCAGGTCCGCCGGTGCGTCGGACGCAGCTTGCGGCCGCGGCAGCACGAGCACGATGGCATCGGTGAGCAGGGGAATGGTGTGCACGTCAGGATGCAGCGGCATGGACCCGTCGATGAAGTCCGCGGCCACGATGATGTCGTAGTCGCCGCGGCGCAGGGCCGGATGGCTGGCCTGCGGGTCGAGTTCGGCGACCTCAAGCTCGATCCTGGGATGCGCCTCCCGGAGCCGCGCGGCGAGCGGAATGACGACGGTCCGTATGACGCTGGAGAAAGCCGCGAGGCGTACCGGCCCCGTCGGTTGTCCGGAGCGGCCCTGGAGGTCCGCCTCAGCGGCCTTGACCTGGTCAAGGATGATGCGGGCGTGCCGGGCGAGCGTACGCCCAGCAGGCGTGAGCTGTACGCGTCGGCCGCTGCGCCGCAGCAGTTCGGTTTGGGTCTCCGCCTCCAGGACCGCCAGTTGCGCTGACACCGCCGACGGACTCATGTGCAGTGCCGCGGCCACGGCCCGCATGGTGCCGAGGCCGTCCAGCAGGCTGAGCATCTCCAGGCGTGCTGTGTTGAGCCGCATCGGAAACTCCTTGTGCGCGAATTCCGCACAGCGTAGCCAAAAACATTAGCTTTTCCTGCATAACGAACGCTCCTATCGTGAGGCCCATGACGATGACTACCGAGCGGAGTACCGCCGAACAGTTTTGGTCCGATGCTGCCCGCCATCTGGTGCGCTACGGCGGATCGTTCACGCCCGAGATCATCGAGCGCGCGGCCGGTAGCTTCGTGTACACCGCCGACGGCCGGCGGATCCTGGACTTCACCTCGGGCCAGATGAGCGCCATTCTCGGGCACTGCCATCCCGCGATCGTCGAAACGGTGCAGCGGGAAATCGCGAGGCTGGACCACCTGTTCAGCGGCATGCTGTCCCGCCCGGTCGTCGACCTCGCGCGCCGGCTCGCCGAGTCCCTCCCCGCGCCATTGGAGAAGGCGCTGCTGCTGACGACCGGCGCCGAGTCGAACGAGGCGGCCATCCGGATGGCCAAGCTCGTCACGGGCAAACACGAGATCGTCGCCTTCGCCAAGTCGTGGCACGGCATGACGCACGCGGCGGCCGCCGCGACGTACAGCGCCGGCCGCCGGGGCTACGGGCCCACGCCAGGAAACTTCGCGATTCCCACGCCCAACCCGTACCGCCCCGACTTCACCACCCCTGACGGCGAGTTGGACTGGCAGCGCCAGCTCGACTACGGCTTCGACCTCGTCGATGCCCAGTCATCGGGAAGTCTCGCGGCGTGCATCGTCGAGCCGATCCTCAGCTCTGGCGGCATCATCGAGCCACCACCGGGCTACTTCGTCGCCCTGGCGCGCAAGTGCCGTGAACGCGGCATGCTGCTGATCGTCGACGAGGCGCAGACCGGTCTGTGCCGCACCGGCACGTGGTACGCCTTCCAGCGTGACGGCATAGTGCCCGACATCCTCACCCTGTCCAAGACGTTGGGCGCCGGCCTACCGCTCGCCGCGATGATCACGACCGAAGAGATCGAACAACGGGCACACGAGCGGGGTTACCTCTTCTACACCACACACGTGTCCGACCCCCTCGTCGCCGCCGTCGGCAACACCGTGCTCGACGTCCTCCAACAGGAGCAAATGGACGTACGGGCCCGAGAGCTTGGCGAGTTCCTGCGCGCCGGCCTGCTTGACATCAGAGACCGACACGACGTGGTGGGAGATGTACGGGGGCGCGGCCTGATGCAGGGGATCGAACTCGTCCTCGACCGGGAGACGCGTGAGGGCTCGGACGTCCTCGGCGCCCACGTCACCCGCCGCTGCCTCGAACTCGGCCTCCATATGAATGTCGTGCAACTGCCCGGCATGGGAAGCACCTTCCGGATCGCGCCACCCCTCACCACGACGCGAGAGGAGCTGGCCCTCGGTCTGGAAATCCTGGACCAGGCGATCGGCGAAACGGCGCCGGCCTGACCGGCCGCGTCACCCGTCCGCGTCGCGCCGGTAGTGACGCCCCGGGGGATGCGATCCACTCCATCGCAGACCAGCACCACGAGTGGGCCGTAGGCTGGTCATCGAACCGCGACCCGACGCTGCGTCAACGGGACCCGCGGGACCGCGAACGCATCGCAGTGACGTAGGCCTCGTCCTTCAGGCGCACCGCAGCTTGGTCGAGCGGCACGTCGTGGCCCCTGGCGCACCTGACGTGGGCTGAAAGCGGGGCCTCACAGTCGCGGTGAACAAGCTCGACACCGGTGCGGTGGTCGTCGCCGAGCAGCTCTCCCCACTGCACCAGGGCAACGATGATCGGGAAGAGTTCGCGTCCGCGCTCGGTGAGAACGTACTCGTCCCGGGTGCGCTTGCCGGCCTCTTGGTAGGGGCGCCGGTCGACGATGCCGTCGGCGTACAACTGCTTGAGCCGCCCGGCAACGACGGCCTCGCTCAAGCCCGTGCGTCGGGTCAACTCGTCGAACTTCGTGCCCCCGTAGAAGAGTTCGCGGACTACCAGCATCGCCGAGCGCGTGCCGATCAGATCGAGCGAGCGCTCGATGCGGCACCAGCCCTTCGCAGACCATTCGTCACGCTCGGAGAACGCGCCCAGACGCGCAAGGACGTCGGCGGACCCGGCCTGCCCCTCGTCGTGACTCATCACGCCATCCTACCCTGACTTTGCTCATTGCAAGCCAGGGTGTAGCTTGCTGGCTATGGTCTCCACTAGCCAGGATAGCCGCGCGTCGCCTACGCCACCCTCCGTAGCGAACAGGTGGCCGAGCCTGTTCGTGGTCTGCATCGGCGTGATGATGGCTTTCATCAACGCCTCGTCGACCATCGGGGCGCTCGCCTCGATCCAGGACGACCTCCATGTCTCGGGCAGCACGCTGGTGTGGGTCACCAGTTCGTTCACGCTCGCGTTGGTGAGCCTGGTGATGTCGGCCGGAACGTTCGGCGAGCTCTACGGTCGCCGCCGCACCTATCTCGTAGGCGTTGTGCTCTTCACCGTCGGCAGCGTGACCGCGTTCGCGGCCGACAGCTCGGGCGTGTTGATCACAGGTCAGGCGATCATGGGTGTCGGCGCGGCAGCGATCCTGCCGTCCGGCCTGGCGATCGTGAGCACGAGCTTTCACGCCCCCCACGAACGCACCGGTGCGATCAGCATCTGGGCAAGCTGCGCCGGACTCGGCCTGGCGATCGGGCCCCTCGTCGCCGGCTTCTTGCTGGCCCACTTCTCGTGGCACAGCGTCTACCTCACCAACGTTGTCCTCGGCGTCATTGCGATCATGCTCACCTTGCTGGTCATGAAGGAGAGCAAGCACCCCTCACGGCAGCTCGATCCGCTCGGCGTCGTCCTGGGAACGATCACGGTCGCGGCGGCGACCTACGCGATCATCGAGGGCGGCGCAAGGGGGTACGGCGAGCCGCCCATCGTCGTTGCGTACGTGGTAGCCGCCGTCGGTGCGATCGCCTTCCTACGGGTCGAGTCGACGCACCATGACCCGATGCTCGATCTGCGCCTGTTCCGTAGCGCGTCCTTCACCACCGTGATGCTGGTCGGCGCGGCCGCGATGTTCGGCTTTGTCGGGATCGCGCTGCTCAGCGTCCTGCACCTAGAACGGGTCGCAGGTCACGACGCACTCGGAGCTGGCGTGCGGCTGATGCCGATGATGGTCACCTACGTCGTATTCAGCGCCTTCGCCGCCCGGATCGTGCGGTTCGTCGGCTTCACCGTCACCCTGACCGCCGGGCTTGTCCTGATGGGTGTGGGGGCACTCTCGCTGCTGTGGAACGGCGCGGACAACGGTTACTCCCACATGTGGCCTGGCCTGGCACTGGCCGGCATCGGCAGCGCACTGCTCGTGGCACCGTCGACTGCCGCAGCCGTGAACAGCGTCAGCCCGCTTCAAGCGGGCATGGCGTCGGCAACAGTGAACCTGTTTCGCCAGCTCGGCTCGATGCTCGGCCCAGCCGTCCTCGGCACCATCGCCACCAGCCGCTTCCCCGGACTACTGGCCGACGATCTCGGTGGCGACGGCCTACCTGCTGACAGCGCCAAGTCGGTCGCCGCCGCCATCAGCCACGGCCAGGCACCGACAGTCGATGACGCAACGCGCGGGTTGCTCAGCCACGCCGTACCCGACGCCTTTTCCACGGCCCTGCACGGCGGACTGCTCACCGGCGGCATCGTCCTGCTCGTCGTCGCAGTCCTCGCTGCGCTCTTCGTACGCCACCGCCACCCCTGAGGGAACCCATCATGACCAGCGCCTACATCATCCACGCCGTCTGCACCCCGATCGCCGAAGGCAGCGGCCGCGACGGCCGCCAAGTCATGTGCGAAGCCGGCGGTCTCGCCAACGCCACCATCATCGAAAGGATCTGACATGCCGACCCTCAACGGAGCCGTCGTGCTCATCACCGGGGCCAACGGCGGCCTCGGCACCCACTTCGTCCACCAGGCCCTCGAACGGGGTGCCGCCAAGGTGTACGCCGCCGCACGCAACCCGCGAGACTGGAACGACGGCCGCATCGTCCCCCTCGTCCTGGACGTGACGTCGCCGGAGTCCATCGCGACCGCGGCCGAGGTCGCCAACGACGTGACCGTCGTCATCAACAACGCCGGGGCCTCGAACGGCTCCAGCGTGCTCGGCGACCTGTCCGCGGCACGCGAGCTGTTCGAGACCAACTTCTGGGGCGCACTCGCCGTGACCGACGCATTCTCCCCAGCACTCAAGACCTCGCGGGGCACCGTGCTCAACGTGCTGTCTGTCCTGAGTTGGCTCGGGATCGGCGACGCCTACAGCGCGACCAAGGCGGCCCTCTGGCAGGCGACCAACACTCAGCGCATCAAGCTCGCCCCCGAGGGCGTACACGTCGCCGGGTTGCACCTCGGTTACGCCGACACCCCCATGACCAAGGGAGTCGACGCCCCCAAGCTCGACCCGGCCGACGTCGTCCGCTCGGCCTACGACGGGATCGAAGCCGGCAGCTACGAGATCCTCGCCGACGAGCTCAGCGGCCAGGTGAAGGCCGGACTCGCCGCGCCCATCGAAGCGCTCTACCCGCAGCTTGCAAAAGCCCGCGCGTGACCCGAAAACGTCAGCCCGGTGACGGGGCCTCCGAGTCCGGCATCCGCCAGGCGACCACCACCAGCCAGATCATCCACACCACATCCAGGGCGAAGGCCAGCACGATGGCGATCGTCTCCGTCTGCGAGAAACCCACGGAGCCGACCACCCAGCCCTGCATCAGGTAGGCGAGGCCGGAAAGCCCGATCAGGGGGACTATCGGCCGCGGAATCCGAGCCGTCCACACGAGGGCGACCGCGAGCAGGAGCAGCGCGATGCCCAGGGCGAGGTTGTGGTAGCTCCGTACCCCCCACTCAAGCCAGCGGATCGCCTCGGCGCTCGCGAAGCGCGCCGCCTTCTCGCTGTCCGGGGCGCTCGCCCACGCGTTCACGGTCTGCTTGAGGGCGACCCCGTCCACCGCTTGGAGCACGCCGTACAGGGCCAGCGCCGCCACTGCCGCGGCGGCACCGAATCGAGCCGCCCAACTCGCCGCTCCAGCCCGGAGGTCCAGGACGGAGAAGAGGGCAAGCAGCCCGGCAAGGAAGATCGCCATGGCCGCGAACTGGCCGACGTGCACGAGCGTCCAGATTCCGTTGCCGGCGTACTCGCCGAACACGGCGGGGTGGTTGTTCGCGTCCCCGTCGGCGTGGAACTGGGTCACCAGGATGTACAGGAGTTGTCCCGCGAGTAGCAACGTGGCGGAGAGGCGCAGGGAGTTGCGACGCGTGGGGGTGGTATCGAGGACGGGAGATGTGCTGGACACGGCGGGCCTCCAGGTGGTGTGCGAAATGGACGGGGTGAGCGGCGGTGACGGTGACTGGCGTACGTGGTTGCGCCTCCTCGCCCGCCGCTCAGGCGACCTGGTGGCCGGCTTCGCCGATGGCAGCCCGTACGGCCCCCGGGTCGGCGTCGCCGTCCACCCGGACGGTCTTGGTCGCCAGGTCCACGGTCACCGCGTGGACGCCGACCACCAGGCTCACCTCCTCCCGGATCGCCTCGACGCAGCGGCCGCAGCTGATGTTCGGCACGGAGAGCACGAGCTGGTTCATGGATCACTCCTTCGTCCGGTGGGCCGCCGCGGTGGCGGCCCGGCGGGACGAACGGTGCCGGCCGCCGCTGTCCACCCGCTGTCGCGTACCCCGCGGATGCGCCGAGGGGTACGGACAGCGGGCGGACAGCGGCGGCCGGGAGGTTGGCGACACCCGACCCGCAGCGTGACCGGTCCCGCCGCCGTCGCTGCCGGGTAACCCTGACCGCGAAAGCGCCGCTGTGGCCGGGTCGACCCGACCCAGTGCGCCGGCGCCTCACTGCCGTTGACGGCACTCCGATCGCGGGTGTTAACTGTTAACAGTTATCAGGAGGTGGCAGTGTTCGACGGTAGGCCGATCCGGGTGGAGTCGCTCGGTGAGCGACTCGCCACCGAGCTGCGGCGGCGCATCATCGCGGGGGACGTGCCGACCGGCACCCGGCTGGTGGAGGAGGAGCTGGCCGAGTCCTTCCAGGTCAGCCGGGGACCGGTCCGGGACGCGATCAAGATCCTGCGGGCCGAGGGGCTGGTCACCGGTGCCGGCCGGTACGCGGTGACCCGCTCGCTGAGCGCCGCGGACATCGACGAGCTGATGGCCCTGCGGGAGTCGTTCGAGCTGCTCGCCGCGGAGCGGGCCATCACCGGCCGCCGGGAGGTCCTCGCCGCCGCGCTGCGGACCGCCCTGACGGAGATGGACGCCGCCGTGGCCGTACCCGATGCGGCGGCCTTCACCAGCGCCGACCTCCGGTTCCACAGCGCCTTCTTCGAGGTCGCCGGACTGACCCGGCTCAACGTGCTGTGGAACCAGTTCCGCCCGACCATCGAGGGGCTGCTGCACGCCTCCGGCAAACGCCTCGATGATCTCGCCCCGTCGGCGCGGGAACACCACGACCTCGCCGGCCTGGCCGCCGCGGGCGATGTGACCGCGGTCAAGACCGAACTGCACCGTCACCTGCGCACCACCTGCGCGCGGCTACAGGCCGCGGCCCCGACACCCACCAGCTCAACGAAGGAGTCGAAACCGTGACCGCGTACCCCCGGGCGGCCCTGATCAGCGCGCTGCCCACGCTCTTCGACCAGCGCGGCGCGGTCGACCTCGATGCCACCAAGGCCGCCTACGAGGGGCTGGCCGACGCGCCCGTGGACGGCGTCTTCGTCGCCGGCACCACCGGCGAGTTCACCACCCTCAGCGACGAGGAGCGGCTGGCTGTCTGCGCGGTGGCCGGCGCCGTCTTCGGCCCGGAGCGGACCTACTGGCACGTCGGGGCCGCCTCCACCCACCAGGCCGGGCAGCTCACCGCGGTCGCGGTCGACCAGGGCGCCCGGCGGCTGGCCGCACTCACCCCCTACTACTTCCCGGCCACCGAGTCCGCGCTGCTGACGTACTACGAGACGGTGGTGGCCCGGGCCGCCGGCGTGCCGGTGTACGGGTACGTCTTCGCCGACCGGACCACCACCACGGTCCCGCCGGAACTGCTCGGCCGGCTGGCCGGCACCGGCCTGGCCGGGGTGAAGATCAGTGGCGAGGGCAGCGCGGCCGTCGCCACGTACCTGGCCGCCATGCCCGACCCGCAGATCGCGGTCTACTCCGGCGCGGACCTTGAGTTCGCCGAGGTGGTGGGGATCGGCGCGACCGGCGTGGTGTCCGGTGTCAGCTCCGTGCTTCCGGCCCCCTTCCTGGCGGTACGCGACGCCCTGCGGGCCGGCGACGCGGTGGCCCTGGAGGTGGCCCGGGAACGGGCTCGGCGGGCCGTCGTCGCCACCCGGCACGGCAACCTCGCCCACCTGAAGGCGGTCCTGGAGCTGCGTGGCGTGGCCGCTTCCGGCCTGCGCGCCCCGCTCGACGGGATCTCTCCGGCCGACCGCCGTGCGTTGGCGACCGACGTCGCCGACCTGTTGTGACC
>NZ_POTY01000470.1 GCF_003236315.1 Micromonospora craterilacus
AGCGATGAACGGGGTGACGACGAAGATCCAGATCGTGACCGCGCCTGCTCTGGTCTGCGGCGCGGCGAGCAGGGGCTTGGGTTCGTTCACGGTGCGGGGGACATCGCGGCGATCGACGACCGCCGGCGGACTGGTCGCGCCCATGCGACTCCTGTCTGAGATTCGGTGGTGGGATTTGTGCTGGCCCGTTAGCGACATGGCCGGGAGCCCGACGGGTTCCCGGCCATGATCACGATTGCTCAGAGGACGCGTACGCCCGCTGCCTGCGGGCCCTTTTGGCCCTGCACGATGTCGAACTCGACCCGCTGGCTCTCGGCGAGGCTGCGGAAGCCGTTCGACTGGATCTCAGAGAAATGGACGAAGACGTCGGCGCCGCCGTCGTCGACGGAGATGAAGCCGAAGCCCTTGTCGTCGTTGAACCACTTCACAGTGCCCTGTGCCATATGTCTCCTCCTCGGGAGTGGGAGCCGCACGCTGCGGCTATCCGAGCCGTTTGCCCCGGCGGCCACATCCGCCCCAAGAGGAAGACGAAACCACCCGCGCGACCTGATCCGCGGATGTCAAAAGATCAACTACTGAAATACGCAAAATAACGACCTGTGGAAATCAACTCTCCCACACCTGCCCCTATTCCTGCGCGGCGGATTCGGCCCTCTCCTGGAAACGCTGTGACGAGGACGGACTCGGGTGCGGGCACGGTCGCCGGCGACTCAGCGGCGTCGTGTGGAGGGCGTGTTCGCGCAGCCGCGTACACACGGGCAGTCGACCCTCGGCCCCGGCTCAAAGCCGGCGACGTCAGAAATCACGGCGGCCTCGCCTCGGCGACCAGGCTCGGGGGTTGCTCGGCGGGGAGGGCCGGCGCGAACAGTTAGCCCTGAATCACCGACAGCCGCCCGACGCCACGCCCGGTCCACCTGAGCCCTCAGCTCAACAGCCGCCTGGACCCGCGCAGGGCTCGCAGGCGTTCCACCGACGGGGTCCTGGATAGGCCGAGGGCGGCGATGTCCGTCGCCGCTGTTGCGTCTCGCGCATGATCACCGATTCATAGATGAAGTGCTGTCGCATCCGGAAGTCTCCTCCGCTGGCGTGATCACCGCCGAGCCGAGCCGGGTCGAACTGCTGCTGTACGTGAACCAGTACCGGCGAAACGTCAACACCACGGGGGAGAAGGTGGACCAGAACCGTGTGGTGCTCACCCTCGTCGCCGTCGACGGCGAGTGGAGGATCGCCAAGGCGATCGCTGTGTGAGGGGACCGGCCGGTGATCACGCGGTCCGCTCCGCCCATCTGGTGGCCTCAGGGGCAGCGAGGGGAGGAGGAGAAGCTTAGGCTCGCCGGTGTTGCCAGTCGCTGATTCCACGGCCGTGCCGATGCGATGCGCCACTTCCCGCCGCCGGCCCGGCTCGACGGTGTGGCGGGCGTGAGGGATCGGGCTGGCATCGGCGGGGATGAGGCGGTGGGGGCGGGGACGGGGGAGATCGAG
>NZ_POTY01000471.1 GCF_003236315.1 Micromonospora craterilacus
GCCCCGGTCCGGCCGGGCATCGTGCCCCGCCCCGGCTCGGTGGCGGTGGCGACCGTCCGCGCCAGCGGCGGCTCCCGGGTGCACCTGAGCACCGACCTGGGCGAGACCTGGTCGTTGCTGGCCGACCTGGACTCGCGGATCAGCGACCTGGCGTGGATCGACCGGGACGGCGCCGGGGCGCTGCTGGTCGCCACCGACACCGGCCTGTACGAGGTGTCGCTGCTGCCCGGCGCGGTGCCGTTGCAGATCCTGGTCGACCCGGCCGACGCCGACCGGGGCTTCTACGCGGTGCGGTCGTTCGTCTCCGAGCGCGGCGCGCCCGGGGTGGCGGTGGCGGCGCAGGCCGGCTTCGGGGTGTACCTGTCCGGCAACGCCGGCCGCCCGGGCACCTTCAACCACGTCGGCCTGGCCAACGTCGACAACCGGGTGCTCGCCGTGCAGTACGACGGCCCGGCCACCCTGCTGTGGAGCGGCGCCGGCGAGCCGGACCCGAAGAAGCCCGGGCAGGGCTGCTTCCGGGCCCGGCTGTTCGAGTCCGACGTCAAGTGGCAGGCGGTGCAGGCGGGCTGGATCGGCGGCACCTGCCGGGACCTCGCGTTCAGCGGCACGCTGGCGCTGGCCGCCACGCAGAGCGGCGGGGTGCTGCGGCTGGACACCCTGGCGGCGCAGCCGCAGTGGGCACCGGTGATGGTCAACTGCGGGCTGCCGTTGCGCGACCGCACCCGGTTCGTGCCGGTGGACGCGGTCGCCGCCACCGCCGGAGCGGAGCGGCTCGTGCTGGCCGGCGGCGAGCGCGGAGTGCACCGCAGCGCCGACGCGGTGGACTGGTCGCCCAGCGCCAACCAGGCCACCGCCGACGTGGTCACCGTCCCGGACACCTGGCTGCTCTGCTCCGGCGAGCACGACATCGAGGTGGTGCGGCAGGATGCGTCGAGCGGCCATTGAGCGGCTGCTGCCCGCGGCGTACCAGCGGGCAGGCGTGCCAGGCAGCGTGCTGTGGGCGCTGCTGGACGTGATGGAGGCGCTGCACGCCCCGGACGAGGCGGTGCTGGCCGAGGTCGACGCGCTGTTCGCGCCGTACCGGGCGCCCGGCGGGATGGTCGCGTACCTGGCCGGGTGGGTGGCGATGGACCACGTGGTCGCCGCGCCCCGACGGGACGCCCCGCTGCCGCTGCCGCTGAGCCGGCTACGCGACCTGGTGGCGCACGGCGCGCTGCTGGCCGCCTGGCGGGGCACCCCGTACGGGCTGCGCACCGCGCTGGAGCTGGCCACCGGGGTCACCGGGTTCGTCCTCGACGAGCCGCCCGACCGACCGTTCCACGTGGTGGTCCGGGTGCCCGCCGCCGCGGCCGACCAGCTGGCGCTGGTGAGTCGCATCGTCGAGGCCGAGAAACCGGTCGCCGTGACCGCCGAGATCACCCTCGATGGCCCCCCGCCGGACCGTGCGGTCGGCCGGGCCAGCGTCC
>NZ_POTY01000472.1 GCF_003236315.1 Micromonospora craterilacus
GTGCAGGCGGAGGTCAGCGCCAACGCCACGGCGAGCACCCCCGCGGCGAGCACCCCCCGCCGCCGGTTGCGCTGGTCCCGAACTCGCATGGTGTCCTCACAGTCGTGGTCCGCTGCCCGTCCACATCACAGACGCACCGGAACACGTACCCGTTGCGGAAGGTGAACCGAAACACGTGGAGCGGGATGTCCGGATAGTGACATATCCCGTCCCGTCACAGGGCTGGACCGGCGCCACCATCCGGAACCGGCAGCGCACTGCCTTTGACGAACTCCGCCCAGCTCAGGTTCCACGGCGTCCAGCCGTTGCCGTGCGCCAGCTTGCGCTCGGTGCCGGTGATGGTGATCGGATCACCGATCTTCGTACGTTGGAAGAGCCAGCGGGCGTTCGCCATGGAGACGTTCACGCAGCCGTGAGAGACATTCTGCCGCCCCTGGACGTGCTCTGACCAGGGTGCGGCGTGGATGTACTCGCCACCCCAGGTGAGCCGCTGGGCGAACTGGATGTCGGTGACGTAGCGGTTCGCCGGGTCCGGGTCGTTCATCGTGTCGAAGACGGTCGCTTCCTTCTTCTCCATCACCACCAGCGTGCCGCTGGACGACGGGGTCTTCTTCTTGCCCAGGCTGACCGGCAACGTCTTGATCAACTGCCCATCCTCGTACACCCGCATCTGCTTGTCGGAGTTGGTCACCTTCATCTCGAAGGCGGAGCCGATCTTGGCGGTGGCGCTGCGGTCGACGTTGCCGTACCGGCCGTTGCTCAGCGGGATGCCGGCCAGCGCGATCCGTACGGAGAGCTTGGTACCCGCCTTCCAGTACTCCGGCGCCCGGTAGTACGCCTGGGTGCCGTTGCCCACCCAGTGCCAGGCGCCCGGCTGCGGCGGGTCGGTCTGCACGAACATCCGCTTCTGCACCGCGGCCCGGTCCTTCTCCGGGATGCCCGGGTGGAACTCCGCCACCACCGGCATGGCCACCCCGTACGTCCTGTCGTCGAACAGGTAGAGCCCGGAGGTGATCACCGAGTTCGGCTTGGCCATCGTGGTGAACGTGCTGGTGCCCTCGCTGACCGTGCCGTCGGGCCGGCTCGCGGTGACCGTGGCGGTGTAGCGGGTGGACCACTTCAACGGGGCCGACGGAACCCAGGACGAGCCATCCGTACGCAGCTTCCCCTTGACCGCCTTGCCGTTCGCGGTGGCCAGCATGATCTGCGACACCGTCGCGCCGTCCGGCAACTCGGCACCGATCTCCACGCTCACCGGCTGCTTCTTCGCCCCGTCGGCCGGGCTCACCGTCAGCGGCGGCCCGCTCGGCGTCCCCGGTGTCTCCGGTGTCGCCGGGCCAGACGCCCCCGGCATCTCCCCGGGCACGAACTGAGCGCCCCCGCTCTCCTCCCGGCAACCTGACAGCGCCAGCGACGCCACCAGACCCAGGACGCCCACCACCGCCCCGGCCCGCGCGAACC
>NZ_POTY01000473.1 GCF_003236315.1 Micromonospora craterilacus
GTCGAGCACCGCCTTGCGGGCGTACCGGCGGCGCAGCAGGTCGCGCAGTTGGTCGGCGCTGAGACCGACGAACTGCACCTCCCCCATCCACATCGGCATCTGCGGAGTCAGCAGATTGCCGCCCGCGGCGACCGGACGCTGCTGGTTGCGGATCTCGTACCGGACCATCCGCCGCACCCGGGTCTCGGCCATCAGCGCGGCGACGGTGGCCTGGGGTGAACGAACGAAATCCACCACGATGCGCTCGTCGGCGGCGCCGAGCTGCGGACCGCGGGTGGCCGGCTGCGGGTCGTCGACCAGGGCCAACTGCCCGCCGCACAGGTGCACGGTGAACGACTCGACGTGCGGCACCGCCGGGCCGGACGCGGTGACGACGATCTCGACCGGGCCGAACGCGTCGACGGCGGCAGCCAGGAAGACGGTCGCGCTGAATTTCCGCACGCCGGCCGTGACCGGCCCGAGTTGTGCGGTCAGCTCGGTGGTCTGCGGCGCGTCGGCCGCGATGCCGGTCCGCAGCGTCACGTCGGTGCCGGCGGTGGCCCGCAGTCGCAGCCGTACCTCGGTCGCCGCCCCGTCCACCTCCCCTTCGAGGCGAAGGCCCCGCTCCAGCGGACGACTGGCGTCGGGTGGCACGGCGGGCACACCGCCCTCGGCGACGGTGAGGGAGCGTTGGCCCTGCGGGTTCGGTGCCGACCAGACAGGCGGGCCCTGGGTCAGGCCATCGGTGAAGTAGCTGTCGGGTAGCTGCCACAGCACCGGCCACAGGGCCAGCTCGGTCGGGGTGACCAGGCGCAGCAGTCGGGCGGGCAGGGCCAGCGATCGCGGTTGCTCGGCGTCGACCGGCGGGACGGTCGGCACGGTGCGCGACTGGAACAGGTTCGCGGTGGTGAGCAGCGTGTCGGGCAACGGCCGCGCCCCCGTGCTGTACGGGACCTGCGCGACCGTGCCGGTGGCCGGTTTGAACGGCTGGGTGTAGTCCCACGGGTCGGCCGAGTCGCCGGCGCTGCTGGCGTACAGGTAGCCGTCGGTGCCGCCGCGTAGCCGCCGGGTGGTGCTGCCCTCCCGCCAGTACACCCAGGTGTCCTCGGCCCGGCGGTCGCTCACGGCGCTGCCCTCGGCGCCGGCCGCCTCCAGGATGAGCACCAGGTGGTCGGGATCCCGCTGTGGGCCGGTGGCCCGGGTGGAGAGGTCGACGACGCAGCGGGTCAGCGGTGCCGCCGGGCCGGTGCCCCCGAGGCGCCACCACAGCGTCTGCACCGCCTTCTTGGCGTCGCCCTCGGCCCAGGAGAGGGTGACCTCGCCGAGGTTGGCGTAGCCGACCACCTCCTTCCCGTCACCCCACTTGCCCAGGTAGTCGTCGTGGTTGTCGGCGGCGGCCAGGTACTGCCCGAGCGCCGCCGAACGGTTGCCGGTGGGCGGGTAGACCGGCCGGGGCGTGCCGGGCCGGGGTG
>NZ_POTY01000474.1 GCF_003236315.1 Micromonospora craterilacus
CTAGTACGGCAGCCGCCGTTTGGGATCATGGCTGGAGTTCGAGGTTGAGGCGTCGGGTGTAGTGGGCTTGGCGGGCTCGGGCTTGATGGCGGCGGCGCCAGTCTGACCAGCGGAGGCGGTGGGTGAGGTCGCGGATCGGGCGGAGTACGAGGGTGTTGATCAGTCGGCGGGTTTCGTTGACGGTCAGCTTGATCAGTCCTGTGTCGGTGGAGTCGTCGTCGGCGTCAGCGGCGCAGATCGCCAGGACGGCGAGGGCGGCCAGGGCGAGGGTGGTGAAGCGGTGCCAGGAGTCCCAGCGGCGGACCTGGTGCTGGTCGAGGCCGACTTGCCCCTTGGCGGCTTGGAAGCTTTCCTCGACCGTCCAGCGGATGCCCGCGACCCGCACGAGTCGGGCAAGGGTGGCTTGTTGCGGGGTCCAGCAGCGGTAGAAGGCCAGCTCGCCGGTGGTGGTGTTGCGGCGGATCAGGAGGCTGTGGTGGCCGCCGTCGTCGGGGTCGGCATCGGTGCAGACGTCGTCGAGCCAGGCCCAGTCGTAGAAACGCGGGCCCTTGGATCCGGCGCCTGCGCTGCGGCGCTGCCACGCCGAGGCCGGTAGGTCGGCGGCGACTCGGTCAGCCCGTACCCGGGTCTTGCCACCGTCGAGAGGGACCAGGTGGCTGCGGGACACGGCCAGGACATAGCCCAGGCGGTGTTCGCGCAGGTGAGTGCGGAAGACGCTGCTGTTGCCGTAGGCCTCGTCCGCAGCCGCCCACCCGACGGGAACGCCGGCGTCGACCGCAGCGGTGATCATGTCGGCGGCCAGCTCGGACTTCGTGGCGAAGACGACCTCGTCGGGAACCCCAGCGGCCTGGCATCTGTCCCGGTCATCGGTCCACGACACCGGCAGGTAGACCCGGCGGTCGATCAGCGTGTGCCCATGCCGGCTGGCATAGCCGCAGAACACCCCTACCTGCGCGTTCTCGATCCTGCCGGCGGTGCCGGTGTACTGGCGTTGCACCCCGACCGAATGCGTGCCCTTCTTCAGGTCCCCGGTCTCGTCAACGACCAGCACACCGTCCGAGTCACCGAACCGGGCCACGACCACGTCACGCAGATCGTCGCGGACAGCGTCGGCGTCCCACACCGCCCGATACAACAACCTCTGCATCGCGTCCGGCCGGGCATGCCCGGCCCGCTCCGCCAACTGCCAGCACGTCTTGACCTCGATGTCGGCCAGCAGCCCGCTCACGAACGCCGTAGCCGTGCGCCGCGGCTCGACCCGCCCGAACCGTCCCGCGAACGCCTCACACACCCCGGCCAGAACCTGCCGCCACCGGGCAGGGTTTACGCTGTGGCACGCGGCCACCGCCACATCTGAAGTTATGTCCACAGCAGACAGACGATCACGCGGTGGCCGCACCTCGCCTACCAGGCCCCACCAGCGACATCTCAAACGGCGGCTGCCGTA
>NZ_POTY01000475.1 GCF_003236315.1 Micromonospora craterilacus
GCCCGGATCCGCCAGCGAGATCGTCGGCACCCAGTCGGGCCGATGCATCGACGTACCCAATGCATCACGGTCCAACGGCACCCGGGTCCAGCTCTACGACTGCAACAAGCAGTCCAACCAGTCGTGGACGTACACCACCGACAGACAACTACGGGTGTACGGCGACATGTGTCTGGACGCGGCCGGCTCCGGCAACGGTGCCGCGGTCCAGATCTACAGCTGCCACAACCAGACCAACCAACAGTGGAACGTCAACTCCAACGGCACAATCACCGGCGTCCAGTCCGGACGATGCCTGGACGTCTGGAGCACCAGCAACGGTGCCCAGGTCCAGCTCTACGACTGCAACGGACAGACCAACCAGCAGTTCCGGCTCGTCTCGCTCGGCGGTCCCACCCCGACGCCGACGGCCACTCCGACGCCCACGCCCACCGGCGGTACGTGCAATCTGCCGTCGTCGTACCGGTGGTCGTCGTCGGGTGCGTTGGCGCAGCCGAGGTCGGGTTGGGTGTCGTTGAAGGACTTCACCTACGCGCCGTACAACGGTCAGCATCTGGTCTACGCGACCACGCATGACACGGGCACGACGTGGGGCTCGATGAACTTCGGTCTGTTCTCGAACTGGAACCAGATGGGCTCGGCCAGCCAGAACCAGATGCCCTTCGCGGCGGTGGCGCCGTCGCTGTTCTACTTCGCGCCCCGCAACGTCTGGGTACTGGCCTACCAGTGGGGTGGCCCCGCCTTCTCCTACCGGACCTCGACCGACCCCACCAACGTCAACAGCTGGTCGGCGCACCAGAACCTGTTCACCGGCAGCATCTCCAACTCCAGCACCGGGCCGATCGATCAGGCGTTGATCGGTGACGACCAGAACATGTATCTGTTCTTCGCCGGTGACAACGGTCGGATCTACCGGGCCAGCATGCCGATCGGGAACTTCCCGGGCAGCTTCGGATCGAACTACACGACGATCATGACCGACACCACGAACAACCTCTTCGAGGGTGTGCAGGTGTACAAACTCCAGGGCCAGCAGCGTTACCTCATGATCGTCGAGGCTATCGGCTCGCAGGGTCGGTACTTCCGATCGTTCACCGCCACCAGCCTGGGTGGCAGCTGGACGCCGCAGGCCGCGACGGAGAGCAACCCGTTCGCGGGCAAGGCCAACAGTGGCGCAACCTGGACCAACGACATCAGCCACGGCGAGCTGATCCGCAGCAACGCCGACCAGACCATGACCGTGGACCCCTGCAACCTGCAACTGCTCTACCAGGGACGTTCCCCCAACTCCGGTGGCGACTACGGCCTCCTGCCCTACCGCCCGGGAGTACTGACCCTGCAACGCTGACAACGTGCAGGTCCGGCTCGGGCACAGCCGGAGCGGGCGGGCTCGGCACATACCGGGCC
>NZ_POTY01000476.1 GCF_003236315.1 Micromonospora craterilacus
GGTGGCGGGCGCGTCAGCGTTCACGGGGGGAGTTGCCGGTTGTCGTGTCCCGGCTGGTGGTGTGGCGTCGTCGGGCAGTTGCAGGGTCCATCCGGGGTAGATCAGGTGCGGGTTCGTGAGCGTGCCGCCCACGTCGGGGAAGTGGGTGCCCCGGTTCAGGGCGAAAATCTCCGGCCACCGGTTCGGGTCGCCAAGCCATGTGTCGGCGATCCCCGACAGGGTGTCTCCGCGCTTGACCTGGCAGGCGTAGGTCGTTCCGGACGAGACCAGCGTCAGCTGACCGGCCACGAGTCGGACCGACATCGGATCGTCCGCGCCGGTTCGGCTGGCAGGCAGCGTGTGTGCGTCGCGTACTGGCGCTTCGGGGGTGTCCGCGACCGCTTCCCGGGTGGTGCTCGACGCGGTGGCCGTCGCGGCCGCGGAGGGGACGGCGGCGTTCGTGTGGTGTGATGTCGCGTGAGCGGGCTGGCCGAGAGTGGGGGCGGCCTGGGCGGCGGTGGCGAGGACACCGCCGGTGATGGCGGCGACGAGGAGCGCGGCGAGTCCTCGGGCGGGTGCGATGGCCCTCGGCTGTGGCAGGCGGACCCCGGTGACGGCTGCGGTGACCTCCACGATCAGCGACCAGACGAACGCGGCCCAGGCCAGCCAGAGCAGGCACACGACGGCGCTGCCGAGCATGGCGTCGGTCATTGGTGACGTGAGCGCGGCGCCGATCTGCTGCCAGGTTGGTATCTGGCGAGGCAGTGGCCATCCCACGTAGCGCAGCAGTGCGTACGGAGTGCCGGCGGTGAGCAGCGCCAGGAGCGTGAGCCCGGCCAGTCGGCGGGCGGTGGCGGCGAGGAATGCGAACACTGGGGCTCCCGGTCGTGCGGCGGCGGCTTGTGGTCAGACAGGCGTGGTGATCCCGGTCAGCGGGGTGGCGGTCGCGGTCGCGGACACCGGCAGGCCGGTGATGCCGACGAGGTGGAGAAGCTGCGTGCGGCGCCGGCCGGTGATGGTCACGGTGACGGTGGTGGTGGAGGCGGACACAGTGACCTGCCCGTCGACGCCGGCCTGCTCGGCGAACGTGCGCGCGGCGGCGGCGGCCTGGGCGGGTTGGAGTTGGACGACGCCGGTGGCGCGGTAGGTGGCGAGGTCGATCTCGCGGGCACCGGCGCGGGCGGATGCCTGCGCGACGTCGAGCAGCCTGACCTTGTCGGACATTCCCATGCCCAGGTCGAGGACCAGGCCGGCGAGGACAAGGACGATGAGGACGCCGATGACCGTCCATGGGGTGATCTGGCCGCGGTCGTCTTCGCGGGCGTGCCGTAGGCGGGTGCGCAGGGTCATGGGGGCGGTCCCATGTCTCGGTGGCTGTCCAGGGGCTGGTGGGAGGTGGCGTGGACGGTGACGGCACCGGGT
>NZ_POTY01000477.1 GCF_003236315.1 Micromonospora craterilacus
GGTTAGGGGAGGCGGGCGGAGGCGTGGATGGCGATGGCGTCGTGAGCGGGGACGTTGGCGGTGAACCAGCCGTTGGCGTCCACTGTGATCACCGGGCCGCTACAGGTGTTGGCGGAGAAGGTGCCGTGGATGACGTCGCAGTATCGGCCGGCCGGTAGTCCGGTGTAGTAGGAGCGGCCGTTGATCGCGAAGTCCTCGTCGTTGATGGTGATATAGCCCTTGCCGGTGCGGCTGAACGCGATGTGCTGGTAGCCGTTGTCGTACCAGTTGCTGACCCCGGTGCCTTCGGTGGCGTTGCGGAAGCCGACCATGTTCGCGATCACCGGCCAGCGGTGCTCGCACTCCCAGCCCGAGTAGCAAGCCGTGTTTAGGGTCTTGTTGTTGCCGTCCGAGGGCGGGCCGGCGTCCCGGTTGCTGTAGGTGTAGCTGGACATCACCGTCGGCGAGCCGTACGGCCAGGCCAGCATGAACGCGTTGGCCAGCGCGTAGATGCCCCGGTCGCGGTAGGTGAGCACGCCGCCGTCGTCGCGCTGGGTGTCGTGGTTGTCGATGAACACCGAGGCGCGGCCGGTGGGCAGGTGGCCCCAACCCTCACCGAAGTTGCGCAGGTAGGCCAGCCGCTCGGAGCGGAAGACCCGGGCCAGATCCTTGCCGTAGCGGAACTCGTGCACGTCGCCGTTGCCGGTGTACTCCTCGGGCCGGATCGGCTCGCCGGCGCCGTAGATGACCTCCTGCACGATGTACGCCGACCGGCTCAGCCGGCTGAGGATGTTGGCGATGTCGGCGGCCGGCATGTGCTTGCTGGCGTCCAGCCGGAAGCCGTCCACGCCGAGCGACAGCAGGTCGTTGAGGTACGCGGCGAGCCGGGAGCGGACGTAGTCCGACTCCGTCTTCAGGTCGGCGAGGTTGACCAGCTCGCAGTTCTGCACCTCGTACCGGTCGTTGTAGTTGACGATGTCGTCGTTGCCGTTGCGGCCGCAGTAGTGGAAGTCCTGCGCCTGGTAGATGCCGGGGTAGACGTAGTGCTGGTACGACGACCCGGCCCAGCCGGTGCCGCCGTTGGCCTGGCCGGACATGTGGTTGATGACCGCGTCCACGATGACCTTGACGCCGGCCGCCTGGCAGGTGGTCACCATGGACCGGAACTGGTCGCGGGTGCCCTTGCGGGACTCGATCCGGTAGCTGACCGGCTGGTACGCCACCCACCACTGGTTGCCGCGTACGTGCTCCTGCGGTGGTGAGACCTGGACGTAGCCGTAGCCCTTCGGGCCGAGCGTGCTGGTGCACTCGCTGGCCACCGAGGGCCAGTTCCACTCGAAGAGGTTGGCGATGACCTTCTTGCCGCCGGCCGGGGCGGCGACGGCGGGGGGTGCCGTCACGACGGTGGGGGTGAGGAGG
>NZ_POTY01000478.1 GCF_003236315.1 Micromonospora craterilacus
GGGTTCGGGTGGCGGCACGCCGGGCGGCGAGCCTGGGCCGTGCGTGGGGTGGACCTGCGGGTGGCGCGCGGTGAGCGGGTGCTGCTGCTCGGGCCCTCCGGGGCCGGCAAGAGCACGCTGCTGGCCGCGCTGGCCGGGCTGCTGCCCGAGGACTCCGGCGAGCAGGAGGGCACCGTCGAGGTCGACGGCCGGCCGCCGGCCGAGGTCCGGGAGCGGGTCGGCATCCTCTTCCAGGATCCGCAGTCCCAACTCGTCATGGCCCGCTGCGGCGACGACGTGGCGTTCGGGCTGGAGAACCGGGGCGTACCGGCCGGCGAAATCTGGCCGAGAGTGGACGAGGCGCTGGGCCGGGTCGGCTTCCCGTACCACCGGGACCGGCCCACCGCGGCGCTCTCCGGCGGCGAACAGCAGCGACTCGCGCTGGCCGGCGTGCTCGCCCTGCGCCCCGGCCTGCTGCTGCTCGACGAACCCACCGCCAACCTCGACCCGGCCGGAGCCGCCCTGGTCCGCGCGGCGGTCGCCCGAGCGGTGCACGCCGACACCACACTCATCGTGGTCGAGCACCGGATCGCCGAGGCACTGCCCCTGGTCGACCGGGTGGTGGTGCTCGAACCCGGTGGCGGCGTACGCGCCGACGGGCCGCCGGAGACCGTCTTCGCCGCCCACGGCGCCGCGCTCGCCGCCGAGGGAGTCTGGGTGCCCGGCCGGGAGATGCCCCCACGCCGGGCCGCCGCACCGGCCGGCGAGGTGCTGCTCACCGCGGACCGGCTCGGCCGGCCACCCCGGCTGACCACCACCGACCTGACCGTACGCGCCGGTGAGGCGCTCGCCGTGCTCGGCCCGAACGGCGCCGGCAAGTCCACCCTCGCGTTGCTGCTCGGCGGGCTGCTCAAGCCGGGCACCGGGCGGCTGGTGGCGAGCCCCGAACTGGCCGGGCCCGACACCCGCACTCCCCCGCACCGGTGGCGCGCACCCGCGCTGGCCGGCCGGATCGGTTCGGTGTTCCAGGACCCCGAGCACCAGTTCGTCACCAGCACCGTCTTCGACGAACTGGCGCTCGGTCCACGGCGTGCCGGGGCGTCCGAGGCGGCAGTCCGCGACCGCGTCGACCCGCTGTTGCAACGGCTGCGGCTGACCAAACTCGCCGCAGCCAACCCGTACACCCTCTCCGGCGGTGAGGCGCGGCGGCTGAGCGTGGCGACCGCCCTGGCCACCGCGCCCCGCCTGCTCATCTGCGACGAACCGACCTTCGGTCAGGACCGGCGCACCTGGCGGGAGCTGGTGGACCTCTTCGCGGAGCTGCGCGACGCCGGCCACGGCCTGGTCACGGTGACCCACGACGCCGAGTTCGTGGCCGCGCTCGCCGACCGCACCCTGACCCTGCAC
>NZ_POTY01000479.1 GCF_003236315.1 Micromonospora craterilacus
CGGCCAGCAACACGGAGGAACCCGGCCCCGCGCCGGGCCCTCAACATGCCAAGAAAACGCCGATAGGTACGCAAATCTTCTTCATCGAAGACCGGCTATCGAATGGCACTCAAGTGAAAGACCGAGGTTAGGGAAGGTGCTGTCCTCGTAGAAGTCCTTGTCGCAGAGCGGCGTCGTCGCCGTGGTCCACTCGCCCCAGCAGGTGCCCTGACGATAGGGCTGCCATTCGTCCTTCGAGTTCTTGAGGTCGTTGAACCACACGACCCGGGCAGTTCCGTCACCCGACCCAGCCCGGACCAGAAACCTGTCGCCGTGTCGTTCGAAGCACCCCCATGCGCCGTTGGCACCGAGGCTGATGATGTCACCACAGCCGGTCGGGTAGACGAGCTTGCCAAAGTCGGTCTCCGGGGGACGGTACTCGTCAGCCTGCGCCGTGCCGGCGGTCAGCGCCAGAGCAGGCCGGAGTGATCAACGCCAGGAGAGCGGCACTGAGCAGGCGCCTCGCCTGGGAGCGCCTGGTGGTTCGGGTCAATTTCATCAGTTGGCCCTTTCGGTCTCAGCGGACGGTCATCAACCACGGTGCCGCGCGCCGCTTGCCCGGGCCGCAGGACGAAGGGCGTCCTGCGGATTGCATCGATCTGGTGGTAAGCCTGGCCGGTGTTCGATGAGGCTGGGAAGGACCTGGGCTGTGCGGAACAGTTCCGTACACATGCGATCAATATGATGCCGGTCATAGGGGCGCGGAGTTCGAGCATTCGGACATGTCGATGTAAAGTCGTCTGGGCGCTAGTGGTGCCCTCTGAACCGAAACGCCTGGAAAGCGACGTAGCGCTCGTGTCGCGACCGCCGGAGCCCTGCCAGGTGGCCGGTCTTTACCGCCGAACTCGCCGCAGCACTCGCGGCCGAAGGTGAGAAACGGCTGGCAGAGCAGGTCGCGCGGCTGCGAGTCGTGCAGAGGTGCGGTTGGCGGGGACGACTTCTGCCAGAGCTTTCACACCGCGCCGAAGCCGGCTGACGCCTACGGCGATGGCCACCGCCCTGTGTGCCTCGACGCGCCATGGCCGGGCTACCTCATCCTCGACGTGGTCCGTGGCGAGATCAGGTACGTCGAAGTGCTGTACCGATCACCGCTGTGCTGACCGCGCTCCCGCCTCTGCAGCCGCGCGGCATCGATGGTCGCCGTCGAGTTCGTCAGTGCAGGCGGGAGCGACGGGTGGGGCGGAGGCGGAAGCTTTCGGTCTTCACCACCCCCGCGGGGACGTCTGCCTGTAGGGGTGACCGGGTGAGCCAGACCAAGGCGTGCTCCTCCTCCCGGACCGGCAGCCGGGGAAAGTCGTTCGCGGTGTACTCGGTCCTCAGCACGGCCAGGGCTTCCTCGGAGT
>NZ_POTY01000047.1 GCF_003236315.1 Micromonospora craterilacus
GTGGAGGGCGGGTCGGCGATCTCGGCCGCGGACAGCGCGCGGGCGGCCAGGAGGGGAGCGGACGGCATGGGAGCCCTCCCATACAGTGACTCAGATCACTTCCTGCCGTTACCCTGCCGGACGAAAACCTTTTCGACAAGATGTCGGGAACGTAAACTTGCTCCCGCGCTCGGCACCACCGTCACCTTCCCCGGCGGCAGCCCACGCACTACGCTGGCCGGGGTGCGGGGGGTTGGCGAGCAGCCGCTGTTGCCCGGAGATGTCGCGAAAGGCTTTCGGTGGGCCGACGACGATCGCAGTCAGTGACGCTGAGCGACGTGGCGAACCGCGCCGGGGTCTCGGTGGCCACCGCGTCCAAGGCCCTGAACAGCCGCGCCGAGGTCGCCCCGGCCACCCGCGAACGGGTGCTACGTGCCGCCGCCGAGCTCTCCTTCCAGCCCAACGCGCTGGCCCGCGGTCTGATCTCCGGACGCACCCGCACGGTCGGGCTGCTCACCGACGAACTCGGTGGCCGGTTCGCCATACCCATCCTGCTCGGCGCCGAGAACGCCCTCGGCAACGGGCAGATGTCCGTGCTGCTCTGCGACGCTCGCGGCGACGCGATCCGCCGTCAGCACTACATCCGTACCCTGCTGGCCCGCCAGGTCGACGGGTTCATCGTGGTCGGCGACAGCAACGACCTGAGCCCGTCGTTGACCCAGGACATCCCGGTCCCGGTGGTCTACGCCTACGCCGAGTCGACCGACCCGCGCGATCTGTCGATCGTCGCCGACGACGAGGGCGGTGCCCGGCTCGCCGCCGAACACCTGGTGTCGCAGGGGCGGCGCCGGATCGGGCACATCACCGGGCCGGACACCTACCGCGCGGCCCGCGACCGGGCGGCCGGGCTGCGATCCGTGCTGGCCGAGGCGGGACTCACCCCGGCGGGCGACCCGCTCTACGGCGAGTGGTCGCAACGGTGGGGCCGGCATGCTGGACGCCTGCTGCTGGCCGCCCGGCCGGACGTCGACGCGATCTTCTGCGGCAACGACCAGGTCGCCGCGGGGGTCGCCGACAGCCTGCGCGACCTCGGCCGGCGGATCCCGGACGACGTGGCGATCGTCGGATACGACAACTGGGAGTTCTTCGCCGCCGACTGCCGACCCTCGCTGACCACCGTGGACCTCAACCTCGAACAGCTCGGCGCGACCGCGGTCAACCACCTCTTCGCCGCCCTGGACGGCAACGGCGGCGCCGGGCTGATCCGGCAACCCGGCCGCCTCGTGGTACGCGAGTCCACCGGGCCGGCCCCGCACCGCTGACCAGGTCAGTCGCGGGGCGTCGGGCTGGCCGGTGTCACCTCCTCCGCGGGACCGTCGCCGCCGGGCACCGGTGCCGTGCTGGATCGGATCACGAGCTCGGGCAGTAGCAGATCGCGCCGGAGAATCGGGGTGTCCCCGACCCGGTCGAGTTGCGACAGCAGCAGCCCCAGGCTGCTCCGACCGAGTTCGGCGAAGTCCTGTCGTACCGAGGTCAGCGGGGGCAGGTAGTGGCCGCCGTCCGGCGTACCGTCGAAGCCCACCACGCTGACCTCGTCGGGAACCCGCCGGCCGGCCTCGTGCAGCGCGCGTAGCACGCCGAGGGCGAGCTGGTCGCTGGCGCAGAAGACGGCCGTGACGCTCCGATCGCGGGCCAGCGCCTTGCCCTGCTCGTATCCCGCGTCGGCACTCCAGTCACCGGGCAGCACCGGAGGTGTCGGCGCACCGGCGGCCTGGAGGGCGTCCCGCCAGCCGTAGACCCGTTCGCCCGCCTCCGGCCAGTCGCTCGGACCGGCCACGTGATGCACGGTGGCGTGCCCCAGGTCGAGCAGGTGCCGGGTGGCCAGCCGCGCGCCGCCGGCATTGTCGATCTGCGCGCTCGGGATCGCGTCGCTGCAGCCCCCACCCACGGTCACGCAGGCCAGTCCGGCCGTCGCCTGGGCCAGCGCACTGGCCATGGACGTCTTGGGCGCGATGGCGATGAGCCCTTCGACCGACTGGCGACGCAGCCATTCGACCGCGTCGAGTACCGACCGGCGGTCCAGGTGCCGCACGCTGGCGACGCTGACGAAGTAGCCCGCGGCGCGGGCGGCGCCCTCGATCGCGTACAACATGGAGGTCGGCCCGTACAGCGGGCTCTCGTAGCCGACGATCCCGAGCGTGCCGGACCGCCGGGTGACCAGCGCGCGGGCCGCCGGATTCCGCTGGTAGTCGAGCGCCCGCATGGCGGCCAGCACCCGCTGCCGGGTGTCGGTGGCGACATAGGGGTGTCCGTTGATCACCCGGGAGACCGTCTGGGCGGACACCCCCGCCAGTTCGGCGACGTCCCGCATGATCGAACGGCCGGGTCGTCTGGCCAACACCTCGGCGCGGCCGCCGCGCGACGCGGCGGACCGGGCCGGCCGTGCTCCGCCTGCCGGTACGCGGCCGTTCTTCTCGATCACAACCTGCCCTCCTCGTTCAGGAGGGCCCCTCGGCGTCTGCGGACCGCCGCCGAGGGGCCGGTGGTACTCCGTCGGGCCTCGATCAACCCGAGTGGCCTGATCTCCGACAATGGACGCCGAAAACGCTTTCGGCAATGCCTCGGCGAAAATCAGGCCGACCGGGCCCGGGTGGCAGTGCGGGATCAGTAGCCGTAGCGGCTCTTGAGATGGCGCCACCAGTCGCGGAACATCCAGGCGTCGAACTCGGTGATCGAGCTGGCGCTGCCGGCGCGCATCAGGAAGCCGCCGACGCCGCTCGGTGTCCAGTCGTAGAAGTCGTCGAGGCCGAAGGTATGGCCGATCTCGTGGAGCAGGATGTGCATGTTGTCGGCGTTGAGGTTGGCCATGAAGTACTCGCGGCCCATCCGCTGGCCCCAGTCGCCACCGGCTCCGCCGCCGAACCCGTCGGTCAGCCACAGTGACTGGTCGTAGTGGCGGGCGGCGCCGCCGGGGCAGTTGGGGTACTGGCCGTTCTGGTTGAAGAACCGGCCGCAGGGCTCGGAGCACTGCGGGGCGTTCTCCCGGATGTTGTTGACGTAGATGTCGACGGAAGTGTCACTCCACTGAAGTTGGTTACGGTCCCGGACCGCCCAGCCGACCACCCGCACCGGCACGTCCCGGTACGGCCAGGCGTTGTGCCCGACCATCACGTCCATCCACTTCTTGTACTGCCGAGCCAGGGCGGCGTGGATCTGGTCGCGCTGGGTGGCGGTGACCGTGGCGCTGGAGTCCCAGCGAACGCAGAAGTTCAGGTAACCGCGGTTGGCCATCACCTGATCCCAACCGTAGTTGCGGAACCCGTACAGGCTGCCGTTGTTGTAGGTCTGCTCCACGTGCTGCCACACCTGGTTGAGCGGGGTCACCAGGTTGGCCGGCGGGTTCCAGCCGCTGGTCGGCGCGGGCGTGGTGGGCGCCGGGGTGGTCGGTGCGCCGGTGCACGTCACGCCGTTGAGGGCGAACGAGGTGGGCGCCGGATTGCTCCCGGTCCAGGAGCCGTTGAAGCCGAACGAGGTGCCGACGCCGGTGCCCAGCGCCCCGTTGTAGCTGACGTTGGTGGCGGTGACCCGATTGCCGTTCTGGGTCACGGTGGCGTTCCACGCCTGGGTGACGGTCTGCCCGGCCGAGTAGGTCCAGGTCAGCGCCCAGCCGTTGAGGGGGTCGCCGAGGTTGGTGACGGTGACGTCGGCACCGAAGCCGCCGGACCACTGGTTGGTGATCCGGTAGTCGACCCGGCAGCCCGGGGCGGCAGCCTGGGCACCGGTGACCGCGAGCGCCGCGCCGCCGGTGGTGGCCAGGGCGGCCAGCACCGCCACCACCACCCGCGCACCTGTTCTGGACAATGTCATGGGATGGTCCTCCGCGTCGGGCCTGGTGGTCGCCGGCATCGACCGCCAGGACGCCAATAGATTGTTGTCAATCGAAACTAAAAGGCGGCGGACGGCGGCGACAACTCGGTGCCCCCGGTGTTCGCACCACACGGTGTTAATCGTCCGGGCACCTTGCCGAAAAGGTTTTCGTCCACCAGGCTGGCGCACCACCCGTCGATCCCCGTCCGGGCCGCCGGCGGGTCGGGATTCCGCCGATCACCTGCGTGAGCCGGACCGGAACGGGTATGCCGTCCGGCGCTCCTGATGGTGATTGCGAGGGCTGACATGCGGGGAACAGTGGTGGGGACGGCCGCCGTTGCCGCGTTGGGGCTCGCGGCGCAGGCCTTGCCGGCGGCGACCGCCAGGGCGTCGATACGCCGTCGCCTCTGGCCCGACCTGTCCGGTCTGGGGTCACCCACCCGCATCGCGCTGACCTTCGACGACGGTCCCGACCGGCGTTCCACGCCGCTGTTCCTGCGGCTGCTGGAGCGGGCGCAGATACGGGCGACGTTCTTCCTGCTCGGCTGCATGCTCGACCGTGACCCGGGGCTCGGCCGGGAGCTGACCGCGGCAGGGCACGAGGTCGCGGTCCACGGCTGGACGCACCGGAACCTGCTCTGGCGATCTCCCGCCGGCACCTACAACGACATCGCGCGGGCACGGGACCGGATCGCCGCCGTGACCGGACACCCGCCGGTCTGGTACCGGCCGCCGTACGGGGTGCTGACGACGCCCGCGGTGCTGGCCTGCCGGCGGTTGGGCCTGACGCCCCGACTGTGGACGGCATGGGGGCGGGACTGGGAGGCCAGCCGGCCGCCGGAATCGATCTGGCGAACGATGGTCAAGGATCTCGCCGGCGGGGGGACCGTGCTGCTGCACGACTCCGACTGCGTCGCCACGCCCGGAGCCTGGCGGGGGACCCTGGCCACCCTGCCGTATCTCATCGAATGGGCCCGTGACCGGGACCTGACCATCGGCACCCTCGGCGCGCACCACCAGGTCTCCGACGCCGGCCCATAGCGACCGCGCCTCATGTCCGCGGCGCGGACGGCACCGCCGGTGCTGGCATGGCGGTGGCGAGGACGGGTAACCGCGATCGGTGAGCCAGTGGCAAGAGCGGACACCCTGGGCCGGTGCCGTCATGTCTGACGGGACCAGGATCCGATTGCCCATGGCCGGAGCTGCGCCCGCCGGAGACCATCAGGTGTCCGGCGACGCGTCCAACCGACCGGTCCGGGACCAGATCGTGGTCGTCTCCGCGGACATCGGCGCCGGACACGACGCCGCCGCCGCCGAGCTGGCGGACCGGCTGGCCGCCGACGGGATCACGGTGGAACACCTCAACTTCTTCGCGGCGCTTCCCCGGCCCATGCACGCCGTCGTCCGGGAAGGCTACCGGGCCATGCTCCGCTGGCTGCCCTGGAGCTACGACGCCCTGTTCACGATCACCGACCGCTCACCCCTGGCGGTCACCGCGATCCGCGCTGCGCTGCGGCTGGCCTCCCGGCGGATGCTGTTGCGGCTGCCACCCGGCACCAGTCTCGTCGTCACGACCTTTCCGTTCGCCAACCAGCTGCTCGGACCGCTGCGCCGCCGGGGACGGCTCAGCACTCCGGTCATCGCCTATGTGACCGATTTCGTGGTCCACCCGACGTGGGTGTCGCCCGGCGTCGACACCTACTGCGTGATACACGACGCGGCGCAGCAGCAGGCCACCGCGCACGGTGCCCGTGACGTACGGGTGGTGAGCCCGCTGGTGTCCACTCGGTTCACGCCGCTGCCCCCCGACCGCAAGCGCGAGGCACGCGCCCGCTTCGGGCTGCCCGATGACGACCGGCTGGCGCTGATCGTCGCCGGCTCCTGGGGGGTCGGCGACGTGGCCCGCACCGCCGCGGAGGTGCTCGCCACCGGCTGCGTGAAACCGGTCGTGGTGTGCGGACGCAACGAGACGCTGCGCGAGCGACTACAGGGCTTTCCCGGGTACGTGATGGGCTGGGTCGACGACATGCCAGCCCTGATGCGGGCGGTCGACGTGGTGGTGGAGAACGCCGGCGGCCTGACCTGCCAGCAGTCGTTGGCGTCGGGACTGCCGACCGTCACCTACCGGCCGATACCCGGCCACGGCAGGGCCAACGCCGAGGTGCTGGCCCACGCCGGACTGACCACCTACGTCACCACCACCCGACACCTGCGGCCGGTGCTCACCGCGCTGACCGCCCCCGAGACCACGGCGCACACCGCCATCGTCACGGCGACCGACATGGCGACGGTGGTGTCGGAAGCCGTCCGGCGGGCGGCCGGCCGACCTTCCGGCCATCGCCGATACCGCCCGTGAAGAAGCCGCCGCTGGTGCCCGACGCACCGGCGCAGCTGTCATGATCCTCGTCGCGCTCGCCGCGGCGCTCTGCTTCGCGCTCTCCTCGGCACTGCATCAGAAGGCCGCGAAGCAACAGCCCCAGCGGGCCGCGCTGGACCCGCGCCTGCTCCTTCGACTGGCCCGCAGCCGGTTGTGGTTGTCGGGCTGGATCCCCGATTCGGCCGGCGTTGCCCTCCAGGTCGTCGCGCTCCGGCTCGGACCGCTCGCGGTCGTCCAGCCCGTCATGGCCAGCGGGCTGTTCATGGCGGTGCTGATCGAGGCCGCCCTGATCCGGCGCCGGGTCGCCGGACGGGATCTGATCGCGGTCGCCGTGGGCGTGGTCGGCCTGACCGCGTTTCTCGTCCTGGCCGATGTCCGGGCCGGCGTACGCAGTCCTGCGCCCACGGCGTGGACGGGGGCCGCGGTCTGCGCGGCGCTGATCGTGGCGGCCTGCGTCCTGATCGCCCACCGGCTCGTCGACACCGCGCGCGGCGCGGTACTCGGGGTGGCCAGCGGGGTCGCCTACAGCCTCGCCGCGGCACTGGCCAAGGACGCCACCGACCGGTTTCACGGCAACCTACTGGAGACCGTGGTCAGCTGGCTGTTCCTGGCCCTGTTGGCGGCCGCGGCCGTCGGGCTGCTGCTGAACCAGTCCGCGTTCCAGCACGGCCGGCTGGCCGCACCGCTGACCGCGTTGACCCTCACCGACCCGATCGCCAGCATCGTCATCGGCATCACCGTCTTCCAGGAGACCCTGACGGTCACCCCCGGCCGCATCGTCGGACTCGTCCTGGCCAGCGCCACCGTCGCCGCCGGGGTCTGGCTCGCCGGCACTGCCTCCGAGCGAAACTGACCTCCGCCGGCGTGCCGCTCGGGCGGGTCAGCGATGGTGGTCGCTGGACTTGCGGACCAGCAGCTCGGGCTGGAACAGGACGTGCCGGTGCTGGTGGCCGTCCTCGTTGATCGACTCTTCGAGGAGAAGTTCCGCGGCGGTACGGCCCAACTGGGCGCGGGGCTGGCGTACGGAGCTGAGCGGCACGGCCGCCGCGGCGGCGAACTCGATGTCGTCGTAGCCGACGATCGCGATGTCCTCGGGCACCCGCAGCCCGTGCGCGATCGAACCCTGCAGAAGGCCGAGCGCCAGCAGGTCGTTGGCGCAGAAGACCGCGGTGGGCCGCTGGTCCGGGGGCAGCGCCGCGAGATCGTCGGCGGCCTGCCGGCCGGCATCGACCGACAGGCTGGACGTCTTGACGAGTTGCAGGTCCAGAGGCACGTCGCGCTCGGCGAGCGCGGTGGCGGCGCCGAGGTGCCGGTCGGCCACCTGGCGGATCGTGATCGGCCCACCGACGTACGCGATCCGTTCGTGCCCCCGCTCGGCGAGGTGCTCGGCGGCCAGCCGCCCGCCGGTGACGTCGTCGACGGCGACCGAGCAGCGACTCGGGTGTCCGGAGCCGCGGTCGACGAGCACCACCGGGATGCCGCGCTCGACGAACGCGTCGAGGCGGGGGTGCCGACCGTCGGAGACGGGGGTGACGAGCAGGCCCTGCACCCGCTGCTCCTCGAGCATGTCGAGATGGCGTTGCTCGCGGTGCGGGTCCTCGCCGCTGTTGCACACGATCAGCATTCCGCCGGCCTCCTCGACCACCGCCTCCGCGCCGCGCACGACGTCGGTGAAGAACGGGTTCGACACGTCGAGGACCAGGATCGCCACGGTACGGCTGCGCCCGGCGCGCAGTTGACGGGCGGAGTCGTTGCGGACGTAGCCCAGGGCGGTGATGGCGTCGAGCACCTTCTGCCGGGTGGTCGGTGAGACGAGGTCAGGCCGGTTGAGCACGTTACTGACGGTGCCGAGCGACACGCCCGCGTGCTTCGCCACTTGTTTGATGTTGGCGGCGGCCATCTCTCCCTCAAGCACGGTGGTGAGCGGTGTACCGGCGGTCTGCCGGCTGATCCGGTTCGCGTGGTGAAACGTACCAGCGCGCGCGCTCGGCGTGATATGTGCCGCGCGGATGTGGCCGAAGCCGGACAGGTCGCCAGGGGCTCAGGGCGGCACTGGATAACGAGTCGGTAACCAGCCGGAAACCCTTGACCGGTGCCAGGGCGCCGCCTAGAGTCGGGCCGCAAGTGAAACGTTTCATAGACGTGATTCTGATTACGCCCCGTTAACTACAACCCTGAGGGGGCCCACGTGCTTCCGGTCCTGGCGCTGGAGGGTGTGGACAAGTCGTTCGGTGCCGTCGCCGCGTTGCGTGACGCCCGGCTGGAACTGTACGCCGGCGAGGCGCACGCGCTGGTCGGCGAGAACGGCGCCGGCAAGTCCACCCTGGTGAAGATCCTGGCCGGCGTCCATGGGCCGGACACGGGGAGCGTGCTGCTCGACGGCCAGCCGGTCGCCTTCGGTAGTCCGGCCGACGCGCGCGCGGCGGGCATCGCCGTCATCTACCAGGAGCCGACTCTGTTCCCGGACCTGTCGGTCGCGGAGAACATCTTCATGGGCCGCCAGCCGCTCAAGGGGCTGCGCCGGATCGACGCCGCCGCCATGCGCGAGCGCACCAACGAGCTGTTCGCCCGACTCGGTGTCCGGATCGACCCGGACCGGCCGGCCCGTGGCCTGTCCATCGCCGATCAGCAGCTCGTCGAGATCGCCAAGGCGCTCTCCTTCGACGCCCGGGTGCTGGTGATGGACGAGCCGACCGCGGCGCTCTCCGGCGTCGAGGTCGATCGGCTCTTCGCCGTGGCGCGTTCCCTGCGGGACAACGGCGCGGCGATCCTGTTCATCTCGCACCGGTTCGACGAGGTGTTCTCGCTCTGTCAGCGGGTCACGGTGATGCGCGACGGCCGGTGGATCGCCACCGACGAGATCGGGAACCTGACCGTGGACGGCGTGGTACGCACCATGGTCGGCCGGGACATCTCCGCGCTCTTTCCCAAGATGGCCACCGAGCCGGGCGAGGTACGCCTCCAGGTCGACGGTCTCACCCGACACGGCTACTTCGACGACGTCTCGTTCACCGTGCGCGGCGGCGAGATCGTCGCGCTCGCCGGACTGGTCGGCGCGGGCCGCAGCGAGGTGGCCCGGGCGATCTTCGGCGTCGACCGGTACGACGCCGGGCAGGTGCGGGTCGACGGCCGGCCGCTGCGGCCGGGCGCCCCGCCGGCGGCGATCGACGCGGGTCTGGCGCTCGTGCCGGAGGACCGCCGCCAGCAGGGGCTGGTGATGGAGCTGTCGATCGAGCGCAACGCCACGCTGCCGCGCCGCTGGGCACTCAGCCGGCTCGGGCTGCTGTTCGGCGGCGGCGAGCGGCGCTCGGCGGCGGAGTGGGCCAAGCGGTTGCAGGTGAAGGCCGCCCGGAACACCGACCCGGTGTCCACCCTCTCCGGCGGCAACCAGCAGAAGGTCGTGCTGGCCAAGTGGCTGTCCACCGCGCCCCGGGTGCTCATGATCGACGAGCCGACCCGCGGCATCGACGTCGGCACGAAGTCCGAGGTGCACCGGCTGCTCTCCCAACTCGCGTCCGAGGGGGTGGCGGTGCTGATGGTGTCCAGTGAACTGCCGGAGGTGCTCGGCATGGCCGATCGGGTGCTCGTCATGCACGAGGGCCGGCTGGTCGCCGACATCCCCCGCGACCAGGCCGATGAGGAGAGCGTCATGTTCGCCGCGACCGGGCAACGGGGGGCCGCCGCATGACCACGGCAGACGTACGATCGCGGCCCGCCGCACCGAACGGGCCCGAGCCAAAGGCGGAGTCCGGGGCCCGCCTGGCGCACCGGCTGTTCGTCGTGCGCGAGCTGGGCATCCTGCTCGCGCTGGTGCTCCTGGTCGCGGTGACCTTCGGGGTGAACCAGCGGTTCCTCTCCGCGCAGAACATCAAGGACCTGCTGCTCAGCTCGACCATCCTGGCGATCCTCGCGGTCGGCCAGGCCATCGTGATCATCACCCGCAACGTCGACCTGTCGGTCGGCTCGATCCTCGGCCTGTCCGCGTTCGCCACCGGCGCGCTGTTCGTCGACAACCCCGGCACACCGATCCCGGTGGCGATCCTGATCGGCGTCGCGCTCGGGGCGCTCTGCGGCGCGGTCAACGGCGGCCTGATCGCCGCGGCGCGGGTACCGGCCCTGGTGGTCACCCTCGGCACGCTGTACGTGTTCCGCGGCATCGACTACACCTGGGCCACCGGGCGCCAGATCAACGCCGCCGACATGCCGCGCGAGTTCCTGCGGATGGGCAACGCCACCGTCCTCGGGGTTCCGGTGCTCGCGCTCTTCGCGGTCGCCGTGCTGGTGGCGGCCGGTTTCCTGCTGAAGAACTACCGCAGCGGTCGGGAACTGTACGCGATCGGCTCGGACCCGGACGCCGCCCGGTTGTCCGGCATCGCGGTGGGGCGCCGGGTCTTCTTCGCCTTCATGGCCAGCGGTGCGCTGGCCGGGCTCGCCGGCGTGCTGTACGCGGCCCGGTTCGGCACCCTCGACGCCAACGCCGGACTCGGTATCGAGCTCAACGTGGTCGCGGCCGTGGTGGTCGGCGGTGTCGCGATCTTCGGCGGCAGCGGTTCGGTGTACGGCGCCGCGCTCGGTGCCGTGCTGCTGACCACCATCGGCAGCGCCCTGCCGGTCCTCGGGGTCACTCCGTTCTGGCAGCGCGCCGCCGTCGGCGCGCTCATCCTGGCCGCCATCGGGCTCGACCGGGCGCTCGCCGTCCGCATGGCACGTCGTCTGCGAGGAGGCAAGACCCGTGGCAACTGACACCCTGGTCACCCCGGCGCGTACCGCGAAGGCGGGGCCGCCCGCCTGGCGTCGCCTGTTCGGTTCCTGGGATGCCGTGCTCATCCTCGCGCTGCTCGTCGTGGTGCTCGTCGCCAGCGCCACGATCGAGGGCGTCGGCAGCCCCCGCTTCTACCGGTTCGTGGCGCTGGAGGCGATTCCGATCGCCCTGATCGCGCTGCCGATGACGCTTGTCATCATCACCGGCGAGATCGACCTGTCGGTGGCGAGCACGGTCGGCCTCACCTGCTCGGTGCTCGGGCAGCTCTGGTACCTCGGTGTCACGTCGCTGCCGCTGCTGATCCTGCTGAGCCTGCTGCTCGGCGCCGTGCTCGGCGCGGTGAACGGTGTCTTCATCACCGTGTTCGGCCTGCCGTCACTGGCGGTCACCATCGGTACGCTGGCGCTCTACCGCGGCCTGGCGTACGTCGTCCTGGGCGACCGGGCGATCGCCGACTACCCGCCGACGTGGACCCAGAACGCCGTGGCACCCATCCCGGGCACGGTCATCCCGTGGTTCGTGCTGGTTCTGGCGGCTCTCGCCGTCGTGTTCGGCGTGCTGTTGTACGCCACCCCGATCGGCCGCTCGCTCTACGCGATCGGCAACAACGCCGAGGCGTCCAACTTCGCCGGCATCTCGGTGCTGCGTACCAAGTTCTGGCTGTTCGTCGCCACCGGCGCCATGGCGGCGCTGGCCGGCGTCTTCTGGACGTTCCGGTTCGCCAGTGCCCGGGCCGACAACGCGACCGGCCTGGAACTGGCGGTGGTGGCCGCCGTGCTGCTCGGCGGCGTGTCCATCTTCGGCGGCCGGGGCGGTCTCGTCGGCGTGATCGCCGCCGTGGCTCTGCTCGGCATCCTCCGCAACGCGCTGCAACTGGCCGACGTGCCGGCGAACGCGCTGACCATCGTCACCGGAACCCTGCTCATCCTCTCCGTTGTCGGACCGAACCTCGTGCGGATGGCGCGCGAGCGGCTACGTCGGCGCCGACCCGCCACCACCCTCGAAAGGAAACCTTCATGAGAATCAGACGTACCCGGGTCGCCGCGACCGCCGTACTCGCCGCCGTGGCCCTCACCCTGGGCGCCTGCGCCGAGGACACCGGCAGCGGCACCGACGCCGGATCCGGCAACGGCAACGCCTCCGGCACCATCAAGGAAGGTCTCAAGGTCACCTTCCTGCCCAAGCAGGTCAACAACCCGTACTTCGACACCTCGGACAACCAGGGCGGCAAGCCGGCGGTCGAGGAGTTCAAGGGCCAGTACGCGCAGACCGGCCCGTCCGAGGCCAGCCCGTCGGCCCAGGTGTCGTACATCAACACGCTGTCCCAGCAGGGCACCGACGTCATCATCATCGCGGCGAACGACCAGGACGCCGTCTGTGGCTCGCTGACCGAGGCCAAGGCCGCCGGGGCGAAGATCGTCACCTACGACTCGGACACCAAGCCGGAGTGCCGGGACGCGTTCGTCAACCAGGCCACCTCGGAGGGCATCGCCCAGGCGCAGATCAAGCTGATCTCGGACGCGGTCGGTTCCGAGGGCGGTGAGATCGCCATCCTGTCGGCCACGGCGAACGCGACGAACCAGAACGCCTGGATCGAGCTGATGAAGACCGAGCTGGCCAAGCCGGAGTACAGCAAGCTCAAGCTGGTGGCCACGGTCTACGGCGACGACCAGGACGAGAAGTCGTTCCAGGAGGCCCAGGGTCTGCTGTCGAAGTACCCCAACCTCAAGGGCATCATCTCGCCGACCACGGTCGGTATCGCCGCCGCGGCCCGCTACCTCTCCGGCTCGTCCTACCAGGGCAAGGTGCAGCTGACCGGCCTCGGCACCCCGAACCAGCTGCGCGAGTACGTCAAGGACGGCACCGTCAAGGCGTTCGCCCTGTGGAACCCGGCCGACCTCGGCTACCTGGCCGCGTACACCGGTGCGGCGCTGGCCTCCGGGATCATCACCGGCAAGGAGGGCGAGAAGTTCACCGCCGGCAAGCTCGGCGAGTTCACCCTCGGCGCGAACGGCGAGGTCCTGCTGGGCGACCCGTTCGAGTTCACCGCGTCGAACATCGACCAGTTCAACTTCTGATCCAGGGGTAGGTGTGGTGTGCGCCGGATCTGCTTCACCCTCCAGGTCAGACCGGAGCGGATGGCGGAGTACCGGCGCCGCCACGCCGCAGTCTGGCCCGACATGCTGGCCGCGCTGAAGCACGCGGGCTGGCACGACTATTCACTCTTTCTTCGTGACGACGGACTGCTGGTCGGCTACTTCCTGACCGGGGACCTCGACGCCGCGCTCACCGCGATGGAGGCGACCGAGGTCAACGCGCGGTGGCAGGCCGAGATGGCGCCGTTCTTCGCCGATCTGCCTGGCGGGCGGCCCGACCGCGGGTTCCGCGTCCTGACCGAGATCTTCAATCTCGAAGAGCAACTGGGGGAGCAACAATGACCGAGATCGACCCGACCACCCGCCGGCGGGTCCTCGATGCCCTGCGCGAGCAGCGCATCGAGACGCCGTCCTGGGCGTACGGCAACTCGGGCACCCGGTTCAAGGTGTTCGCGCAGGAGGGCGTGCCGCGCGACCCGTACGAGAAGGTGGCGGACGCGGCGACCGTGCACCGCTTCACCGGTGTCGCGCCGACGGTGGCGCTGCACATCCCGTGGGACCTGGTTGACGACTACGCCGCGCTGGCCGGGTACGCCAAGGAGCAGGGCATCGAGCTGGGCACGATCAACGCGAACGTGTTCCAGGACGACGACTACAAGCTGGGCTCGGTCACCAACCCCGACCCGGCGGTGCGCCGCAAGGCGATCGGGCACCTGCTGGAGTGCGTCGACGTCATGGACGCCACCGGGTCGCGGGACCTGAAGCTGTGGTTCTCCGACGGCACCAACTATCCGGGGCAGGACAGCATCCGGCAGCGCCAGGACCGGCTCGCGGAGGCGTTGCGGCAGGCGTACGAGCGGCTGACCGGCCGGCAGCGGTTGCTGCTGGAGTACAAGCTGTTCGAGCCGGCCTTCTACCTGACCGACGTGCCGGACTGGGGCACCGCGTACGCGCACTGCCTCGAACTCGGCGAGCGGGCCCAGGTGGTCATCGACACCGGCCACCACGCGCCGGGCACGAACATCGAGTTCATCGTGGCGTTCCTGTTGCGCGCCGGGAAGCTGGGCGCGTTCGACTTCAACTCCCGCTTCTACGCCGACGACGACCTGATGGTGGGGTCGGCGGACCCGTTCCAGCTGTTCCGGATCATGCACGAGATCGTCCAGGCGGACGCGCTGCGTCCGAGCCAGGGCATCGCGTTCATGTTGGACCAGTGCCACAACATCGAGCCGAAGGTGCAGGCCGTCATCCGGTCGGTGCTCAACGTCCAGGAGGCGACCGCCAAGGCGCTGCTGGTCGACGTGCCGGCGCTGACCGCCGCGCAGCGGGCCGGTGACGTGCTGGAGGCCAACGCCGTACTGATGGACGCGTACAACACCGACGTCCGGCCGCTGCTGCGCGAGCTGCGCGAGGAGATGGGCCTGGATCCGGACCCGGTCGCGGCCTACAAGCGCTCCGGCTATCTGGAGCGGGTAACGGCCGAGCGGGTGGGCGGACAGCAGGCGGGCTGGGGTGCCTGACCTCCGTCACCGGTGACCGCCCGGGCCGGTCGCCGACCGTTCAGGTCGACCGACCGGCCACCGGCGTCGCGGCCGCATCCCTTCGTTTGTCCCCCGGGCGAAAGGACTGCCAGATGCCTGACCACCCGCCGGCCGTCGAGCCGGCCGTGCTGACGCACGACGAGATCGCCATGCTCGCGTTGCTCGCCGAGGGCCGGCTCACCGCGAGCGTCGCGGGGGAGTTGCACCTGTCCGAACGCAGCGTGCGCCGCCGGGTGCGGGTGATCTGCACCCGGCTGAACGTCAGTACGCCGATCCAGGCGGTGGTGTGGGCTGCCCGGCGCGGGCTGGTGTGACGGTGACCCCGCTTGACGCCACAGGAGACGCCCTCGTAACCTCGGGGGCGAAGGACTGAAACGTTTCATGTTCGTGCTTGCCCGAGAACTGCGAAGGACATCATGACGAACCCCGCGGTGCGCGACCTGTTGGCCCGCAGTAACCGGCTCGGCGCCGACCCGGCCAACACCAACTACGCCGGCGGCAACACCTCCGCCAAGGGTGTGGAGACCGATCCGGTGACCGGCGAGCCCACCGACCTGCTGTGGGTCAAGGGATCCGGCGGGGACCTCGGCACGCTCACCGAGCGGGGACTGGCCGTGCTCCGGCTCGACCGGCTCCGGTCACTGGTCACCGTCTACCCGGGCGTCGAGCGCGAGGACGAGATGGTCGCCGCGTTCGACTACTGCCTGCACGGCCGCGGCGGCGCCGCGCCGTCCATCGACACCGCCATGCACGGCCTGGTCGAGGCGGCACACGTCGACCACCTGCACCCGGACTCGGGGATCGCGATCGCCACCGCCGCCGACGGGCCCGAGCTGACCGCGAAGATCTTCGGCGACCGGGTGCTCTGGGTGCCGTGGCGTCGGCCCGGGTTCCAGCTCGGCCTCGACATCGCCGCCGTGCAACAGGCCAACCCGCAGGCGATCGGCGTCATCCTCGGCGGCCACGGGATCACCGCCTGGGGCGCCACCAGCGACGAGTGCGAAGCCAACTCCCGCGAGATCATCGCCACCGCGGCCCGGTACATCGCCGAGCACGGCCGCCCCGAGCCGTTCGGCAAGCTGGTGCACGAGCCGCTGCCCGAGCCGGAACGGCAGGCCCGGGCCGCCGCCCTCTTCCCGGTGCTGCGTGGCCTCGCCGCCACCGACCGCGCCCAGGTGGGGCACTACACCGACAGCGCCGTGGTGCTCGACTTCGTCGGCCGCGAGCGGATGCCCGAGCTGGCCGCACTCGGCACCTCGTGCCCGGACCACTTCCTGCGGACCAAGGTCCGACCGATGGTGCTCGACCTGCCGCCCACCGCCGGGCTGGACGAGACGATCGCGCGGCTCAAGGAGCTGCACGCCGCCTACCGGGACGACTACCGCGGCTACTACGAGCGGCACGCCGGCCCGGACAGCCCGGCGCTGCGGGGCGCCGACCCGGCCGTCGTGCTGGTGCCCGGCGTCGGCATGTTCAGCTTCGGGGCCAACAAGCAGACCGCGCGGGTGGCCGGCGAGTTCTACGTCAACGCCATCAACGTCATGCGGGGCGCCGAGGCGGTGTCGAGGTACGCCCCGATCGACGAGGCGGAGAAGTTCCGCATCGAGTACTGGGCGCTGGAGGAGGCGAAGCTCCAGCGGATGCCCAAGCCCAAGGCCCTCGCGACGCGGATCGCGCTGGTCACCGGCGGTGGGTCCGGTATCGGCCGGGCGATCGCCCACCGGCTCGCCGCCGAGGGCGCCTGCGTCGTGGTGACCGACCGGGACGTCGCCGCCGCCGAGACCGTCGCGGGCGAGATCGGCGGACCGGACGTCGCCGTGGCCGTGCCGCTCGACGTCACCGACGAGGAGCAGGTCGCCGCCGCCGTACGGGCCGCGGTGCTCGCCTTCGGCGGGGTCGACCTGGTGGTGAACAACGCCGGGCTGTCGCTGTCGAAGTCGTTGCTGGACACCACCGCCCGGGACTGGGACCTGCAGCACGACGTGATGGCGAAGGGGTCGTTCCTGGTCTCCCGGGAGACCGCCCGGGTGCTGATCGCCCAGGGCATCGGCGGCGACATCGTCTACATCGCCAGCAAGAACTCGGTCTTCGCCGGCCCGAACAACGTCGCGTACGGCGCCGCCAAGGCCGACCAGGCCCACCAGGTGCGGCTGCTCGCCGCCGAACTCGGCGCCCACGGTGTGCGGGTCAACGGCATCAACCCGGACGGGGTGGTCCGCGGCTCCGGCATCTTCGCCGGCGGCTGGGGCGCCGACCGGGCGGCCGTGTACGGCGTACCCGAGGAGAAGCTCGGCGAGTTCTACGCCCAGCGCACCCTGCTCAAGCGGGAGGTGCTGCCGGAGCACATCGCCAACGCGGTGTTCGCCCTCACCGCCGGCGACCTGTCGCACACTACCGGCCTGCACGTCCCCGTCGACGCCGGCGTCGCCGCCGCGTTCCTGCGGTGACCATGATGCCGGAGCGACCCGATCCGGCGGCCGAGCCGGATCTGGCGGCCGGGGCACCGGCTCCGGCCCCGCGCCCCCGGGGATCGGGGGAGATCGAAGTCGCGGCCGTCGACCTGGGCGCCTCCAGCGGCCGGGTCATGGTCGGCCGGGTCGGCCCGGGCGTCCTGCGGCTGTCGGCGGCGCACCGGTTCGCCAACGAGCCGGTGCGCGTCGCCGGGACCCTGCACTGGGACATCCTCGCCCTCTACCGCAACGTGCTCGCCGGGCTGCGGGCGGCCGGCCCGGTCGCCAGCGTCGGCGTCGACTCCTGGGCGGTGGACTACGGGCTGCTCGATTCCTCCGGCGCGCTGCTCGGCAACCCGGTGCACTACCGCGACACGCGCACCGAGGGCGTCCGGCAACGGGTGACGCGGCAACTCGGGGCCGAGCGGCTCTACGCCACCACCGGCGTGCAGCAACTGCCGTTCAACACGCTCTACCAACTCGTCGCCGCCGCCGGCTCGCCGCAACTCGCCACCGCCCATCGGCTGCTCATGATCCCCGATCTGATCGCCTACTGGCTCACCGGGGAGATCGGCGCCGAGGTCACCAACGCCTCCACCACCCAGCTGTACGACCTGCACAAGCGCGCCTGGGCAACCGACGTGATGGCCGCCGCCGGCATCCGTACCGACATCTTCGCGCCGCTGCGGGAACCCGGCACCCGGATCGGGCCGGTGCTGCCCGACCTCGACCTGCCCGGTACGCCGAACGTGGTGGCGGTCGGCTCCCACGATACCGCCTCCGCCGTGGTCGCGGTGCCTGCCACCGGCGAGCACTTCGCCTACATCTCCTGCGGCACCTGGTCTCTGGTCGGTGTCGAGCTGGACCGGCCGGTGCTCACCGAGGCGAGCCGGCAGGCGAACTTCACCAACGAGGGCGGTGTCGACGGCACCATCCGCTACCTGCGCAACGTGATGGGCCTGTGGCCGTTGCAGGAGTCGTTGCGTACCTGGGGCAATCCCGACCTGCCCGAGCTGCTGGCCGCCGCCGCGGGCGAACCGGCCTTCCGCAGCGTGGTCGACATCGACGAGCCGGCGTTCCTGCCGCCCGGCGACATGCCGGCCCGCATCGCCGAGGCGTGCCGCCGCACCGGTCAGCCGGTGCCCGAGTCGCCGGCCGCCGTGGTCCGCTGCATCATCGACAGCCTGGCGCTGGCGCACCGTCGGGCGGTGCGGCAGGTCCAGGAGCTCTCCGGCCGGCACGTCGACACCGTGCACATCGTCGGTGGCGGTGCGCGCAACGCCCTGCTCTGTCAGCTCACCGCGGACGCCTGCGGCCTGCCGGTACTGGCCGGGCCGGTGGAGGCCACCGCGATCGGCAACGTGCTGGTGCAGGCCCGCGCGGCCGGTGTCGTCGGCGACGACCTTGCTGCGCTTCGCGAATTGTTGCGGCAGACTCAGGAGATTGCGCGCTACGAACCGGGCGGCGAGTCCGCCGCGTGGCGGGCGGCTTCCCGACGGGTGGAGGTGTGACGTGCGGATCGCGCTGTTCGTGACATGCCTGGCCGACACCATGTTCCCGCAGGCGGCCAAGGCGACCGTCCGGCTTCTCGAGCGGCTCGGCCACGAGGTGGTCTTCCCGACCGGACAGACCTGTTGCGGGCAGATGCACATCAACACCGGCTACCAGCAGGAGGCGCTGCCGCTGGTGCGGCGACATGTGCGCACCTTCGACCCGTACGACGTGGTGGTCGCCCCGTCGGGCTCCTGCGTCGGATCGGTGCGTCACCAGCACGCCATGGTGGCCCGTCGGGCCGGTGACGAGGGGCTGGCCAGCCGGGCCGAGTCGGTGGCGGAGCGGACGTACGAGCTGTCCGAGCTGTTGGTCGACGTGCTGGGGGTGACCGATGTGGGGGCGTACTACCCGCACCGGGTGACGTACCACCCGACCTGCCACTCGCTGCGGATGCTGCGGGTGGGGGACCGGCCGCTGCGGCTGCTGCGCGAGGTGCGCGGCCTCGACCTGGTCGAGCTGCCGGCGGCCGAGCAGTGCTGCGGGTTCGGAGGGACCTTCGCGGTGAAGAACGCCGACACCTCGACGGCGATGCTGGCGGACAAGATGCGCCACGTGCTCGCCACCGGCGCGGACGTCTGCACGGCCGGGGACTCCTCGTGCCTGATGCACATCGGCGGCGGACTGGCCCGACTGCGCACCGGGGTGCGGACCGTGCACCTCGCGGAGATCCTCGCCGCCACCGAGCAGAGTGGAATCCCCGGCGAGCCGAGCGAGTTGGTGGTGCGGTCGTGACCCAGACCTTTCTCGGCATGCCGGCGACCGCGCCGCCCGGGGTGGGGCACCTGCGTGGCGAGGAGCCCTTTCCGGTGGCGGCGCGGCGGGCCCTGGCTGATTCTCAGCTGCGCCGCAACGTCGGCCACGCCACCACCACGATCCGGGCCAAGTCCGGTGCGGTGATCGGCGAACTGCCCGACTGGGAACACCTGCGGGCGGCCGGGTCCGCGATCAAGGCCGACGTGCTGGCGCGCCTGCCGGAGCTGCTCGAACAGCTCGAAGCGAAGGTGACGCAGGCCGGCGGGGTGGTGCACTGGGCCGCCGACGCGAACGAGGCGAACCGGATCGTCACCGACCTGGTGAGCGCCACCGGCAGCGACCGGGTAATCAAGGTCAAGTCGATGGCCACCCAGGAGATCGGGCTGAACGAGGCGCTCGCCGACGCCGGGATCGAGCCGGTGGAGACCGATCTCGCCGAGCTGATCGTGCAGCTCGGCGACGACCGCCCCAGCCACATCCTGGTCCCGGCCATCCACCGCAACCGGGCCGAGATCCGGGAGATCTTCCTGCGCGCGATGCCGGGCGTCGATCCCGCGCTGACCGACGAACCGGCCGCGCTCGCCGCCGTCGCCCGCCGCTACCTGCGGCAGACCTTCCTCAGCACGAAGGTGGCGGTCTCCGGGGCCAACTTCGCGGTCGCCGAGACCGGCACGCTGGCGGTGGTGGAGTCCGAGGGCAACGGGCGGATGTGCCTCACCCTGCCGGAGACGCTGATCACCGTGATGGGGATCGAGAAGGTGGTGCCGACCTGGCGCGACCTGGAGGTGTTCCTGCAACTGCTGCCGCGGGCGTCGACCGGGGAGCGGATGAACCCGTACACCTCGATGTGGACCGGTGTCACCCCCGGGGACGGGCCGCAGGCGTTCCATCTGGTGTTGTTGGACAACGGGCGCAGCGCGGTGCTCGCCGACGAGGTGGGCCGGCAGGCGTTGCACTGCATCCGCTGCTCTGCCTGCCTCAACGTCTGCCCCGTCTACGAGCGCACCGGCGGGCACGCGTACGGGTCGGTCTACCCGGGGCCGATCGGCGCGGTGCTCTCCCCGCAGCTGACCGGGGTGGCCGACAACGCCTCGCTGCCGTACGCCTCGTCACTCTGCGGTGCCTGCTACGACGCCTGCCCGGTGAAGATCAATATTCCGGAGTTGCTGGTGCACCTGCGCGACCAGGTGCCGCACCCACGCGGCGAGTCCGTGGCGATGGCCGCGGCCGCGTACACGATGGACCGACCGCGGCTGTACGAGGCCGCGCAGCGCGCCGCCCGGCTGAGCCGGCTCGCCGGCCGGCGCGGCCGGGGCCTGCCGCCGCCGCTGAACGGCTGGACCGCCAGCCGCGACCTGCCGGACCCGCCGGCTCAGACGTTCCGCGACTGGTGGGCCGAGCGATGAGCGAGCGACAGCGAGTGAATCAGCAACGCAGCGCGGAAACTCAGGTCGACGCCGAGCGGAGCGAGGTGGTGGCGTGAGCTCCCGCGACCTCGTCCTCGGCCGGCTGCGCGCCGCCCTGGCCGCCGGCGACCCGGCACCGGTCGAGGTGCCGCGCGACTACCGGTCCGAGGGCACCCTCGACCTCGACCGGCTGGTGGAGCGGTTGACCGACTACCGGGCGCACGTGCACCGGGTGCCCGAGGCGGCCGTCGCCGACACGATCGCCGACATCCTGCCGGCGGGAGCCACCATCGTCGTACCGCCGGGGTTGCCGCCGGCCTGGCTGCCCTCGACGGTGACCGCGCTTGTCGACGAAGGGCTCGACAACGGGCGGATCGGCGCGGCGGACGGCGTCGTCACCGGCGCGGCGGTCGCCGTCGCCGAAACCGGTACGGTCGTCCTCGACGGCTCGCCCGACCAGGGTCGCCGGGTGCTCAGTCTGCTGCCGGACCGGCACGTCTGCGTGCTCCGGGCCGACCAGGTGGTGGCCACCGTGCCGCAGGCGCTCGCCCGACTGTCCCCGCACCGCCCGCTGACCTGGATCAGTGGGCCGTCCGCCACCAGCGACATCGAGCTCAACCGGGTGGAAGGCGTGCACGGCCCCCGCAACCTGCACATCATCCTGCTGCTCTGACAGAGCGGTGCGGCGGCCCGACCGCCGCACCGCTGGGCGAAGTTCCCCGGCTACCAACCGCCGTCGTGCCCGATCACTCCCACCGGAACAGGAAGCTGGCGATCAGGGCGCCGACGACGACCGCCCCGGCGAGGCTGAACAACTGCGCGGGGTCGACCGCCGTGCCGGCCCAGGCGGACGACAGGGCTTCGACGGTGGCGCCGAAGGGCAGCCAGCCGCCGACCTCGGCGAGCGGCTCGGGCAGCCCGTCCCGTCCGCCGAACATGCCGCCGAGGGCGCCGAGGATGAAGAAGGCGACCAGACCGATGGCGACGGCGGAGTTCGGGGTGGGCGCGACCGCCGCGACGATCATGCCGACGCTGTACATCGCCGCCATCGCGAGTGCGACCACGCCGAGTGCGGCTCCGGTGTGGACGGGCGGGTTCCCGTCGAACGCGAGGAACGCGACGGCCACCGCGATCGCGATGCCGAGGGCCGCCTGGGCGATGGCCACGATCGCCTGGGCGGCGAGGACCATGGCCGGCGACGCGGGGGTGACCGCCAGCCGGCGGAGGATCCCGGACCGCCGGTAGTAGGCGAGGAAGCTCGGCATGTTGACGATGCCGATCACGGCCATGACCATCGTGAGCACCAGCGGAAGGACGAACACGTCCAGCGCCGTGCGCCCGTTGACGATGACCACGTCGGTCGCCGCGAAGGCGCTGCTCATCAGGATCAGCAGGGGCAGGCCCAGCGGGATGACCAGGCCGGCGGTGTCCCGGGCGACCATCTTCCCCTCACAGCGGATCAGCGTGAGCAGGGACCGCATGCCGGGACGGCGGGCCTCGACGACAATGCTCATGCCGCCACCTCGCTTCGCTCGGCGTCGACCTGACCGCTCTCCACGCTGCGCTGCCGCTCGCTCATTCGGTGTCCTCCAATTCCTTTCCGGTCAATGCGACGAAGGCGTCGTCGAGGGTGTCGGCCCCGGCCTGCGCGACGAGACCCGCGGGGGTGGCGAGCGCGACGACCCGGCCGGCGTCGAGGACGGCGACGCGGTCACACAGCCGCTCGACCTCCTCCATGGCGTGGCTGACCAGCAGGATGCTGACGCCCTCGGCCTTGAGCTGCTCGATGGTGCCCCACATGCGCCGCCGGGCCTTCGGATCCAGGCCGGTCGTCAGCTCGTCGAGGATCGTGACGCGCGGGCGCCCGGCGAGGGCGAGTGCGATCGAGAGTCGGTGCTGCTGGCCGCCGGAGAGATTGTCGAAAATGGTGCGGCGCTGTGCGGTCAGGTCGACCAGGTCCAGCAGTTCGTCGCTGGAGCGGGGGTCGGGGTAGAAGCTGCGGTACAGGTCGACCAGCTCCGTGACGCGCAGCGCGTTGTGCAGGTGGGCATGCTGCAACTGCACGCCGAGGACCTGCCTGAGCCGGGCCCGGTCGTGGCGAGGGTCGATACCGAGCACCCGCACCCGCCCCCGGTCGGGGGTGCGCAGCCCGGCGATCATCTCGACCGTCGTCGTCTTCCCCGCACCGTTGGTGCCGAGGACGCCGACCACCTCCCCGACGCCGACCCGGAGGCTGACACCGGCGACCGCTCGGGTGCGACCGTAGCTCTTGGCAAGGTTCTCGGCGAGGATCGCCGGTTCTGCGCTATCCATGGCTCGACGCTACGGGCGGTCGAGGGCACATCTCCCGTCCCGAAAGTCACCACTTGTGGCCATTACTTTCGGCACGGGTGCTCGCCCAAGGCCCGATCTAGAGTGGGATCGTGCGACGCGTCGGGACGGATGAGTGGTCCGGCCTCGCGATGCTCGTGGTCGCGGTCGCCGTCGCCGGGCCTGGGCTGTTCGGCGCCGTCGAGACCACGATCCCGCAGGGCTGGTGGATCGCGCTGTTCGTCCTCTTCATGCTCTCGCTGCTCGCCGCGGTTGCCGGGCGGACGTCGCGCCTGTACCGCTCCGGCGTGTTCGCCTTGGCTGTCGTCACGTCATGGGCGGTCGTGCTCTCGGCACCGAGGGCGGGGCTCCTGCCGGTTCTCCTGGTCCTCACCGCGGCGGTGAGCGCATACGTGGTCCCGATACCGGCGGGCCTGATCGTCGTCGGCCTCAACACCCTGGTCATCGCCATCCTTACCGCGCGGGTCGCGGGCAGCCCGACGGACGCGACCGTCGTCATCGGCTTCTACCTGCTCATCCAACTGGCGACGCTGCTCAGCTCGGTCACCCTCCTGCGCGAGCAGCGGATGCGCCGGGAACTCGCCGAAGCGCATGTCGAGCTACAGGCCGCCAGCATCCGGCTCTCGGAATCGGCACGGACCGCGGAGCGCCTGCGGATCTCCCGAGAGCTGCATGACCTGATCGGCCATCAGCTGACCGTGCTGACCCTGGAACTGGAGACCGCCCGACACCTCGACGGGGCCCCAGCGCGCGCACATGTGGAGCGCGCCGACCTCGTCGCGCGCGAACTCCTCGGGAACGTCCGCGCCACCGTCGGACAACTGCGCACCGAGAGCCCCGACCTCGAGCAGGCGCTCCGACAGATGGCGCGCGACCTGCCGGGGCTCGACGTGTCGATCGACGTCTCGCCCGGCGTGCGCGTCGACGAGGAGAAGAGCGCCGCGTTCGTCCGCGCGACGCAGGAGATCGTCACGAACACCATCCGGCACGCCGACGCATGCGAGCTGTGGATCTCGGTGACCGCCGACGACCGGGTGACCGTCCTCGACGCTCGCGACGACGGGCGCGGCGCGCGGAACCCCGTGCTCGGCAACGGACTCCGCGGGCTCAGTGAGCGGTTCCAGGCCCTCGGCGGCGACCTGACCGTCGACGGCGCCGACGGGTTCCGGGTGATCGCGCGGGTGCCGGCGTCATGACCCGGGTGGTGGTCGTCGACGACCAGACCCTCATCCGGCAGGGCATCCGGGGGCTGCTCGAGGTCGCCGACATCGACGTCGTCGGCGAGGCCGACGACGGCAGAGCCGCCCTCGCGGTCATCGCGGGGACCGCACCCGACGTGATCCTGCTCGACCTGCGGATGCCTCGCTTCGACGGCATCTGGCTGCTCGAACGGCTCCGCGCCGAGGATGTCGACATCCCGGTGCTCGTGCTGACCACCTTCGACGACGATGCGCTCGTGCTCGGTGCCCTCCGCGCGGGCGCCCGGGGTTACCTGCTCAAGGACGTGACGCTGGAACGGCTCACCCGGGCCATCCGTACGCTCGCCGAGGGCGGCACCCTCATCGCACCGTCGATCACCGATCGCATGCTCCGGGCGATCCGCTCGGGGCCGTCCCCGGCCGGACCGGGAGCGGCCCCCGTGCAGGGCCTCACCGAACGCGAACAGCAGGTGTTGCGCCTCGTCGCGCAGGGATACAGCAACCGCGAGATCGCCGAGCTCCTCTTCCTCGCCGAAGGAACCGTCAAGAACCACGTCTCCATGATCCTGCCCAAGCTCGGCGCGCGGGACCGGACGAACGCGGTGCTCCGCGCACTGCACGAAGGCATCCTGGACTGACTCCCCGGGATCCGGAGGTTCCCGTGGGCGCGGCCCGGGTGCAGGATGAGGCATGCCTGAGGAGCGGAAGCCGTCGATCGCGTTCGAGACGACCTGCGATGTCGCCGCGTCGCCGGACACCGTGTACCGCCACCTGACCGACCCGTACAGCTACATCGGATTGTCGCCGTTGGTCGTGGCCGTTCACGACGTGCGTACCGGGCACGACGCCGAGGGGCGGGCGGTCACCGACTACGTCGCCGTCGAGCGGTTCCGGCTGGCCGGGCCGCTGCGGTGGGACAACCACATCCGGGTACGGATGGTGGCGACCGAGCCGGCCGGCCGACTGGTCAGCGAGGTGTCCAGCCCGGGATGGGTGTGGCTGCGGGCCGAGGTGGACCTGACCGCCGCGGCGGGCGGCACCCGGGTACGGGAGAGGGTCACCGCCGGTGCTCCGGCGCCGCTGCGGCGGTTCGTGGCGTCGCAGGCACGTGAGGTCGCGTCGTACCGGGCGGCCGAACTGACCCGGCGCATGGCGACGACTACCGGCCGGGGTGAATGAGGCACATCCCGCCGGAAGCCGGCCCGTCCATCGTGGTCAACGCGTCGGGCACCTCGGCCAGTCCGATGGTGCGGGTGATCAGCTCGGCGGGGCGCAGTACGCCGGTGGTGACCAGCCGGAGCAGGTCCGGATAGGCGTGCGCGGGCATGCCGTGACTGCCGCGCAGCTCAAGCTCGTACCCGATGACGAGGTCCATCGGCAGGGCCGGGTGGCCCTGGGCGGCGGGGAGGAGTCCCACCTGCACGTGTCGTCCGCGCCGGCGCAGGTTCTCGATGGAGGCGATGCAGGTGGCGTGGCTGCCCAGCGCGTCGAGTGACAGGTGGGCGCCGCCGCCGGTCGCCTCCCGGACGGCGGCGGCCACCGCGCCGGGTCCGGTGAGGGTCCGGCCGTCCAGGCAGACCGTGGCCCCGCAGCTCCGGGCCAGATCGAGCGCGCCGGGGGCGATGTCCACCGCCACCACCTGCGCGCCGGCCGCTGCCGCGATCATCACCGCCGACAGTCCCACTCCGCCGCAGCCGTGCACCGCCACCCACTCGCCCGCGGCCACCCGTCCCTGACCGACCACGGCCCGGAAGGCCGTGGCGAAGCGGCAGCCGAGCGCCGCCGCGGTCGGATAGTCCAGCCCGTCGGGGAGCCGGACCAGGTTCACATCGGCATGCTGAACCGCCACGTACTCGGCGAAGGAGCCCCAGTGGGTGAAGCCGGGCTGTGTCTGCCGCTCACAGACCTGCTGGTCACCCGCGAGGCAGGCCGGGCACCGCCCACAGGCGCAGACGAAGGGCGCGGTGACCCGGTCGCCGGGCCGCCAGCCGGTCACGCCGGTGCCGACCGCCGTCACCACACCGGCGAACTCGTGCCCGGGTACGTGCGGCGGGCTGATGTCCGGGTCGTGCCCCTGCCAACCGTGCCAGTCACTGCGACACAACCCGGTCGCCTCGACCCGGATGACCGCGCCCCCGGGCGGCGGCACGGGGTCCGGTACGTCGCGGACCTGGGGTCGGGCACCGAACTCGTCGAAGATCACGGCACGCATGCGCCGCATCCTGACATGCCGGGGTCGGGCCGGACTAGTCTCCGTGCCGGGCTCGGCGGCCGACCCGGACCGCATACACCACGCCGCTGACCGCGAACAGGACGGCGACGAGGGTCAACCACTCGCCGAGGAGTTGCTGCCGGTGCTGCCCGGTGGCCGCCTGGTAGGTGACCTTCCCGAGGCCCAGGATGCCGGGGAGGTAGATCAGGAACGTCAGCCCCGCAGCGAGGGCGGGGACCCGGATGTGGTTGAGGATCCGGACGCGGCCGGGTGCCGTGGTGGCGCCGGAGGCCCGGAGCAGTCGGCGCAGGCCGGCGTCGGCGCCGGAGTAGAGGGGGAAGAGCACCAGGTCGTGTGCGATGGCCGCACCGACGAACCAGAGCAGGATGCGCCCGGCGGCCGGTTCGTCGGCGAGCCGCAACGCCACCCAGCCCGCGACGGTCAGGCCGCCCACGTTGACGACCAGGTGGAGGAGCCCGGATCCGTATCCGGTGGCCAGCCGGCCGGGCGGCCTAGCCACCGGCGGTGGTTCGGAAATCGATGGTGGCGACCCACTTGGTGCAGTGCACCCCGGGCAGGGCGGGCACGATGACCCGGGCCGGGTATCCGTGGTCGAGGGCCAGGTCGACACCGTTGACCTTGAGCGCCAGCAGGGAGTCCGGGCCGAGTATCTGGTTGGACTGCAACTGTGCCTGGTTGAACAGGCCGGCCCGTTCCAGTGAGCGCACCAGTGCCGACGCCGGTTCCCCGGCCCCGGCGATGGCGGCCAGGTCGCGCAGCCGTACGCCCGTCCAGGTCTGCCGGGTCGACCAGCCTTCGACGCAGGCGATGGGCAGGGTCGCGGTGTGCTGCGGCAGGGCGAGCAGCTGCTGCCGATCGAGGGTGACGGTCCGGCCGGCGGCGGCGAGGGTGAGTCGCCACCCCGGTCCGGTCCGCTCCTGGGTGACACCGGCCGCGGCGGCGGACCGGTTGACGGGGAAGCCGTTCGGCCCGGTGCCGGGCTGCCGGCCGCGAGGCATCAGTAGCGCGGTGCGGCGCAGCGGGCCGTCCGTGGTCTGCCCGACGGTCAACCCGCCGAGGAGCAGGGAAAGCCCTCCCACCAGGGTCAACGCGCCGCGCCGGCTGACCGTCGCCGGGCCCGGCCGGGGCGCCACCAGACCGTCGGGATCCGGTGGCTCCGGCCGGGTGTCGTCCGGTCCCTGACGGAGTTCGGCGAGGAACGGACGGGACCGCAGGGCCGAGATCATCCGGGGCAGCTTCAGCGCGACGTGGCTGACGAACGCGGCGATGAACACCCAGCCACCGAAGTAGTGCGCGGTGTAGAAGTCGAAGCCGAACAGGTAGGCGTACTGGACGTTGAGCAGGCCGGTGGCGATCTGGAACAGGATGCCGCCGACCAGCAGCAGCAGGGAGAGCCGTTCCAGCAGTTGCGCCGTCGACCGGACCGGTGGCCAGGCGAACAGCTTGGGGATCACCGACCAGAGCTTGGCCAGTACCACGGGGACGAGGACGATGCCGAGGATCACGTGCAGCCCCTGGCTGACCCGGAACAGCCAGTCCGGTCGGGTGGGCCACTCGAACGGCGGCGGGCGCAGCCAGCCCACGTCACGGGGGAGCGCCTGACCGAACTGTGGCCCGTACGCGGCGTAGTCGAGCAGCCCGGTGATGATCACGATTGGCAGGCCGATCAGCAGCACCAGCCCGAACACCGACGTGAGCCAGGGCCCGCGCAGCGGACTGCGCCAGCGGCGGCCGACCGCCAGGGCGCCGGGCGGGGGATGCCGGTCCAGCGCACGCCACAACCGCCGGGGGAAGGCCGGTGCGTCCCGCGCCGTGCCGCGGTCGGCCGCGCCGGGGTCTCGACCAGTGATCGTCGGGCCTCCTGTCGTCTCCGTGCCGGACTGGCGGGCGGTCGGTGGTCGGGCCGAGCCGACCGCTTCCGGTAGGGCTCAACGCGCCAGGCCACCGGCTCGAATCGGCCATATCGGAAAAATGGGCGGGCGGGCTGCCCTAGCCTGACCGGAATGCGGGTACTGGTCACCGGCGCGGCCGGATTCATCGGATCGCACGTCGCCGACCTGCTGGTCGACGAGGGGCACGCGGTGCGCTGCCTGGACGCCTTGCTGCCGCAGGCACACGGCGGCGGCCTGCCGCCCTGGTCGCACCGGCACGAGCCGGTGATCGGCGACGTCCGCGACGCGTCCCTGCTCGACCGGTTGCTCGACGGGGTGGACGCGGTCTGCCATCAGGCGGCCATGGTCGGCCACGGGATGGACCCGTCCGACGCCCCGGAGTACGCGAGCCACAACGACTACGGCACCGCGGTGCTGCTGGCCGCCATGCACCGGGCCGGGGTGACCCGCCTGGTCCTGGCCAGCTCGATGGTCGTGTACGGGGAGGGGCGCTACCGGTGCTACCGGCACGGCGTGGTCCGGCCACTGCCGCGCGCCGCCGCCGACCTGGCCGCCCAGCGGTACGACTCCACCTGCCCGGCGTGTGGCCGTACCCTCGCGCCGCAGCCGGTCCCCGAGGACGCCCCGGCGGACCCGCGCAGCACCTACGCGGCGAGCAAGCTCGCCCAGGAACACCTGGCCGCCGCCTGGGCCCGGCAGACCGGCGGCGGAGGCTGGGCGCTGCGCTACCACAACGTCTACGGCCCCCGGATGCCCCGCGACACCCCGTACGCGGGGGTGGCGTCGATCTTCCGTTCGGCCCTGGCCGCCGGGCAGCCGCCCCGGGTGTACGAGGACGGCCAGCAGTTGCGCGACTTCGTGCACGTCACCGACATCGCCCGGGCCAACCTGCTGGCGCTGACCGCACCCGTTCCGGAGGGCATGGTCCCGGTCAACATCTGTTCCGGCGAGCCCCGTACGGTCGGCGACCTGGCCACCGCGCTCGCGACGGCGATGGGCGGCCCGCAGCCGGTGGTGGTCGGTGGCGCGCGGGCGACCGACGTGCGGCATGTGGCCGCCGATCCCGGCCGTGCCACGGAGTTGCTCGGCTACACCGCGCGGGTCGGCTTCCTCGACGGGGTGACCGCCTTCGCCACCGACCCGTTGCGCGAGCCGGCCGCCGTGCCCGCCTGACCGTCGGCGGGTCAGGAGACCGTGAAGAGCAGGTGGTTGACCGCGAGGGCGGTGACTGCCTGACCGGCGAGCCACCAGCGACGGGTCGGCTCCGGAAGATGCGCGGTGGCGACGAGCAGCCAGACCGTGAAGGGCAACCAGATGCGTTCCACCTCGGCCTTGCTCATCCCGGACAGGTCCGCCGCGACCACCGCCAGCGCGGCGGCGGCCGGCAGCAGCACCGCCGGAGCGAGCCCGTGGATCCGCTGGACCAGCCGTCCCACCGGCGAGCGGGGCGGTCCGCCGTCAGGGCGGGGCGCCATCGGGGTATGCCAACCCGAGCGCGCGGCGATCAGGGCGCGGCGCAGCGCCGGCCCCAGCACCGGGCCGGCGGAGAGCAGCAGCGCGGCCAGGTTCGCCCAGACCCAGTAGCCGTACGGGCGCTCGGCCGCCCACCCCTGGTAGTAGCGGTCGACCACCCGGGCGTACCCCTCCCACCAGTGGAAGCCGGCGAGGCTGAACGTCGCCGTCACCACCGCGACCCCGGCCGCGCCGACCAGCAGTGCGGCGAGGCGTCGCTGGCGGCGCAGCGTCAGCACGGCCAGGGCGAGCGGTGCGACCAGGACGAACCCGTACGACAGGAACAGCGCGTAGCCGAGGAGCAGACCCCCCGCGAGGACCCCGGCTAGTCGTCGGGCCGCCAGGAGGGCCAGCCCGGCGGCGACCACGCCGGCGAAGATTCCGTCGCCGGAGGCGCCCACCCAGACCGCGCCCGGCAGCAGCACCAGGTACGGCAGCACGGCCCGCGCCGCGGCCGGCGCGTTCAGTCGCCAGAGGGTGAGCGGTACCCAGACCGCGACCGACGCCCCGACCAGAACGCAGGCCAGGGCCGCCGCGGTGCCACCGCCGAGACCGATCCGGTCGAGCCAGACGAAGATCAGCAGCGCGCCGGGTGGGTGCCCGGCGGTGTGGGTGGACCAGGAATCCGGCTGGAAGTCGAGGATGCGGTCGGCGAAGCCGGCGAGCATGCCGGCGACGTCGGTGACTCCGGGCACCTCGTGCAGGTATTCGGCCTGCACGGTGAGCCGGCGGGTCAGCCCGGCCGACCAGCCGTCCACGAGCGCCAGCGCCAGCGTCCAGGCCACCGCGGCGAGCCACGAGACGGCCAGCAGTGGACCCCGGCGGGCGGTCCGCGCCCAGCTGCTCCCCGGCCCGACGACGGCGACGGCGATCAGTACGGCGGCCGGGGTGCCCCAGCCGACGTGCGGCGACCAGGTGGCGTACAGCGGTGCCGCGTCGGCGTAGAGGCCCGCTCCCCGCTGGTTCAGCACGGCCCCGACCACCACTGCGGCGGTGAGCAGCACCGCCTCGACGCCGAGCACGACCAGGTCGCCCCGGTGCCGGGTGTGCCGGTGCCGCGACGGCGCGTGACGCGAAAGGACTGTTCCGGTCATGACGCTGGGACCGTACGCCGGTGAGACGCCGTCGTCAGCGGGGTCGCGGTCTCGTCACCTGACGGTAACAAGCACTACCTTTCGGTTCATAGCACCTCGATCTGCTCATACACCGACAGTCACCGGCCTAGCGTGATCGCATGCCGACACCGATCGACGTGGTGCTGCCCTGCATCGACGAGGCCGCCGCGCTGCCCGGCGTCCTGCGGGCCCTGCCGCCCGGCTACCGGGCGATCGTGGTCGACAACGGCTCCCGGGACGGCTCTCCGGAGGTGGCCGCCCGACACGGCGCCCGGGTGGTGCGTGAGCCCCGACGAGGCTACGGCGCGGCGGTGCACACCGGCATCGAGGCCGCCGAGACGGACCTGGTCTGCGTACTCGACGCCGACGGCTCCTTCGACCCGGCGGCGCTGCCCGCCCTCGCCGACCCGGTGGCCACCGGCGTCGCCGAGCTCGCGGTCGGCCGCCGCCGCCCGATCCGTCCGGGAGCGTGGCCCTGGCACGCCCGGGCCGGCACCGCCCTGGTCGCCGCGCTCCTGCGGCAGCGGGGCGTGCCGCTGCGCGACATCAGTCCGATCCGGGTCGCGCACCGGCAGAGGTTGCTCGATCTCGGTGTCACCGACCGGGCCTTCGGCTACCCGCTGGAGCTGCTGATCCGTGCCGCCGCCGCCGGTTGGCGGATCGTCGAGCTGGATGTGACCTACGCCCCGCGTGCCGCCGGCACCCGCTCCAAGGTGTCCGGCTCGGTACGCGGCACCCTTCGCGCCACCCGCGACTTCGCCACCGTGCTGCGCACCGTGGACGGTCGCCGGTGACCGTCCTGCTGGTGGTGGCCAAGGCCCCCGTGCCCGGGGCCGTGAAGACCCGGCTCTGCCCGCCCGCGACGCCGGAGCAGGCCGCCCGGATCGCCGCCGCGGCCCTGCACGACACGATGGCGACGGTCAGCGCCACCCCCGGTGTGACGCCGGTGCTCGCCCTGGCCGGCCGGCTCGGTGACGGCGCGGACGCCGCCGAGCTCGCCGCTGCTGCCGCGGGCTGGCTGGTGCTGCCCCAGCGCGGCGACGACCTGGGGTCCCGGCTCGCCCACGCCCACGCCGACGTGGCGCAGGCGTACCCGGGGCGGCCGGTGCTCCAGATCGGCATGGACACCCCGCAACTGACCGCCGCCCTGCTCGGCGCGGCGACCCGGCGGCTGGCGCGGGCCGAGGTGGTACTCGGCGGCGCCACCGACGGCGGTTGGTGGGCGTTGGGCCTGCGCGACCCCCGGCGGGCCGCCGTGCTGCGCGCGGTGCCGATGTCGACGCCGCGGACCGCCCGGCTGACCCGGGCGGTGTTCGCCGGGCAGGGCCTGCGCGCCGTGCCGCTGCCCCGGTTGCGGGACGTGGACGACTGGTCCGACGCCCTCGCGGTGGCCGAGGCCGTACCGGGCAGCCGGTTCGCCCGGGCGGTCGCCGCGGCCGAAGGCGTCCCGACCACGGAGTTCGCGGCGGCGGGGCG
>NZ_POTY01000480.1 GCF_003236315.1 Micromonospora craterilacus
GAGCGCTAGTCTCGTGGGCTCGGAGATGGGTATAAGAGACAGGGGTTAGAGCCAGTCGTTGCGGCGGAACCAGCGGTAGAGGGTCAGTGAGATGGCCAGCATCAGGGCCAGCACGACCGGATAGCCGTAGGTCATCTTCAGCTCCGGCATGAACTCGAAGTTCATGCCGTAGATGCCGGCGATGGCGGTCCACACGGCGGCGATGGCGGCCCACGCGGCGATCTTGCGCATGTCGTTGTTCTGGTCGACCGTCACCTGGGCCAGCCGCGCCTGGAGGATCGAGTTCAGCAGGTCGTCGTACGAGTTGACCTGCTCGACGGTGCGGCTGAGGTGGTCCTGCACGTCGCGGAAGTAGCGGCGTACCTCCTTGGGCACGTCCCGGTTCATCTGCGTGGTGAGGGCCAGCAGCGGACGCTGCAACGGCATCACCGCCCGCTTGAACTCCACCAGTTCCCGCTTCAGCTGGTAGATCCGCTGGATCCGCCCGCTGGCCTGGCGGTCAAAGACCTCCGTCTCCAGCACGTCCATGTCGTCCTCGAGCTGGTCGGCGACCTCCAGGTAGAGGTCGACCACCCGGTCGGTGATCGCGTACGCCACCGCCCAGGGGCCGTGCAGCAGCAACTCCTGCCGGGCCTCCAGTTCCTCGCGGACCGGTGCGAGCCGGCAGGCGTCCCCGTGCCGGACGCTGATCAGGAAGTGCGGGCCGATGAAGAGCATCACCTGCCCGGTCTCCACGACCTCGGAGTTCTCGGTCAGCTCGGTGTGCTCGCAGTACCGGGCGGTACGCAACACCAGGAAGCTGACCTCGCCGAAGCGTTCCAGCTTGGGACGCTGCTGGGCCTTGACCGCGTCCTCCACGGCCAGCTCGTGCAGCCCGTAGGTGGCGGCGATCTCGGTCATCTCGGCCAGGTCCGGCTCGTGCAGCCCGAGCCAGACGAAGCCGCTCTCGGCCCGGCGGGCCGCCTCCAGCGCCCCGGCGTAGTCCCAGTCACCGGCCTGCCGCCGGCCGTCGAGATAGAGCGCGCAGTCGACCACCGCGCTGCGCCGCGGGCCGGCCGGCAGCTCCGCGCCCTGGGGTCCGTCGGGATTGAGCCGGCGCGTCATGGCCCGTACCGGTGACCAGTTCCGGGGCCGCAGCACCCGGCCGCCGTCCGGGGACGCCGTCCGGTCGCCGTTGGCGGAGGTCGGCTGTCCCTGCTGCATCCGATCCGTCATCACGCCCCCTCCCGCACACGGCTGCGGGTTGCAGGCTACGCCGCCGGGCCGATCATGGCAGCCGCGACGAGGGGTGGCGCCGGACGGGCCGGACCGCATTCGGGGGGTGAGGGGCGATCCGGCCCGCCCGGCGCCGTGGGGG
>NZ_POTY01000481.1 GCF_003236315.1 Micromonospora craterilacus
CTCTTCGCCCACTGGGCATGGACACCGCGCTTCTGGTGATCAGGATGACAAGAGCCGTGTAACGGGAGACTGTTACGCACGGTTCTGTGGGAGCCCGGGGGTGAAATCCCCCCGGGCGACCCGACTTAGCAACTGCCGTCGGCCTTCGGCCAATACATCTGATCCATTCGCATGCTACTACTAAACGGGGTCCCCACGTATGAGTACGATCCCGGCCAGAACTTGTACGTCACACCCCCCATCAGGCTCCTACCGCAAACGGGCCAAGGCGTACTATTTATTACGGAGTTAAGCGCTGCGCCCGCGTTGAATACACCCCAAGACGCAGAATTGTAGTAGTGCACCTTGCCCGTGTAATTCGTTCCCTCCCACGCGTACACCCAATACACTGTATTGGCCGACGCTGACCTCGGATATCCGGCAAGTCCAGCGATGACGACCGCCAGCACCACCAGCACGGCGCCTAGTCGCCTAAAGTGGGTCCTCTCGGTAGCAAGTTCTGTTGTCATGGGTTCTCCCGTGATCATTGACGATATGCATCGTTAAGAGGTGAAGGCCGGCATTTGCGACATGCCGTCCATCATTGGGTGAGTAAGGCGACGTGCGGGTGGACGGCGGACGCCGCATTGACCGCAATAGTTGCACCTTTTGTGGTAGCCGATCAAGAGCCCGATACGGATCTGGGTGATGAACCAGGGCCTCAACAGTCGCGATGCCGGCCGTCTCGACGATGAAGGCCTCATCATCGGGACTGGTCTGGCGGGGTGGGCCACCCGCCCACTGAGGGTCCAGACTGGCCATCCGCATCTCGTTGAACCGGTGGATAACCTGCCGGATCGTGTCCTCGTCGGCTTTGGACGAGTCGCCGCCGGGCAGGGCCGGCGGCGAAGACGAGTCGGTGCCATTGAACTCCGAGGGCCGCCGGTCCGTTGTTTAGCTCACGAGCAAGACAGCTGCCGCGACCAGTACCTGATTCCGGCTTCGAATCAGGAGAACAACGAAGCGCGGCGGGAGCCGATGACAACACGTTCTCTATGTTGGGGAGGCGACTACGGTGCTGTTCTCTCTGGAGGTGCCAGTCGATGCGCCTCAGAAGGAGTTACTGTGAACCACAACGGCGATGCCATCGAATTGCAGACCGTTCTCACGGATACTGAGGTAGTGGCCGAGCTTCAGAAGCAAGGACCGGTACACCGGGCGACACTGAGCCTTTCCGAGTAACGGTGTAGGGACTCGGGGTAGCTGGCGCGGTCGGTGGTCCGGACGCGCCCGGATCCGTTGCGGTGCAACGAGAAGACGCAGAACCCCGGTATGAAGGTGGTCCTTCC
>NZ_POTY01000482.1 GCF_003236315.1 Micromonospora craterilacus
CCCACCATCCAGCGCTACCTCCGCGCCGACGCCCCGCCCGCCACTACTGGCTGATCACTTCGGGTTGGGGCCCTTGACGACGGGGGCCCGGACCAGGTTGCCCCACTCGGTCCAGGAGCCGTCGTAGTTGCGGACCTGCGGGTAGCCGAGCAGATGCCGCAGCACGAACCAGGTGTGGCTGGACCGTTCGCCGATCCGGCAGTAGGCGATCACGTCGTCGGCCGGGCTCAGCCCGAGCTGGTCGGTGTAGATCGCGCGCAGCTCGTCGGCCGACTTGAACGTGCCATCGTCGTTGGCGGCCGACTTCCACGGCTTGCTCACCGCGCCGGGGATGTGCCCGCCGCGCAGCGCACCCTCCTGCGGGTAGTCCGGCATGTGCAGCATCTCGCCGGTGTACTCGCCCGGCGAACGCACGTCCACCAGCGGCCGGTCGGCGGCGATGTGCGCCATCACCTCCTCGCGGAACGCCCGAACCGGCGCGTCGTCGCGCTGCGGCACCGGATAGTCCGCCGGCGTCCGGGCCGGCTTGTCGCGGGTCAGTTCCCGCCCCTCGGCGATCCACTTCTGCCGGCCACCGTCGACCAGCCGCACGTCCGGGTGGCCGAAGAGGGTGAAGACCCAGAGCGCGTACGCCGCCCACCAGTTGAAGTTGTCGCCGTAGAAGACGACCGTGTCGTCGCGGCCGATGCCCTTGGCGGCGCACAGCTGCGCGAACCGCTCGGCGTCCAGGTAGTCCCGGGTGACCTGGTCGTTCAGCTCCAGATGCCAGTCGACCTTGATGGCGCCCGGGATGTGGCCAGTGTCGTAGAGCAGCACGTCCTCGTCGGACTCGACCACGACCAGGGCCGCGTCGTTCAGGTGCTCCGCCAGCCACTCGGTGGTGACCAGGCGCTGCGGATCGGCGTACGACTGGAGTCGGGGATCAGGATCGCTCGGCACAGGCATGATCCCCAAGGTACGCCGGGTCACCGGCCTGCCATCGAGATTCGGGTGCAGCGGATCCCGGACACCACGCGTGACAGTGCTGAATCCCGCCGAGCACCGAGGACTGCCATGACCGCAGGGCACCGCCCGGAGTCACCCGGGGCCACCTCGCCACCCATGGACTTCACCGACTTCTACCAGGCCCACTTCCACCGCCTGGCGGTGCAGCTCTACGCGTACCTCGGCGACCACGCGGAGGCGCAGGACCTCCCCGACGACACCGTCGCCGTGGTCACCTCGACCAGCACCATCCTCGGTACCGGCCCCGGCGTCGAACGCTCCTGGACCCACCTCTCCTACTGACCCGGGTGGGGTTGGTCAGTCGGTCAGGGGGGTGAGGGT
>NZ_POTY01000483.1 GCF_003236315.1 Micromonospora craterilacus
GCCCACCACGACGCCGGCCCCGCTGCCGCTGCCCACCCCGAATCCGACCCGGACACCGAAGCCCACCCCGTCGCCGAGCGCATCGCCGACCGGCTCTCCGACGCCGACCGGCGGGCCCACCTCGCCGACCGCCTCGGTCGGCCCCACCGCGTCGACGGTCCCGCCGCCCGCGACGGCCCCCTCGACGGACCCGCCGGTCTCGACGGACCCGGGCGGATCCACCGACCCGAGCGCGTCGGCCGATCCGCCGGCGTCGTCGGATCCGGGCATGTCGGCGGACCCGGTTGGATCGACCGATCCGACAGACCCGGTCCCGGTGCCCGAATCCCCATCGGCCGCGCCGCTGACCACCGTCGTCCCCGAACCGATGCGTCCCGCTGCTGCCGACCCGACCGGCACTGTCCGGTCCCGGCACGCTCGGCGGCGTGGTCGCGGCGGCGGTCCCCGGCCTGCCTAGTGGGTCAGCTCCCGGTCTGGCCGGTCTGGTCGGGGCGCAGCATCGGGGGATGCAGCAGCGGTGCCGGGCCGCGCCGGAACAGCTGGGCCGGGCGGCCCCGGTCGCCCTCGGTGGCGCGCCCGACCGGTGCCACGAAGCCCGGGGTGCCGGTCACCTTGCGGTGGAAGTTGCGTGGGTCCAGGCGGGTTCCCCAGACCGTCTCGTAGACGCCGCGCAGCTGAGCCACGGTGAACTCGGGCGGGCAGAAGGCGGCCGCCAACGGGGTGTACTCCAGCTTGGCCCGGGCCCGCTCCACACCGTCGGCGAGGACCCGGTCGTGATCGAAGGCGAGCTGCCCGGGGGAGAGCTGGGACAGCGGGAGCCAGTCCGCCGAGGCGGCGTCCGTGCCGGCGACCGGGTTGGCCTGGTCGGGCAGGAGTGCCAGCCAGGCCACGGTGACCACCCGGCCACGCGGGTCCCGGCGCGGGTGCCCGTACGTGCCGAGCTGCTCCAGGTGCCCGGCCGGCTCGGCCAGGCCGGTTTCCTCGGCCAACTCGCGGGTGGCCGCGGCGGGCAGGTCCTCGTCGATGCCGACGAAGCCGCCGGGTAACGCCCACGCTCCCCGGTACGGCTCGATACCGCGCCGGACCAGCAGTACGCAGAGCTGGTCCGCGCGGACGGTCAGCACGACCAGGTCGACGGTCACCGCGAACGGCGGATACTCGGCCATCTCTTTATCACCACCTTGACGACAAAGTACCAGAGCCATTATCGTCATGGCGACGACAAAGGGGAGGTGAGAGTCATGGCCGACGTGACGAGGCGACTGTTCCTGCGCCACCTGCGCGGGACTCCGACCAGCTGGGTGCGGCTGCACGTGGG
>NZ_POTY01000484.1 GCF_003236315.1 Micromonospora craterilacus
ACCAGGCGCTCTCGGGCTGCCTCCCGGTTGGCCAGCTGCGCCCGGTGCTCGCTGGCGGCGATGGTCAGCACGCCGTCGACCAGCCGCCCGGCGAGCCGGTCCAGCGCCCGGGCACGCAGCGATTCCGGGAGGCTCGGCGAGCCGGCCAGGTCGAAGCTCAGCTCGACCCGGGAGTCCGCGGTGTTGACACCCTGCCCACCCGGCCCGGACGACCGGGAGAACCGCTCCCGCAGCTCGGCGGCGGGGACGACCCACCGGTCGGTCACCCGCAGTCCGTCGTCCACGCACTGAGGCTAACGTGCCGGCCGCTCGTCGGGAGTACTGGTCGGATTCGGTGCCGAGGGGGTCGCCTCGCCGCTCCCCCCGGCGGCGGCGTAGGCGACCGCACCGATCAGTAGCAAGGCGATCACCCCGACCTTCGTGGTGACCACCTTGATCAGCAGCCAGGCTGCGCGGCGCGCGCCGGGCACGGTCTTCTTCGCGGCTTGGTAGTCGTTCCAGCCACGCCGGGCGCGCGCGTACGACGACCCGACGCCACTTCCGATGATGAGGCCCACCAGCAGGAGGGCCGCAATGAGAGGACGCTCCACCCACGCCAGTATCCATACTCAGCGTAATATTTCCATTCCCCGATCACTCCTCGCCAGAAATCCGACAGTCCACTCATCCATCCGTAATCGGACAGTCACTCTCCGTGGGGTCAGCCGCCCTTGCCGATGATCGTGTCGGCGGTCTGCTGCACCTGCTCGATCGGGATGGCGAACCCGATGCCGATCGAACCGCTGCCGTCGATCGTGGCGATCGCGGTGTTCACCCCGACCACCTCGCCCCGCGCGTTGACCAGCGGCCCGCCGGAGTTGCCCGGATTGATCGAAGCGTCGGTCTGCACCGCCCGGTGCCGGTTGTCACCGAGCCGCACCTGACGGTCGAGTGCGCTGACGATGCCGGCGGTGACCGTGCCGGGCAGCCCCAGCGGTGACCCGATGGCCAGCACCGGCTCACCGACCCGGGTCGACCCCGGCTTGGCCAGCGGCAGCGGGGTCAGCCCGGCCGACGGCGGCACCTTCAGCACCGCGAGATCGCTGGCCGGTTCCCGGCCGATCACCTCCGCGGTGAACCGCCGGCCGTCCGGCAGCTCCACCGTCACCGGGCCGCCGCGCCCCTTGGCCAGGATGTGATCGTTGGTGATGATGTGCTGCTCCGAGTCCACGGCGAAGCCGGAACCGTTCGCGGACTGGCCGCCGGCCCCGCCCACCAGCACCGACACCACCCCGGGCACGGTCTTCTCGGCGGCCGTGACCAGCTCGGCCGGCAC
>NZ_POTY01000485.1 GCF_003236315.1 Micromonospora craterilacus
CGAGCATCTTTGTGGTCAAGTTGTCAAGGGCGAACGGTGGATGCCTTGGCACCAGGAGCCGATGAAGGACGTGGGAGGCCGCGATAGGCCTGGGGGAGCTGTCAACCAAGCTGTGATCCCAGGGTGTCCGAATGGGGTAACCCGGCATCAGTCATGTGATGTCACCCGCACCTGAACTCATAGGGTGTGTGGAGGGAACGCGGGGAAGTGAAACATCTCAGTACCCGTAGGAAGAGAAAACAAATAGTGATTCCGTGAGTAGTGGCGAGCGAAAGCGGATCGAGGCTAAACCGGTTGCGTGTGATACCTGTCAGGGGTTGCGTGGTCGGGGTTGTGGGACCCTGCTCGACAGGCTGACACCTGTTGGAGAAGTTACAAAGCCAGTTGTTAGCTGAATGGTCTGGAAAGGCCGACCGTAGACGGTGATAGTCCGGTAGGTGAAAGCAGCTGGTCTTCTGTGGGTGTTCCCGAGTAGCGGCGGACTCCTGAAATCTGCCGTGAATCTGCCAGGACCACCTGGTAAGCCTAAATACTTCCTGGTGACCGATAGCGGACGAGTACCGTGAGGGAATGGTGAAAAGTACCCCGGGAGGGGAGTGAAATAGTACCTGAAACCGTTCGCCTACAATCCGTCGGAGCCTTTAGGGGTGACGGCGTGCCTTTTGAAGAATGAGCCTGCGAGTTAGTGGCATGTGGCGAGGTTAACCCGTGTGGGGGAGCCGTAGCGAAAGCGAGTCTGAAGAGGGCGTTTGAGTCGCATGTTCTAGACCCGAAGCGGAGTGATCTAGCCATGGGCAGGCTGAAGCGCGGGTAAGACCGCGTGGAGGGCCGAACCCACCAACGTTGAAAAGTTGGGGGATGACCTGTGGTTAGGGGTGAAAGGCCAATCAAACTCCGTGATAGCTGGTTCTCCCCGAAATGCATTTAGGTGCAGCGTCGCGTGTTTCTTGCCGGAGGTAGAGCACTGGATGGTCTAGGGGGCCCACAAGCTTACCGAAATCAGCCAAACTCCGAATGCCGGTAAGTGAGAGCGCGGCAGTGAGACTGCGGGGGATAAGCTTCGTAGTCGAGAGGGAAACAGCCCAGATCACCAGCTAAGGCCCCTAAGCGTGTGCTAAGTGGAAAAGGATGTGGGGTCGCATAGACAACCAGGAGGTTGGCTTAGAAGCAGCCACCCTTTAAAGAGTGCGTAATAGCTCACTGGTCAAGTGGTTCCGCGCCGACAATGTAGCGGGGCTCAAGTACACCGCCGAAGCTGTGGCACTCACACGTGTGCTTCGCATCGTCTTTCGGGATGGTGTGCAG
>NZ_POTY01000486.1 GCF_003236315.1 Micromonospora craterilacus
CCGCTCGGGCCGCGGCTGGCGGTGCTCGCGCTGGTGCCGATCGGCGCGTTGCGGCTGTTGTGGTGGCTCGGCGAGCGGTCGGCCCGGGCGTTCGAGGCGTTCCCGGCCGCGCGTGGGCAGGACCGCACCAGCGGTGGGGAGGACCGGATCGACCGCCACGGCTTCTGGAACGACGCGCTCGTGGTGCAGCGACTGCGGGCCATCCACCTCGCGGTCGGGCTCGGCACGCTCGCCACGATCCTGCTCGGCGCGCAGATCCACATCTATCCCACGCCGGTCGGTTACGTGTTCTTCGTGTTGGCCTGGATCGTGCTGGCGGCCGGTGTCGTCCTGCTCTGCCTGCCTGCCCGTACCGCGGCCGACGGGCCGGGCCGGGGGCCGGTCGACCTGCGTGGCATCCGTGCCCTGCGGCTGGCCTCCTACGGGATGACCGTGCTGGCGTTCGGCTACACCGCGGTGCCGTTGGAGCCGGAGCCGCCGAGCGGGCAGTTGCCCGGGTACGAGGGCGCGGTCGCCGGACTGGTCGCGGCCCAGGCCGCCCTGCTGGTTGCCCTCGTCGTCGCCACCGTGCACCAGCGGCGACGCAGCCAGAACGCCGGCTCGTCGTGGCTGGGTGGGCTGGCCACCCCGGTGCTCGCCTCTGCTGCGGTCGCCGCCGGCTACGGGTTCGCCGCCGCCCTGGTATACCGGGTCGCCGATCTCCTCGACCGGGGAAGGATCCCGAATCCGGCCCGGCCGAACGTGCCCGGCGCGCCGCCGCTGGAGCCGCCGGTCTCCTACCGCTGGGCGGCACTCGCCGGCCTGGTGGCGGTCATGGTCGTCGCCGCGGTCACGATGTGGCGGGTGCTGACCACCCGGCGCCGCCGCCGCCGGATGGCCGAGGGGATCGTCCGGCGCGACTTTCCCGACCCACCATCGGAGGCCCTACCCCGACGGACCACCGTCCGGGAAATCATCTCCCGGGCCGCGGTCGCCGAACAGCTGGCGCCGGTCTTCGTCGTTTTCCTGGTGCTGTCGCTGCTCGGCGTCGTCATCGTCGCGCTCGACCTGATCGGCGTCGGACCGTCGAAGCTGAGCGCACAATTGAGCAGAACCGGCGGCATGGCCAACACCGACCTGGCGATCGCCACCGACGTCGGGATCTACGTCATCGGTCTGGTCGCGCTCGGCATCGTCGTGCTCGGACTACTCTCCTACCGCTCAGAAGGAACCCGCCGCACCGTCGCCGTCATCTGGGACCTCGGCACCTT
>NZ_POTY01000487.1 GCF_003236315.1 Micromonospora craterilacus
CCGCTCGGGCCGCGGCTGGCGGTGCTCGCGCTGGTGCCGATCGGCGCGTTGCGGCTGTTGTGGTGGCTCGGCGAGCGGTCGGCCCGGGCGTTCGAGGCGTTCCCGGCCGCGCGTGGGCAGGACCGCAGCAGCGGTGGGGAGGACCGGATCGACCGCCGGGGCTTCTGGAACGACGCGCTCGTGGTGCAGCGACTGCGGGCCATCCACGTCGGGGTCGGGCTCGTCACGGTCGATGTGATGCTGCTCGGCGCACAGCTCCACCGACATTCCACGGCGATCGCGTACGCGCTCTTCGTCGCCGCCTGGTTCCTGCTCGCGGTCTGTGCCGTCCTACTCTGCCTGCCGGCCCGCTTCGGGGAGGGGCCGGAACGGGGGCCGGGAGACCTGCGAGGTACCCGGACGCTGCGGCTGGCCTCCTACGGGGTCACTGTGCTGGCGTTCGGCTACACCGTGGTGCCGTTGGAGCCGGAGCCGCCGAGCGGGCAGTTGCCCGGGTACGAGGGCGCCGTGGCCGCGTTGATCGCGGTCCAGGCCGCTCTGCTGGTTGCCCTCGTCATCGCCACCGTGCACCAGCGGCGACGCAGCCAGAACGCCGGCTCGTCGTGGCTGGGTGGGCTGGCCACCCCGGTACTCGCCTCTGCCGCGGTCGCCGCCGGCTACGGGTTCGCCGCCGCCCTGGTATACCGGGTCGCCGACTTTCTCGACCGCGGAACGATACCGAATCCGGCCCGGCCGAACGTGCCCGGCGCGCCACCGCTGGAGCCGCCGGTCTCCTACCGCTGGGCGGCACTCGCCGGCCTGGTGGCGGTCATGGCCGTCGCCGCGACCACGCTCTGGCAGCTCGCGGCGACCCGGCGTCGTCGCCGCCGCCTCGCCGACAAGATCGTTGAGCGGGACTTTCCCGATCCGCCGCCGGACGCCCTACCCCGACGGACCACCGTCCGGGAGATCGTCGCCCGGGCCGCGCTTGCCGAGCAGCTCAGCCCGGTCTTCATCCTGTTCCTGGTGTTGTCGCTGCTCGGTGTCGCCACCACCGCGCTGGACGTGGCCGGCATCGGACCGTCTGACCTGAGCGCGAGGCTGGCGCACACCGATGGCACGGCGACCACCGACCTCGCGTTCGCCACCGACGTCGGGATCTACGTCATCGGTCTGGTCGCGCTCGGCATCGTCGTGCTCGGACTACTCTCCTACCGCTCAGAAGGAACCCGCCGCACCGTCGCCGTCATCTGGGACCTCGGCACCTT
>NZ_POTY01000488.1 GCF_003236315.1 Micromonospora craterilacus
GGTGGGGGCTCCGGTAGACGTTGGTAGGCGTCGGCAGGAGGTCCGTAGCCGGGCGGCGGCCCATAGCCAGGACCAGGCGGCGGGCCGTAGCCAGACGCAGGTGGCGGCCCATAGCCAGGACCAGGCGGCGGCCCATAGCCAGACGCGGGCGGCGGCCCATAGCCAGACGCGGGCGGCGGCCCATAGCCAGACGCGGGCGGCGGGCCGTAGCCGGGCGACGGACCGTACCCAGCGGGAGGCCGCTGTTCGGCGGCCAGAGGCGCCAGGCTCGGCTCCTGATTCCAGCGAGAATGCAGGGGGTCAACGGGGCCGACATGGTGGCCGGCGGGTCGCTGCGCGTGAGTCATCATCGTCGGCCTTGTCAGATCGAGATGTGGATGGGGTCGGGCACGGCGTTCGGGGTCGGGGTGCCGTGGCCGATGCCGTCGTAGACCTCTGGCCGGTACCGCCGCAGGTGCTTGGCCCACATCCCGCCGATGGCCGCAGCGGCGATGATGATCGTGGGCAGCACAAGCGGGACCAACGAGCCGGGCGCGGCTCCCAGCAGCGACCCGACGTTGATGACCATCAGGCCCAGCACCGCCACCCCAGCGATCAGGCCCAGCATCGGCGCGATGAGCCACTCCCACACGCCGGCTCGCTCACCCCGAACCTGGTGCGGGGAGAACAGCGCGGCCAGCGACGCGGCCAGCAGCAGGCTCAGCAGGCCCATCGCACCCAACGTCGACAGCCAGGTGAACATCTGCCCAATCGGGTCGGCGCCGGTCACCGCGAACCCGGTCACCACCACGCCAGCGATGATCGTCTGCGTCAGCGACCCGCCGCGCGGCGCGCTGACCCGCGTCCCGCCCTCGGCGCCCGCGAGCCGGGCCGGCAGCACTCCCTCCCGTGCCATGGCGAACACGTATCGCGCGATCACGCTGTGGAAGCTGAGCTTCGAGGTGCCGATCCCCAACAGCAGCGTCAACCCCGCCACGACCACCAACCAGCCAGCGACCCGACCCAGGATCGTGAACGGCAGATCGGCGTCCGCCGCAGCCATCTCCCCCACAGAACTGGGGCCGACCGCCAGGCCCATCGCCCACGCCACCGCGGAATACACCCCGCCGAGCGCGAGCGCCCCGACGATCGTGGCCCGGCCGACCGAACGCCGGTCGATGGCCTCCTCCACGAACGAGCCCGGGGCGTCGACTCCCATCAGCGAGGCCACGCAGAACGCCACCGCC
>NZ_POTY01000489.1 GCF_003236315.1 Micromonospora craterilacus
ACCCGTGACGACCGGGTGTCAGCGCTGGTCGGCGCGGTCGGTCAACCCGGTCAGCCGGTCACCCGGGACGAGGACGACCAGGTAGTCGTCGTCGCGCCGGACCACGAGCGTCTTCACCACGTCGGGTACCGCCACGCCACGCGCGGTCGCCGCATCGTCGAGGCTGCGGACCTGGCCGTGCCGGATGACCCGGTGGGGGATGCCGGCGGCGGCGAGCGCGTCGAGTGCCGGTGTCGCCATGATCTCGACCCTAGCCCGACTAGGCGCACCCGGCCGCCGGCCGCCGCCCGGTCCGCCCGGTCCGGCGGGATGATGTCGGACCCGGCGGCTACCGTGTCCGGATGCAGCAGATGGTGCCCCGGAGGAGTCTCGATGGCTGATGCCGACGACGTCCGTCGCCTGGCACTGGCGCTGCCGCACGTGGTGGAGATCGACAGCGACGGCTTCGACTTCCGGGTGGCCGACCACGGGTTCGTCTGGTCCTATCCCGAGCGTCGGCCCGGCAAGCCGCGCGCCATCCGCACCGACATCGCCGTGCTGTACGTCGGCGACGAGGCCGAGAAGCAGGCGCTGCTCCTCGGCGAGCCCGAACTCTTCTTCACCACGCCCGGGTACGACGGGCTGCCGCTGGTCATGCTGTGGCTGGCGAAGGTGGGCGTCGACCGTCTCGAGGAACTCGTCACCGACGCCTGGCGGATGCGCGCCCCCGACTCGCTCGCCGGTGATCTCGGCGGCGGCGGGCGTCCACGGTGATCGCACACACCATATCCCGCGGCTCCGGTTGACCGACCACTCGCCGAGACCGGCGCTGGCGAAGGACGGCGTCGAGGGCGAAGCTGTCCCGACCGCTCCACCGATGCCGGCGGCGCTGCCCGGAGACGTATTCGAGGGCGGGTGGTGGCGGGCAGGCCCCGACGTCCTCGCCCGGCCCGTTTACAGCCCGATCGCCGACCCC
>NZ_POTY01000048.1 GCF_003236315.1 Micromonospora craterilacus
GGTGGGGCGCGGCGTGATGGGGCCGGTGGGGTTGACGGTGCGCAGGGTGTCGCAGTCGACGAGGCGGGAGTAGGGCGAGTTCTTGGCGAGGATGTCCAGGCCGCGGTTGGTGGCGAGCTTGAACTTCATCGGTGCGGCGTCACCGGCGGGGAAGGTGTTGAGTGCCGGCTGTGCGGTGCGGCCGATGAAGTCGCTGCGGCAGGACGGGTGGGTGTCGAAGGCTTCGCTGTTGTCGTCGCGGGCGGTGGTGCCCTGGACGGCGCTGTAGCCGAGGCCGCGGCGGGCGAACGAGGCCCACAGGGTGCAGGAGTTCTCGCCGCCGGTGAGGGCGGCGTCGGCGGCGATGATGGCGTTACGGCCGACGACGAAGCCGGGGTTACAGCCCTGCATCTTCAACCCGTCCATGACCAGCTGCATGGAGAGGTTGTTACCGCCGGTGTTCCAGGCGTCGTACACGTTCGGGTTGAGACCGTGCCGGTCGATCAGGTCCCAGGTCATGTCCCACAGGACGGAGGCCCAGCCGTGGCCGATGCCGTGCGGCGCGGCCAGCGAGGTGCCGTTGAGCCAGCCGCCGGTCTTGATGCTGTCGTAGGTGAACGGCTGAAGCTCCATGTTCCGCGAGTAGGGCCGCGGCCGCAGACCGTTGCCGGTGCGGTCCTTCTCGAAGAGGACGTACGGCACCAGGCCGCGCGTGCCGTCGGCCGTGTCGAGCTTCGGGTCGAGCAGCGTGGTGAGCGCGAAGTAGTCGCTCCAGCCCTCACCCATCTGCTCGTTGCCGCCGAGGCAGTTGATCCCGGGGCCACCGGTGAGCCGGAGGGAGATGCCGTGACCATACTCGTGCATGACGATGCCGGCGTCGAGGTCACCATCGCGGATGCCCGGGTGGCTCGGGTGCTTGCGCACCGAGCCGGCAGCCGTACCGGCGGTGATCGCGGCCTTGATGGCGTTGCCGTCGGCCTGGGTGACGGCGACCGCCGGGATGGTGACCGGCGCGGTGGTCATGGCGCCGGTCAGCACCGGAGCGGCACCGGTGGCGTTGTGCGCGACCACCACGGCCTTGGCACCGAGCGACTCGGCGACCTGGGTACGCAGGAGGTAGGTGCAGGCGGTGGTGCCGCCGTCGACCACCGCGATCCAGCCGCCCGACGGCAGCGAACCGGGGTACGCGGAAGCGGCGCAGCCGTTGCCCGCGTACACGAACTGGTGTCCGGGCAGCCCGGCCACGGTCGGCGCCGAGCTGTAGCGCGACCAGGTGGCGTCGAACGAGCCCACGCCGTCGACGACGACCTGGTTCTGGGCGCCGAACTGGTTGCCCGGCCACAGGTACATCTGCATGCGCGGGGTGCCGCCGTCGGCGGCCGGGGTGGAGAAGTTGGCGTTGTTGGTGCCCCCGCCGTCCGCGGCCTCGGCCCGGACGTAGTCGCCGCCGACACCACCACGGCCGTAGTTGTTCGCCTGGAAGTTGCCGGACGCCTCGTCAAAGCCGTATCGGTACGAAACGTCGTGGATGATGTTGTTCCAGTAGAACAGGTTGGCGGTCGCCGCGTCCCGGTAGCTCTGCGGGTTCTCTGACAGGTCCAGCGGGAAGTTGAAGGTCAGGCTCGGTCCGCCGTCCGGGCTGCTGCCGAAGTCCGGCGCGTTGTTGTTGTCCTGGTCCTGGTACGCGTGGACGTTGTTGCCCTGCGTGGTGGTGAACTCGGGACCGGGGACGCCGTTGGTGTCGTGCCAGCCGTACGGCGAGGCGAGCGCGTCCGCCGGGTTGGTCACCACACTGCGGGGGCCGTCGTTCGGGCTCTCGGTCGGGTAACCGTAGACGTTGTAGCTCGATCCATCCTGGACCGGCTCGCGCGTGCCGAGGCCGGCGGCGCCGGCCGCCAGCGTACGGTCCGACGTGTGGCCCAGGGTGTGGGACAGCTCGTCCCCCTCGTGCTGGCTGGTCCAGTCGTCGGCGTTGAGCAGCTCGCCGGTCTCCGCGTCCACCGTGGCGTTCCACAGGTGGGCGTCGGAGGAGTCGTCGATCACCAGCTGCCACGCCAGGCGCAGCCCGTCCTCGGTCGGCTGCCAACCCAGCTTCGCCGGGATCGGCTCGTCCGAGATGCCGCTGCCGGAGACCACGGTCTTCTGCGCCGCGCCACCGGCGCGGCTCATCACCCGGGAGTTCTTCGGCGCGTCCAGGTCCAGCCCGTCGGCTGCGGCCTCGACCGCGTCGACGGCGTCGAGGTCGGGGGTGCCGGTGTTGCCGGCGAGGCCGGAGACGAGGCTGTCGCCGACGAAGATGACGCTGCCGTCCTTGGCGATGTTGACGGTGGCGGCCGCGCCGAAGATTTCCAGGTTCTCGTGGCGTTGGGCGAGGTTGACGTGGGTGACGCCGTTGTGCCGGCTGGTGTAGCTGGACAGCACGCTGAGGTCACCGAGGTCGCTGGCGGTCACGCCGTGCTCGGTGGGGTTGCCGCGCAGGTAGCGGACGGCGATCGCTTCGGGGGAGCCCTCGTTCGGGCCGGTCAGGAAAATCGGGTTCGGCTTGGCGGGCTCGTCCGGCGTGGCCATTGCGGGCTTCGCGACGAGCGACGTCATGGACGCGACGAGGGTCGTGGACAGCAGCAACGCGGCGTTGCGGCGGCCACGAGATCGACGGGGTTGTAGGGGCACCGCTGCTCCTTCGGGGGTTGAAAAGACAGCATGAAGCGCCGATCCACCACCGCCGGAGCGGTCCGTCGCGGGTTGTCCGCAACGCCCCACCCCTGGCGATCACGGCCCGTAATCAAGGCCGTGCGAAGTGAATCGCATCGACGCTACGGTGCACCTCACCGATGGTCATCCGACTAGTGTTCAAATATTTCGATTGCTGGCTCCTACGCCTGTCGGTAGCCCGGTAAATGTGGGCTGAGCTGCGGAAAAACGATTCATGATCTATTGCTGACGGTCTGGAACTGTGCTTAGGGTGGCGGAGCGCGGAAGATCCAACTCGTCTACTCTGGAGCTGAGTCGTGCGTCGATCTATGCCAACAAGTCGGGTCAAGCGTCACCTCGCGGTCGCAGCCGCGGCACTCATGGGTCTCCCGGGTGCGGCGGTGGCACTCACCGGTCCGGCAGCCGCAAACCCCCTCGAGTCGCACTGCGGAAACGAGACCGGTAACAAGTCGATCGAGGGCTTCATCAGCCATGAGGATCTCCGGAAGAGCCTCAAGTCGATCGAGCAGTCGAGCAACGGCACGGTCAGCGTCAACGTGGCCGGCTACTCGAACCAGGGCCGCGAGATCTGGACGGCTCGGGTCGGCGAGGGTGACACCGTCGTCCTGATCCAGAGCCAGATCCACGGCAACGAGATGCACGGCACGGCTGCCCTGCTGGACGCCCTGCGTACGCTCGGCAACAACTCGCAGCGGTCCAGAGAGATCCGCAAGGCGGTCACCATCGTCGCCGTGCCGAAGCTCAACCCGGACGGTGGCGAGCTGGACACCCGGCAGAACGCCCGCACCTGGAGCGATGTCGTCGCTGACTTCCCGCAGCTCGCTGGTGCCCGGACCGCCTGGAACTACAACACCCGGACCGGCGGGTTCGACGTGAACCGCGACTTCAACCCCAACCTCGACTACGTCCCGCAGTCGGCTGACTTCCCGGGCAACAGCGCCTCCGTCGGCTGGTACATCACGCCGGAGGCGCAGACCGCCCGCGACGTGTACCGCTCGCTGGAGCAGGAGTTCGGGACCGTCGACGTCTTCGCCGACCTGCACAACCAGGCGGCCTGCTACACCGGCGTGGGGATGGACGACTTCACCACCCTGTCGATCTCCGGGCGCTTCATCACGAACCCCGCCCAGCACGGCAACTGGCCCAAGTTCGACTACGACCAGTCGCGCCGGGTCAACGTCGCCGTGTACGACGCCCTCCAGTCCGGCAACTCGCCGCAGAGCAAGGTGACGCTGTACCCGCAGAACACGAACCTGCCCGGCACCGCGCTGGGCTCGTTCGCCCTCCGGGGCAGCGCGACGATCCTGTTCGAGACGCGTGGACAGACCCAGTCCTGGGGTCAGAAGCAGCACGGCATGCTCACCAAGCAGGTCGAGAACGGTCTCTTCGGGATCATCAACTCGATCACCGACGGGACGCTGGACAACATCGACCCCGAGCGGTACGAGCTCATCCCCGAGCGGATGAACGTCCCGCGTAGCTGACATCTCCGGTAACCACCGTCGCCCCGGCCGTCAGGCCGGGGCGACGGCTTTTGCCGTCCCTTCACGACACCGGTATCCGCGGTGCGGGTGACCGGCGGTTCCCGCCTCCGGTCGGGCCGACCTCCGCCGTGCCGGTCCGCCGTTAGGGCCTCGCCGCGCTCCCGCCGGGCGTCGACACACGCACAGGCGGGGCAGCGGCGCGTCCCAACAGCTCCGACCTGCCGGCGCCGGGATGAACCGCAGCTATGAGGAATCAGGAAAGGGCCCGGGGGGAGCGCTCCGAACGGAACGCTCCCCCCGGGCTTCTACCGTGGGTGTTCGGGGTTTACGGGTTGAACTTGAAGTAGGTGCGGTACTGGAATCCGTTGTCGAGGGTCAGCACGAACTCGCGGCAGGTGCCGGCCCAGCTCGGGTCGGTCTTCCACACGTAGTTGTACTGGCCGTTGGCGCTGGCCGACAGCTTCGAGTTGCCCGGGCTGATCGCCGCCACCGGGGTGGGGCGCGGGGTGATCGGGCCGTCCGGGTTGACGGTCCGCAGGGTGTCGCAGTCGACCAGGCGGGAGTACGGCGAGTTGCTGGCGAGGATGTCCAGGCCGCGGTTGGTGGCCAGCTTGAACTTCATCGGCGCGGCGTCACCGGCGGTGAAGGCGTTCAGACCCGGCTGTGCGGTACGGCCGATGAAGTCGCCGCGGCAGGACGGGTGGGTGTCGAACGCCTCGGTGTTGTCATTGCGGTTGGTGGTGCCCTGGACGGCGCTGTAGCCGAGACCGCGGCGGGCGAAGGAGGCCCACAGGGTGCAGGAGTTCTCGCCGCCGGTGAGGGCGGCGTCGGCGGCGATGATGGCATTGCGGCCGGTGACGAAGCCGGGGCCGCAGCCCTGCATCTTCAACCCGTCCATGACCAGCTGCATCGCGAGGTTGTTACCGCCGGTGTTCCACGACTCGTACACCTTGGGGTTGAATCCGTGCCGCTCGACGAGATCCCAGGCCATGTCCCACAGCACCGCCGCCCAGCCGTGGCCGATGCCGTGCGGCGCGGCCAGCGACGTGCCGTTCAGCCAGCCACCGGTCTTGATGCTGTCGTAGGTGAACGGCTGGAGCTCCATGTTCCGGGAGTACGGCCGCGGCCGGAAACCGTCACCCACCCGGCTGTCCTGGAACAGTGCGTACTGCCCGTAACCGCGCGGGGTTTCCGGGCCGTCGATCGCCGGGTTGAGCAGCGCGGCGATCGCGAGGAAGTCGCTCCAGCCCTCACCCATCTGCTCGTCACCGGTGAGGCAGTTGACCCCCGGGCCACCGGTCAACCGGAGGGAGACCCCGTGGCCGTACTCGTGGAAGATCGTCTCCGCACGGAACGAGGCGTCCCGCATGGCCGGCCGGTCCAAATTGCGGTGCACCCGTCCGGACGACGGCAGCGCCGCCTTGATGCTGTTGCCGTCGGCCTGGCTCACCATCACGGCGGGGATGCCGACGGGCGGGCTCATGGATCCAGCCATCACCGCCGGGGCGCCCGCGACGTTGTTGACCACCACGACTGCGGCGGCGCCGGCCTGCTCGGCGTTGGTCACCTGGGTGTAGAAGTTGCAGGAACTGGTGCGGTCCACCACCGCGATCGCACCACTGGGCAGGCTGTACGCGGTGCAGCCGTCGCCGGTCGCTCCCACGCCGTCGTTGACCAGCACGACGTCGCCGCCGAAACCGGCACTCGTCGGCGCGGGCGTGAACCGCGCGTACTCCGCCTGGTACGTGGCGGCGGCGGAGCCCGAGCCGATCGTCACCGCGTTCGGCAGGCCGAACTGGTTGCCCGGCCAGAGGAACATCTGCATCCGCGGCCGGCCGCCGTCCGCGGCAGGGGTGGAGAAGTTGGCGTTGTTCTGGCCGGAGCCGTCATGCGCCTCGCACAGCACGTCGTCGCCGCCGGTACCGCCACGACCGTAGTTGTTGACCTGGAAGTTGCCCGACGGCTCGTCGAAGCCGTACCGGTAGGTGATGTCGTGGACGATGTTGCACCAGTAGAACTGGTTCACCACCGCGGCCTGGGCGTAGGTCTGCGGGTGTTCGTTGAGGTCGGCCGGGAAGTTGAAGGTGAGGCTGGGCCCGCCGTCGGCCGGACTGTCCGGGTCGACCTGGTTGTTGGCGTCCCGGTCGGTGTAGGCGTACGCGTTGTTGCCTCGGGTGATGGTGTACTCGGCACCCGGGACGCCGTCGGTGTCGTGCCAGCCGTACGGCGAGGCGAGCCCGTCCGCCGGGTTGGTCACCACCGTCTGCGGCCCCTCGTTCGGGTCGTTCTTCGGGAACTCGTAGACCAGGTAGCTCGACCCGTCGTCGACCGGGTTCGGCGAGCTGACCTGCGGGGTGGCGACGGTCTGGGTGGCGACGGCCGAGGTCTGCTGTTCCGGCCGGCCCAGCGTGCTGGCCAGGTCCGCCGGGCTGTCGTGGCTGGTCCAGTCGTCGGCGTCGAGCATCTCGCCGGTTTCGGCGTCGATGGTGGCGTTCCAGAGGTGGGCGTCGGTGGAGTCGTCGATCACGAGCTGCCACGCCAGGCGGAGCCCGTCGTCGGTGGGTTGCCAGCCGAGCTTGGCGGGAATCGGCTCGTCGGAGATGCCGCTGCCGGAGACGACGGTGCGCTGGGCGGCGCCGCCGGCGCGGCTCATGACCCGGGAGTTCTTCGGGGCGGCCAGGTCGAGGGCGTCGGCCGCCGCCTCCACCGCGTCGACGGCGTCGAGGTCGGGGGTGTTGGGGGTGTTGCCGGGAAGGCCGGTGACGAGGGTGTCGCCGACGAAGATGACGCTGCCGTCCTTGGCGATGTTGACGGTCGCGGTGGCGCCGAAGATTTCCAGGTTTTCGTGGCGTTGGGCGAGGTTGACGTGGGTGACGCCGTTGTGGCGGCTGGTGTAGCTGGACAGCACGCTGAGGTCACCGAGGTCGGCGGTGGTCACGCCGTGCTCGGTGGGGTTGCCGCGCAGGTAGCGGACGGCGATCGCTTCGGGGGAGCCCTCGTTCGGGCCGGTCAGGAAGACCGGGTTCGACGCGCCACCGTCCTCCGGAGCAGCCGAGGCAGGGTTCGAGGTCAGCGACGTCAGGGACACGACGAGAGTCGTGGACAGCAGCAATGCGGCACTGCGGCGACCACGGGATCTCCGGGGGGATGAAGGCACAGGTGTTCCCTTCGTTGGGAAAGACGGAGGGAGCGTTCCGTTGTGCGGAACGCTCCCTCCCTGGGCTCTACCTTGGATCGGGGCTAGGGGTCAGCCGATGAACTTGAAGTAGCTGCGGTACTGGAATCCGTTGTCGAGGGTCAGGACGAACTCGCGGCAGGTGCCGGCCCAGCTGGGGTCGGTCTTCCAGACGTAGTTGTACTGGCCGTTGGCGCTGACCGACATCTTGGAGTTGCCGGGGTTGACCGCTGCCACCGGAGTGGGCCGCGGCGTGATCGGGCCGCTGGGGTTGACGGTGCGCAGGGTGTCGCAGTCGACCAGGCGGGAGTACGGCGAGTTGCTGGCGAGGATGTCCAGGCCGCGGTTGGTGGCGAGCTTGAACTTCATCGGTGCGGCGTCACCGGCGGGGAACGTGTTGAGTGCCGGCTGGGCGGTGCGGCCGATGAAGTCGCTGCGGCAGGACGGGTGGGTGTCGAACGCCTCGGTGTTGTCGTCGCGGGCGGTGGTGCCCTGGACGGCGCTGTAGCCGAGACCGCGGCGGGCGAACGAGGCCCACAGGGTGCAGGAGTTCTCGCCACCGGTCAACGCCGCGTCGGCGGCGATGATCGCGTTGCGGCCGGTGACGAAGCCCGGGCCACAACCCTGCAGCTTCAACCCGTCCGTCACCAACTGGAGAGAAAGGTTGTTACCGCCGGTGCTCCACGAGTCGTACACGTTCGGGTTGAACCCGTGCCGGTCGATCAGGTCCCAGGTCACGTCCCACAGGACGGAGGCCCAGCCGTGGCCGATGCCGTGCGGCGCGGCCAGCGAGGTGCCGTTCAGCCAGCCACCGGTCTTAATGCTGTCGTAGGTGAACGGCTGGGTCTCCATGTTCCGGGAGTACGGCCGCGGCCGGATGCCGGCACCGCTCCGGTCGTCCTGGAAGAGGGCGTACGGGCCCATGCCGCGCACCCCGTCGGCCGTGTCGAACTTGGGGTCGAGCAGCATGGTGAGCGCGTAGTAGTCGCTCCAGCCCTCACCCATCTGCTCGTTGCCGCTCAGGCAGTTGATGCCGGGGCCACCGGTGAGCCGGTTGGAGATGCCGTGACCGTACTCGTGGATGACGATGCCGGCGTCGAAGTCGCCGTCCCGGATGCCGGGGTGGCTCGGGTGCTTGCGCACCGAACCGGTGACGTCGCCGGCGGCGATCGCGGCCTTGATGGCGTTGCCGTCGGCCTGGGTCACCGCCACCGCCGGGATGGCGACCGGCGCGGTGGTCATGGCGCCGGTCAGCACCGGAGCGGCACCGGTGGCGTTGTGCGCGACCACCACGGCCTTGGCGCCGAGCGACTGGGCGACCTGGGCGCGCTGCAGGTAGGTGCAGGCGACGGTGCCGCCGTCGACCACGCTGATCCAGTTACCACCCGGCAGCGTGCTCGGGTAGGTCGCCGCGGTGCAGCCGGTGCCGCCGTACACGAACCCGTGCCCGGGCAGGCCGGCGACCGAGGGTGCCGGGCTGAACCGCGACCAGGTCGCGTCGAACGAGCCCACGCCGTCGACCACGATCTGGTTCTGGGCGCCGAACTGGTTGCCCGGCCACAGGTACATCTGCATGCGCGGGGTGCCGCCGTCGGCGGCGGGGGTGGAGAAGTTGGCGTTGTTGGTGCCGCCGCCGTCCGCGGCCTCGGCCCGGACGTAGTCGCCGCCGACGCCGCCCCGACCGTAGTTGTTCATCTGGAAGTTGCCGGACGCCTCGTCGAATCCGTACTGGTACGTGACGTCGTGGATGATGTTGTTCCAGTAGAACAGGTTGGCGGTCGCCGCGTCCCGGTAGCTCTGCGCGTGCTCCGCCAGATCCATCGGGAAGTTGAAGGTCAGGCTCGGCCCGCCGTCCGGGCTGCTACCGAAGTCCGGCGCGTTGTTGTTGTCCTGGTCCTGGTACGCGTGGACGTTGTTGCCCTGGGTCGTGGTGAACTCGGCACCCGGGGCACCGTTGGTGTCGTGCCAGCCGTACGGCGAGGCGAGCGCGTCCGCCGGGTTGGTCACGATGGTGCGCGGGCCGTCGTTCGGGCTCTCGGCCGGGCCGGCGTACACGTTGTAGCTCGAGCCATCCTGCACCGGGTTATGCGAGTGGAATGCCTCGGCGTTGAGCGTCGTGGCCCGCCCTGGCGCCATCCGGTCCAGGTTGTCGGAGAGCTCGTCGGCATCGTGGTGGACGGTCCAGTCGTCGGCGTTGAGCAACTCGCCGGTCTCGGCGTCCACCGTGGCGTTCCACAGGTGGGCGTCGGAGGAGTCGTCGATCACCAACTGCCAGGCCAGACGAAGCCCGTCCTCGGTCGGCTGCCAGCCGAGCTTGGCGGGAATCGGCTCGTCGGAGATCCCGCTGCCGGAGACCACGGTCTTCTGCGCCGCGCCACCGGCCCGGCTCATCACCCGCGAGTTCTTCGGCGCGGCCAGATCCAGCGCGTCGGCCGCTGCCTCCACCGCCTCGACCGCGTCCAAGGAGGCTGCGCCGGACCCGTTCTTCGACAGGCCAGACTCCAGCGTGTCACCGACGAAGATGACACTGCCGTCCTTGGCGATGTTCACCGTGGCCGTGGCCCCGAACACCTCCAAGTTCTCGTGGCGTTGGGCCAGGTTGACATGGGTGACGCCGTTGTGCCGGCTGGTGTACTTCGACAAGATGGCGAGGTCACTGAGGTCGCCGGCGGTCACGCCGTACTGGACCGGGTTCGCCCGCAGGTAGTTGATGGCGATGTTGTCCGGGGCGCCTTCGTTCGGGCCGGTGAGGAAGATCGGGTTCGACTTACCCGCTGCCTCCTCCGGCGCGGCCGAGGCGGGCGTGGGTAGCGAGGTCAGAGAGACGACGAGGGTCGTGGACAACAGCAACGCGGCGTTGCGTCGGCCACGAGATGAACGGGGATGCAGGTGCACCGCTGCTCCTTCGGGGGTTGGAAGGCATGAGCGCCAATTCACCACCGCCGGTGCGGTCCCGCCACGGGTTGTCCGCAACGCTCCGCCCCAGCAGTCACGGTCCGTAATTAAGACCGTGCGAAGTGAATCGCCTCGACGCTACGGTGCAGCTCAGGGCCGGGTCATCCGACTAGTGTTTAAATATCTACATCGATGACTCCTACGTCTGTCGCGCCGGCCCGCCGGGCCGATCCGGGTCGGCGCGGCGCGGTCAGCCCATCGATTTGGCGCCGTCGATGGCCTCTCTGATGATGTCGGCGTGGCCGGCGTGTTGAGAGGTCTCGGCGATGACGTGCAGCAGCACCCGACGTGCGGACCAGCGGGCGCCCGGCTCGAACCAGGGCGCCTCGGGCAGCGGCTGGCTGGCGTCCAGGTCCGGCAGGGTGTGGACGAGATCGTCGGTGCGGCTGGCGACCTCGTCGTACGCCGCGAGCACGCCGGCCAGGGTGTCGCCCGGCAGCATCCGGAACGACTCGGCGTGGCGCGCGTAGGCCGCCGGATCGGCGGGCGGTTGCATCGCCGCGGGACCGTCCAGGATGAAGTCCACCCAGGCCCGTTCGGTGTCCGCGACGTGCTTGATCAGCCCGCCGATGCACAGCTCGCTCACGGTGCTCCGCTGGCCGGCCTGTTCGTCGGTCAGATTCCGGGCCGTGTTGCGAAGGAAGAAGCGGTGTAGCTGCAACGACTGCAGCAGGTCGACCCGCTCGGGAGTCAGCGTCGTCTCGGCCATGGCAGCCCTTTCGTCGGCGTCAGCCGGACGCTATCGGCTGCCACCGACACTTGAGGACCGCCGGGCCGGTGGACAGCCGAGGCAGGAGCTACTTGCCGTTCGCCAGCACCTGGCGCATCCGGTTGATCTCGACGTTCTGCTCCACGATGACGCTGGTGGAGAACTCGTTGATGATGGGGTCGACGCCGAGCGCCTGCGCCTCGCCCGCCATGTCGATCGCGCCCTGGTGGTGCTCGGTCATCATCTTGACGAACATCCGGTCGAACTCGGCGCCGCGGGCGTCGGTGAGACGGTTCAGCGCCTCCGCCGACTGCATGCCGCCCATGGTGTGCTCGTGGCTGCCGCCGGAGTTCCGGTTCAGGCCCCGGTCCGCCAGCCAGCCCTCCAGCACCTTGATCTCCGGCTCCTGGGCCGCCAGGATCCGGTCGGCGATGAGCTTGAGCTGCGCGTTCTCTCCGCGGTCCGGCACCAGCTTGGCCATCACGAGCGCCTGCTCGTGGTGCGGGATCATCATCGTGACGAACCGGATGTCGGCGTTGTTGTGCGACGGGCGCGGCATCGGCGGCACCTCGTTCGCTGGGACGGACGTCGCCGACTCGCCCGGACGCCCGGGCATCAGCACCGGCGCGGTGGCGTCCGGCAGACCGGGCAGGTCGAGCTCCGGCGGGGCGGCCGTCGCCGCCGGCTTCGGGGCGTTGTCGGGCCACCAGACAAACACCGCCGTCCCAGCGACCAGCACCGCGACCACGGCCAACTCGATCAATACGATCGTCCGCGACTGCCGGGAAAACGCCCGGATCCACTCACCTAGCACAACTCGACTCCTGCCGTACGTCCGAGGTTGGCCGGGATGTTAGCGCGGCTCGGTTGCGTGTCGAATGGATCATGGGCAGTGAAAAGGTGGCATTGGGCCCTGCCTGCGGCTATTCGTGCCGCCGCGATACAGCGGGTGTTGCTGAACCGTGATCACAAGCAGTTCCCATGTGTGATCCATGTCACAATATTTGAGTGGCAGATCAGGTTATCGTCCCGCTACCCCTGCTCACGCACAACGAAGGGTGTTCCTACATGTTCAAACCAACCCCACGAGGGAGCCGCAGGCTGGCTGTCAGCCTGGCCGCCACAGGCGCCCTGCTCCTCGGGGCCGTCGGGGCGGCGTCGCCCGTCAGCGCAGCCGCGAACACCATTCCGGCCGTTGACGAGATCGTCAGCAGCTCCAACCTCCAGCAGATCGCCAACGTTCCGAAGTTCGGCGGGTTCGCCAGCGAGTCGGCGTACAACTCTGACCTGGCCTTCCAGGGCAACTACGTCTTCGCCGGCAACTACAACGGCTTCAACGTCTTCGACGTCAGCGACCCCACCTCCCCGCAGGTGGTCAGCCAGGTCGTCTGCGTCGGCGCTCAGGGTGACCCGGCTGTCTTCGGTGACCTGCTGTTCCTCGCTGTCGACTCGCCGCGGAGCGACGACTCGTGCAGCAGTGGCAGCGGCTCCGTGAACAACGCCGCCCACTGGGAGGGCGTCCGGATCTTCGACATCAGCGACAAGGCGAACCCGCGCTACATCAAGTCGGTTCGTACCGACTGCGGTTCGCACACCCTGACGCTGGTGCCGAGCAAGGACGACAAGAGCGTCTACGTCTACGTCCAGTCGTACAGCCCGTCGAACAACGCGGCCTACTGCAAGCCGCCGCACGACAAGATCTCGATCATCGACGTGCCGCTGGCCAACCCGACCAGCGCTTCCGTGGTGGCCACTCCGGTTCTGTTCCCGGGCGGCGGTAACACCAACACCAGCGGTTGCCACGACATCACCGTCTACCCGGAGCTGGACCTGGCTGCCGGCGCCTGCATGGGTGACGGCGTGCTGATGGACATCTCCAACCCGGTGAACCCGGTGATTCTGAGCGAGGTCCGGGACACGAACTTCGCGTTCTGGCACTCGGCCACGTTCAACAACGCCGGCACCAAGGTGATGTTCACCGACGAGCTCGGCGGCGGCGGCGCGGCGATCTGCACCGCCAACTACCGGACCAACCAGGGCGCGAACGCGTTCTACGACATCGTCGGCACCGGTGCCGACCGTCGGCTGGTCTTCGCGAGCTACTTCAAGATCCCGCGGCTGAACAGCACCACCGAGAACTGCGTTGCCCACAACGGCTCGCTGATCCCGGCGATGGGCCGCGACATCATGGTCCAGGCGTGGTACCAGGGCGGTGTCTCGGTGATCGACTTCACCGACTCGGCCAACCCGGTCGAGATCGCCTACTGGGAGCGGGGCCCGCTCTCGGACACCCGCCTCGTGCTGGGTGGGGCCTGGTCGACGTACTACCACAACGGGTACATCTACTCGAACGACATCCAGAAGGGTCTGGACGTCCTAAAGCTGGACGACCCGCTGACCAACAACGCCCGGGCGATCGCCTTCGCTGAGCTGAACGTGCAGACGCAGCCCAGCTACCCGGCCTGCACCACCGTCCTGCGCGGTAAGCAGAACGGCAGCCTGACCGTCAAGAACGGCGTCACCTGCTTCGACGGGGTGACCCAGAACGGTGCGATCAAGGTCAACCCGGGTGCCGGTCTGATCGTGTTCAACTCGAACCTGAACGGTTCGGTCCACGCCTCCGGCGCCTCCGTGGTGTCGATCGTGGAGAGCAAGGTCAACGGCTCGGTGGACGCCATCGGCGCCACCGTCCGGGACAGCCAGGTCACCGGTTCGGTGCGGATCAGCTGATCCACGGCCGATCAACGGCAGGTGCGGACGAGAGCTGATCGCACCCGCCAACGGCACAGAGCTCCGGCCCGGCGGTTTCCGCCGGGCCGGAGCCCTTTCCACGATCGGGACTCCCCAGCGCCACCGCCCCGGTCGCCTGCCAGCCGATCGCCCGATTGCGCCGGTGTGGTCACGGTCCTCATGCTCGTGCCAGCCGGGAAGCTCGCCCGCGCGTCAGAACGAAGATCCAGTGCGGGGGTCACAGATGGGCAGAGGCGTCATCCTGAGCGCCGTCGGCGGGCTGTTCTGCCTGCTGGTGGTGGTCGTGGTCGGCTGGGCGCTGGTCGCCTACAACCGCCTGGTCCGCCAGCGTAACCAGGTGCAGGCGTCCTGGGCGCAGATCGACGTCCAGCTCAAGCGCCGGTACGACCTGATCCCCAACCTGGTGGAGACGGTCAAGGGCTACGCGGCGCACGAGCGCGTCACGCTGGAGGCCGTGGTCGCCGCCCGCACCGGCGCGATCGCCGCCGCCGGAACACCCGGCGTGGCCGACCGTGCGGACGCCGAGAACATCCTCACCCAGGCGCTCGGCCGGCTCTTCGCGCTGGCCGAGGCGTACCCGGACCTCAAGGCCAACCAGAACTTCGCGGCCCTGCAACGCGAGCTGGCGAACACCGAGGACAAGATCGCGTACGCGCGGCAGTTCTACAACAGCGCCGTCCAGACGTTCAACACCAGCGTGCAGTCCATTCCCACCAACCTCATCGCCGGCCTCGGCGGGTTCCGGGCGATGGACTTCTTCGAGGCCCTGGACGGCGAACGCGCCTCCGTCCAGGTCCGCTTCTGACCGGGCGAGTGCACTGATGGACCCGCGCCTGCTTCTCGACCTGGCGGTGAGCGTCGCGGCGCTCGCCGGCTGGTTCGTGGTCTACGGCCTCGTCCGGCTGTCCACCCGGCCGGCCAGTCCGACGCCCGCGCCGGCCACCATGGAACTCGGGGCCGAGCCGCCCGCCCTGGTCAGCCTGCTGGTCAACCGCTGGGCGGTCACCGAGGACGCGGCCGAGTCGACGCTGCTCGACCTCGCCGCCCGGGGCTTCATCGAGCTACGCCAGCCGGGCAACGACCCGATGCAGACCACCCTGCACCTGCCGACGACGCCACCCGACGACGGCGGGCTGCGGCCGTACGAGCGCCGGGTGCTCGACCGGGTGCGCGGGCTCGCGGTGCACGGCGTGCTGCCGCTGACCGCGCTGACCTTCCGCGATCAGGCGCAGGCCAAGGCGTGGAACAAGCGGCTGCGGGCGCAGGTCGTCGCGGACGCCCGGGCGGCCGGGCTGTCCCGACGGCGCTTCGGCCCGGCGGTGACCACCCTGCTGGGTGCCGCCGCGTTGGTCGCCGCGGTCGGGGTCGGCCTGGCCGCCTTCCACTACGGCACCTGGCATCCGGAGGACGACAATCCTGGTCTCGGCGCGGGTTTCGTCACCTTCGCCGTGCTCAGCACCATCGCCGGGGTGTCGCCCGGCGAACGCGACACGGTCCTCGGCCGTCAGGTGGCGGCGCGATGGCTCGGTGTCCGGGACTGGCTGCGTGGGCACGAGCAGTTCGACGAGCTGCCGCCGGCCTCGGTGGCGATCTGGGACCGGTACCTGGGTTACGGTGCCGCGGTCGGTGCCACCCGCCTGGCCAGCGCCGTCCTCGACCTCGGCATGGGCGACCGGAGCCTGGTCTGGTCGTCGTTCGGCGGCACCTGGCACCGGGTGCGGGTACGCTACCCGCGGTTCTTTGCGCGCTACGGTCAGACGCTACCGAAACTGCTGCTCCGCGCGGCGATCAGCATCGTGGTCGGCGCCTTCCTGCTGAAGATCTTCGGCGGCTCCTTTGACCTCGTACCGTCCACGACCGATCAGGCATCGCGGATATTCACCTTCGTGGCCGACGGCATCGTCGTCCTGGCGTTGCTGGCGCTGGTCTCCGGCGGCTACACGGCGGTGCGCGGCGTCGCGGACCTCGTCACCGAGCGCACCATCACCGGCGAGGTGCTGTGGGTGGAGGTGTGGCGCTCGACCTCGCAGGGGGAGAACCAGCCGGCCCGGCCCTGGCTGCACTACCTGGCGGTGGACGACGGCACCGGGGACCGCACCACCGCCTGGGGCCTGCCCAGCCAGTGGGCCGGCGGCTGCCACGACGGGGACACCGTGACGGTCCGGGTGCGGCCCTGGAGCCGTCGGGTGGTCAGCATGTCGGTTGTCGGGCACGGCCGCTCGCGACGGTTGGTCGAGCCGGCCCTGGCCGGCGGAACCGATGACCTGCCGATGACGGGACGCGGCGGGCAGGCCGGGTCGGTCGAGCCGGCGGCGCTGTTCACCGTGGCCGAGGTCGGGCAGGCACTGGGCCTGCCGGTGCGGGCCCCCGAACGACTCGATCTGCCGGGTCCGCTGGCCGGTGCCCAGTTCCGCGCGGTCGGCGACGGCCGGCCCGTGCTGAACGTCCAGGCGGTGGGCGGGACGGCGGGACGGTGGCTCTGGCGGCTCAACTCCCAGGGGCAGCCGCTGCCCGGCATCGGCGACGGGGCGTACGCGGCCGGCGAGCGAGCCGTGCTGCGGGTCGGCGACAGTATCATGCTGGTGACGGTCCTCGGTGACGCGCGTGGTCGGGCCGCCTACCTGCCGTGGCTGCTGGCCCAGGCCGCCGCTCGGGCGTCGGCCGGGCACGAAGGGGCGACCACCTGATCGGGGCGGCCGACCCAGCCGCCCGGTGACCCTGATCCGCCGCGCCCACGTTTCGCCAGTTTGTCCCGGGGTAGCCATCGCCGACCGGAGACGGCACCGACGGGAGGCGACCGTGGGCTTCAGAACGCGGCAGGGGGAGCAGCCGATCGATCCGGAACACGCCGAGGACGATGCCGGCCAGGCCCGCCTGGTCCAGGTCGAGGCGGACACCGAGGTCCCGACGGAGACCGGCGTACGGCCGGATCTGGTCACCGAGGACGACGGGTCGGGCGTGGCTGGTGGGGCGTCGGGCAGCAGCGGAGGAGGCTCCAGCATGCCCGGACACCCCGACGCGTCCCGCTGACCGCCGCCAGACCCGGCGCGCCGTCGCTCCTCGCAAACTGACCCGTGCGGAGGCGGGAACGCTGAGACCTCCGTCCGCGTCCGATCGGCATGAGTATTCGTCGAAGCGGGCGGCTGGCGGTCGTTCCGTTGCTGTTGCTGGCCTCCACCGCCTGCGCACAGCAGAGTGGTGCCATCGGTGCGGGGGGAGACTCCGGTTCGCCGGAGGTGTCGTACTCCGCGGAGACCGTGGTGTTCCGGATGGACTACACCGGCGGGTTCACGACGCCAGCGATGCTGGCCACCCGCCTTCCCACCATCAGTGTCTACGGCGACGGGCGGGTATTCACCCAGGGGCCCGTCACCCTGATCTATCCCGGCCCGGCGCTGCCCAACCTCCAGGTCGGCACGGTCAGTGCCGCCGCGGTGGAGAACCTGATCTCGCTGGCCCGGGCGGCCGGCGTGGGCAGCACGATCGACCTCGGCACACCGCCGGTGGCCGACGTGCCGTCGACCCGGTTCACCGTGCTCGGCCAGCAGGGGGTCGAACAGATGGAGGTCAACGCCCTCGCCGAGGCGGGCGGCGCCGAGTCTGGCCTGACCGCCGAGCAGCGGGCGGCCCGGGACAAGCTGCGGGCGTTCGCGGAGTCGTTGACCAGTACGTCGGGCCCGCTCGCCGGAGCGGTGGATTCGGGCACCCAGGCGTACACGCCGACCTCCGTCGCGGCGGTGGCCGAGTCGTGGGTCGCCGGCGGCGAGGCCGGCGAGCAGCCCGAGATGGCCTGGCCGGGGCCGGAGCTGCCGGGCGGCAGCGAACTCGGCAAGGATCTCGGGCTGGGCTGCGTGACGGTCACCGGCGACGCGCTGCCGAAGCTGCTCGCGGCCGCCGCGAACGCCAGCGCGGCGACCCCGTGGACCTCGGGGGGCAAGCGCTGGACGGTCACCCTGCGGCCGCTGCTGCCCGACGAGACGGACTGCAGCGACCTCGCGAACAACCGCTGATCCCGACTCGCGCGGCCGGGTCACCGACCCGGCCGCACCGGGAGGACGCGGGAGCCCACCCGGACCTATCGTGGTCCGGGTGCCGCGCTTGGTCTTCTCCGGCCTGGATGTGGGCCGGATCCGCTTCGCCATCATGCCCTTCCAGGAAGTGCTGAAGGCCGCACGCGGCCTGGGGCTACGTCATCCGCCGCCGGGGCTGGCCGGGTGGCGGCACAGCGTGCGACCGCTGCTTCCGGCCGCCGCGCGACCGGTGCTGGCGCTCTGCGGCGCGCATCCTCGACACCTGCCGGACTTCCTGACGCCGCAGCCACCGGCGCGGCCGTGGTCCTTCGAGGACGAACTCTCCGCCGCGCTCGACGACCCGGCCGCGCCGGTCATGGCGGACACGGTCGCCTTCGCCGACGTGCTGCGCAGCACCGTGCCAGTCGTCGACGACCTGATCCAGCACCCCGATGAGGGGCGGCGGATCCTCGAGCGGTCGTTCGTGGCGCTGCACCGCGCCGTGCTCGCGGCCGACTGGCCCAGGATGCAGGCACAGTTGGCAGCCGATGTCTCGTACCGGGCGCGGCTGGCCGCCCGGCACGGCGTCGCGGCCATGCTCGACACGCTGTGCCCGCAGTTCGTGCGATGGCGGTACCCGTACCTGGAGTTCGCCGGACCGCCGGCGGCGGATCACGCGCTGGACGGACGGGGCCTGGTGCTGGTGCCGAGCATGTTTCTCACCGACGGCGTGCACCGACAACTCAATGATCGGCAGCAGCCGATGCTGTTCTATCCGGCGCGCACCGCGGCGGAGTTCTGGCGCGACGGCGCGCGCTTCGCCGGGCCGGACGGCCGGCTGGCGGGACCGCTCGGCGTGCATCGTGCGGTGTTGCTGCGGACCCTGGCGGCTCGACCCGGCCTCGGCACCGGGGAGGTCGCCGCGGCGCTGGGCGTCGCGCCGTCGACGGCATCGGCGCACGTGGCGAGGCTGCGTCGGGACGGTCTGGTGATGACGGTGCGGTCGGCCCGCAATGCTCGGCACGAGCTGACGCCGCTGGGCTGGCAACTGCTTGACGCCAACATCGCGTAGATCCTCAGTCTACCGCGATCGCCTCGATCTCCAGCAGCCATTCCTCGGTGTAGATGTCGGTGATGACGATGGTCAGCGCGGGAATGTGATCGCCGAGGATCTCCTGGCGGATGCGGCCGTTGGCCTCCCGGTGGCTGCGGTCGGAGAGGTAGACCGTGACCTTGGCGAGGTTCCGGACGCCCATGCCCGCCTCGGCCAGGACCGCGAGCAGGTTCCGCCACGTCAGGCGGCACTGGGAGTCGAAATCCGGTGGGACCACACCCTGCTCCGCCCACGGCACCTGGCCGCTCACGAACACCGTTCGACGGGCGCCGGAGACGAGGGTGCCGTGGGTATACGTACCACCACCGTCCGGCAGGATCGGCGGGTCGAGCGGCTGGATCTGCGAGGTCTGCATGGCGCGGAAGGTAGCCGTACCGGCTAACCGGATCCGAACGTTTCGCCGGAACGCCGAATCGTCGCCGGCGCCTGACGCAACCGACCGTTGCCGTCGGGGCCTCTGGATTGAGAGCGTTCACAACGCCGGACGAAACGATTTAGCGGATGTTTCGGGCATATTTCATCGAGGGTCTTGACGGGCGTGTGTTAACGCTAACAACATGGGGCTCCGGTAACACTCGCGTTTGGAGCCCACCATGCAAGTGTCCGTGCCCCGGTCCGCCTCCGATCCCCGCCCCGCGTCCAGAGTGCTCAGTGTCGGCCATGTGTTCGTGGCCGTTGCCGCCGCGCTGAAGCGCCTCGGCACCGCGGTCACCCCCAACCCGCCCGGCCGGCTGCGCCGGATCTCGCTCGCCACGGTCGGTGCGCTCCTCTGCACCGGCCTCGTCGTCCCCGGTGGGGTGGCACAGGCCGCCGACGGGTGGTCGCCACGGTCGGCGTACACGTCGACCGACCGGGGTGACGGCACGTACACCGTGCCGCTCCTTCGCTCCGACGTGCCGGACATCAGCGTCGAGCGGGTACCGGCCGCCGAGAACGACGAGGGCCGGGACGTCTACTACATGATCAGCACGACGATGCACCTGAGCCCGGGTGCGCCGATCATGAAGTCGTACGACCTCGTGAACTGGGAGATCGTCAACTACGTGTTCGACCGGGCGAGCATCGGAGACTCGTTCTCGCTGCGCAACGGACAGAACTCCTACGGCCAGGGCCAGTGGGCGTCGTCGCTGCGTTACCACGACGGCATGTACTACGTCGCCTTCAACACCAACAACCTCTCCGGCGCGTACATCTACCGGACCGACGACATCGAGAACGGCGCGTGGCAACGTACCGCCCTCGGTCGCGGTCTGCACGATCCGTCGCTCTTCTTCGACCTCGACGGCACGCCGTACATCTTCTACGGCAACGGGAACATCAGCGCGGTGCGGCTCAACGCCGACCTGACCGCCATCGTGCAGGACTACCCGAACGTCTTCACCGCGAACAACTACGCCGGCCAGCCGTTCATCGGCGGCCTGTTCGAGGGCGCCCAGTTCTACTACATCGACGGCTGGTACTACGCGGTCATCATCACCTGGCCGTCGGGGCAGGGGCGGCAGGTCGTCATGCTCCGCTCGCCGGAACTGCTCGGCCGCTACACCTCGGCGGGCGGCGTGAACACCTACGAGGCGCGCGGAGTGCTCAACTCCAACGGCTTCGCGCAGGGCAGCCTGGTGCCGATCTCGGGTGCGGACGGCGAGACCGACTGGTACGGCATGTTCTTCCGGGACACCTTCCCGATCGGGCGCATCCCGGCGCTCATCCCCGCCACCTGGCAGGACGGGTGGCCGACCTTCGGCAACAACGGGGTCGTGCCGGTGGACGGCGGGTTCGACAAGCCGATCCGGCTCACCCCGGCCGAGGATCTGTTCGAACGGCAGAAGGGCATCGTCACCTCGGACGACTTCGCCAACGACGCGCCGCACAAGGCCTACCAGGACGAGCAGTGGACGATCCCGGCGCCGCCCGACATCGACGAGTCGCTCATCGGCGTCGAACTGCTGGCCAACCCCGGATTCGAGGCCGGCGCGGTCGCGCCTTGGGCTGCGCAGTTCGGTGCGACGCTCGCGCTGGACTCGACCGACCCGGCCTCCGGATCGGCGGCGCTGAAGGTGAGCGACCGCACGCTCAACGGCTCCGGACCGAACCAGTTCCTGAACGGGAAGATGCAGCACGCCGTCACCTACACCGTGTCGGCGAAGATCAAGTACACCTCCGGGCCGAGCAGCGTGCGGTTCAACCTCGCCGCGGACTGGGGCTCGGGCGTGCAGGTGATGACGTTCGGCAACGTGCCGGTCGGGCAGTGGACGACCGTCACGGGGCAGTACACGGTGCCGGCGACGGCGAACCTGAACAACTTCAAGTTCGCCGTGGAGACGCCGTGGGCCAACCCGCAGCCCCCCTCGTCCAGCGTGGAGTACCTGATCGACGACGTCTCGATCGTCGGGCAGCCCTCCACCATCGAGTACCCGACCGAGGCGGAGATCGCCCCCAACGGGTCGCGGCTGGACATGGCGTGGGAGTGGAACCATGCCCCGGACAACCGGTACTGGTCGCTCACCGACCGCGACGGGTGGCTGCGGTTGACGACCGGCAAGGTGGTGACCGGCAACTACGTCTACACGAAGCTGGCCAACCGGGCCGAGCTGGCCTGGTTCGAGGAAGCCCGCAACACGCTGTCGCAGCGTACGTTCGGGCCGCGGCAGTCGGTCGAGACCAGGATCGACATCTCCGGCATGCGCAACGGCGACGTCGCCGGCCTGGCCGCGTACAACCGCGGCTTCTCGTACGCAGCCATCAAGCGCTCCGGCGGCGCGAACACCCTGGGCGTGGTCAACCGGGGGCAGCCGTTCGCGGTCGACCTCAACCAGTCGACGCTGGAGAACTTCCTGCCCGGCACGACGGTGTCGTTGGGGACCGCGACCGAGGTCTACCTGAAGGCGGATCTCGACTTCGCCTCGCCGGTCGGCCAGTTGTGGACGACGTTCCACTACAGCCTCGACGGGCTGACCTGGACCCAGTTGGGCAACCGCGTCGGCCCGCAGACCCTGGACGGCAGCCTCGCGCACTTCATGGGGCACCGGGTCGGCCTGTTCAACTACGCCACGCAGCAGACCGGCGGCCATGTCGACTTCGACTACTACCTGCTCAGCGACACCCTGACCGGACAGGGCCGGCCGCTGGACACGAGCGACCTCGACGCGGCCATCGGGTACGCGGGCACGCTCGACGAAGCCGACTACCCGGCCGACGCGTGGGCTGCGATGCGGACCGCGCTCACCGCCGCTACGGCGGCGCGGGCCGGTGAGTTCGGCACCCAGAACCAGATCGACGCGCCGGAGCGGGCACTCAGCTACCAGCTGGCCCGACTCGGTGTGCTCCGGGCCGACGCGCCCGAGTTGCCCGTCACGGTGAGCGTGCAGGCCCGATGCCTGGCCGGCAAGGCGTACGTGGCGGTGCAGGCGCGTAACGACCATGACGCGCCGGTGGACATCGCCCTGGCGACCGCGTACGGCGAGCGGTCGGTGGCGAACGTCGCGCCGGGCGGCAACGCGTACCAGTCGTTCGCCACCCGGGCGGCCTCGGTGCCGGCGGGTTCGGCGACGGTCCGGGCCACCGGGTCCATCAACGGTGCGGACGTCACGAGCGTCTTCACCGCCGAACACCCCGCCATCGACTGCGGGCCGCGGCAAGTCCAGTAGTCCCACGAAACCCCCGGATCCACCACCGATCAAGGAGGATGTCAGTGGTAAATCGATTCCGAAGGGCGACCCGCCGACGGGCCGTCGCGATCGCAACGGCCGGCACCATGCTGGCCGCATGGTTCGCCGTCCCGGCGGCGCCCGTCCAGGCGGCCGACACGAATCTCATCGTCAACGGTGGATTCGAGGAGGGCCTTGGCAGCTGGTTCGTGAACAACGGCAACGCGACCGACAGCGCCACGCTGTCGGTCACGACGGACGCCTACTCCGGATCGAGTGCCGTGCTCGTCACGAACCGGGCGACCACCGGATCGGGTCCGATGCAGGACCTCAGCGGCAAGGTGCAGGCCGGGCAGACCTATGCCCTCACGGCCAGGATCAAGTACGAGAACCCGAACTCGCCCGCGACGAAGCAGTTTTTCGCCACCATGCACTACGGCGGGGGCACCTACACCAACCTGGTCAGCGTGACGGCGACGAGGGGCCAGTGGGCGCAGTTCAACGGGCAGTTCACCATCCCGGCCACGCAGAGTGTGTCGACCGCGCGCCTCTTCTTCGAGACGCCGTGGACGAGTAACCCCTCCTCGGACCCGAACGTCCACCTCATGGACTTCAAGCTCGACGACGTCTCGGTGGTCGGTGCCGCGCCGCCCCCGACGCCGTCGAAGACCATCGAGGTCGTCGGCAAGCTGCCGGGAGAGCACAACCCGTTGATCGGGCACAAGTTCGGTGCGGACGGGTTCGGCTTCACGCACGACGGCCGGGTGTACCTGTACCTGACCAACGACACTCAGGGCTACGCGCCCAACCCGACCACCGGCGTCTCGCCGAGCATCAACTACGGCAACATCAACCAGATCACGCTGATCTCCTCGACCGACCTCGTCAACTGGACCGACCACGGCGAGATCCAGGTCGCGGGCCCGAACGGCGTGGCGCCGTTCACCGGCAACTCGTGGGCACCCGGCATGGCCAAGAAGGTCGTGAACGGCCAGGAGAAGTTCTTCCTCTACTACGCCAACGGCGGCGGCTCCAGCAACGTGATCACGGGTGCGTCACCGCTCGGCCCGTGGACCAGCGAGCGCACCAGCACGCTTATCGACGGCCGCACGCCCGGTGCCGAGGCCGTCGCGTGGAAGTTCGACCCCGCTCCGCTGGTGGACGACGACGGCGAGGCGTACCTCTACTTCGGTGGCGGTCCCGCGGCGACGAGCATGCCGGCGGCCGAGCGCTTCAACAACCCGAAGAACCTCCGCGCGATCAAGCTCGGCAGCGACATGGTGTCGACCGAGGGCACCTCGGCGGTCGTCGACGCCCCGGTGGCCTTCGAAGCGGCCCAGGTGTTCAAGCGCGAGGGCAAGTACTACCTCTCGTACTCGTCGCACTTCGGCGGCAACGACTTCGGCGGCAACCAGACGCCGCTTCCCGGCTACCCCGGCGGCGGCCAGATCGGCTACATGATCTCCGACGACCCGATGTCGTGGCCCAAGGAGACCTACGCCGGCGTGCTCTTCCCGAACCAGTCGCAGTTCTTCGGCGCCGGCACCGGCGGCAACAACCACCAGTCGGTGTTCGAGTACGAGGGCAAGTACTACTTCACCTACCACGCCCCGACGCTGAACAAGCGCATCAACGGAAACACCACCCAGGGCTACCGCAGCCCGCACATCCAGCAGCTGGCCTTCAACCCGGACGGCACCATCCAGCAGGTCGTCGGCACCTACGCCGGCGTCGACCAGGTCCGGAACTTCGACCCGTACCGGGTGTTCGAGGCGGAGACCTTCGGCTGGAGCAAGGGCGTCGCGACCGCGAAGGTCGACGGCGGATCCCCCGAGTTCGGCGGCGCGGCACCGAACCTGGTGGTGCGTGACATCGACAACGGCGACTGGACGGCGCTGTCGTCGGTGGACTTCGGCGACGGTGCCCAGAGCGTGACGGCGAAGGTCCGCCCGCTCGTGGCCGGCGGGAAGATCGAGCTTCGCCTCGGCGGGGCCACCGCGCCGGTGGTCGGGACCATCCCGGTCGACGGCCCGCTCGGCGAGTGGACGGAGCTGACCGCCGAGCTCGACGGCGTCGCCGGCGTGCACGACGTGTACTTCACCTACGCCGGCCCCGGGGGCGTGGACCTGTTCGAGATCGACTCCTGGGCCTTCGAGGCCGGCCAGCCCGAGTTGCCGGTCACGGTGACCGTGCAGGCGCGGTGCATCGGCGGGAAGGCGTACGTCGCGGTGCAGGCGCGCAACGACCACACCGCGGCGGTGGGCATCACGCTGGAGACCGTGTACGGCGAGCGTTCCGTCGCGAACGTCGCGCCGGGTGGGAACGCCTTCCAGCAGTTCGCCACCCGGGCGGGCTCGGTGCCGGTCGGTTCGGCGACCGTCCGGGCCACCGGCTCCATCGACGGCGAGGCCGTGACGACTGTCGTCACCGAGCAGTACTCCGGCGTCGACTGCGCCGCCGATCCCCGTCAAGCCCAGTAACCACGAGTGATAACGGAGCATCGAGATGAACGTGTGGAATCGTAAGCGGCTTCTCGCGGCGGGTGCCGCGGGTGCCCTGTTGGCCGGTTCGGTGGCGGTCGGGTCGCCGGCGTTGGCCGAGCCTGGTGACGACGCCGATGTGCGGGTGACGGTGGATATCGAGCCGATCAAGGAGCCGGGTGTCCTGGCGATGTCGATCGCCGGTGACTCGGTTGCTCTGGCCGAGGACGGGTCGACGTTGTTGGTGCGTCAGTTTGTCGGCACTCTGCCGACGGTGACGGTGACGGACACGCGTACGGCGGATGAGGTGCCGGCGGGTGCGGCGTGGGCGGTGCTGGGTAGCGCGACCGACTTTGTCGGTAGTGCGGGTCAGGCGCCGATCGGTGCCGGGCACCTGGGCTGGAAGCCGCGTCTGATCGACGGCGGCGACACCGGCCTGGTGTCCGAGGGTGAAGAGGTCGTGACCGTCCTCGACGAGGCGACTCAGCCGGGTAACAACGTAGGTCTGGTCGACCAGGAACTCCTCGTCTCGACCTTCGACTCCGGCGCGGTCGCCGGTGACGCCTACTCGGTCAACGCGGACCTGTTCCTGCGGACCCCGGCGGACGTCGCCGCGGGTGCGTACACCTCGACGCTGACCCTGTCCCTGTTCGAGTAATGGACTGGTGAGGGGGCCGCGATGCGGCCCCCTCACCCGCTCCGGAGTTTCGTAGCGCCTCGCGCCGACTTGAGTCGAGGCGAGCATAACTTTTGCTATCTGCACAAAAAGATGGCGATCTCTTGATCTAGGGCGCATCGCGGTAAGGATGTCCAGATGCGTCGTCTTACTCTGACTGCTGGACGCGTCGTTTCGAGCCTGCTCGCGCTCGTCCTCGTCACAGCGGTCAGCGTCCTCACGTCCGCCCCGCCCGCCGCCGCTCACGGCACCCTGGCGATGTCCACCCCGACCGAGGGCGCCACGGTGAACGAGCCGTTGGCGACAGTGGAGCTCTACTTCACGGAACAGGTCGCCGCCAACGCGTACTTCACCATCACCGCCCCCGGCGGCGGCCGGGTCGACAACGGCTGGACGTACGGGGCACCCAAGCCGCTGGCCCAGCCGGTCCGGGAGTACTTCCTGGTCGACGGGAAGTTCGAGCCGCGCGAGTACTCGACGGGATTCCCGGCGGTGGTGACGCTCGCTCATCTGCCGGCGGCGGGACAGTACTCGGTGAGCTACCTGTCGGTCGCCACGGACGGTGAGCCGGTGCGGGGCACGATGAGCTTCCGCTACGCGGGACCGGTGACGGCTGCGCCGCAGGGGTGGAGCCCGCCCACCAACCAGCCGGACCCGACCCTGGTGGCGGCCGCCGAGCAGCACGGGCACGGCGGGGAATCGACCGCCGCACCGGCCGTACCACCGGCGTCGTCGGTGCCGCCGCCGGCGGCGGCGCAGCCCTCCGCCCCCAGCGAAGACGAGAGTGGCCTCGGTCGGGTGGTCTGGACCGGCCTGGCCCTGGCGATCGCGGCGGTGCTGGCCGGCGTCGTGATCTGGCGCCGCCGCCAGCCCGCACCGGCGGTCAGGGGCACCGGCCGAACCCGTGGCGTGAGGCCGGCCGCCGGCCGGCCGGGCGCCGGCTCCCGTTCCCGCGGCAGGACGGCGGCGGCCGAGCGCTCCGGCGGCAGGACGGCGGTGGCTGAGCGCGGCGGCAAACGCAAGGCCGGCGCACCCGGCGCCGGCGCCACCCGCAAGGCTGGTGCGTCGGGTTCCGGCGGCCCGAGACGACCGGCCGCCACCGTCGCGGCACGGCAGAGCGGCGCGGTGGTCACCGCCAGGACGGGCGCCGCTACCGAGCCGTCGTCGGCCGGACCGGACGCGACTCCAGCGAGCGCCGTCGCCACGGTGGACAGCGACTCGCGAGCCGCGCCGGCGAGCGCGGTGCTGGCGTCCGACGTGGACGATGCGGTGTCGGCGGCTCGTACGCCCCGGTTCAGCAACACGGGTCTCGCGCTGCTCGTCGGTGGTCTGGTGGTCGCCCTGCTGGCCGGGTTCGGGCTCGGCCGGCTCGGCGCGGGCGACCAGCGCACCGCCACCGACCCGGGGCAGGCGGCGGCTCCCGCCGGCGGGCCGCTCGCCGCCGGGCCGGCGTTGTCGGCGGGGGGCGGGCACCAGCACCCGCCCGGAACCGGCGCGCACACCCACTCGGGGGACGGCGGCACGGACCAGACCCAGGCGACCGGGACGTCGGTGAGCGCCGCCGGGTACACGCTGCAACCGGTGCAGCGGTCCCAGCCGGCCGGCGTGGACGTCGACTACCAGTTCCGGATCGTCGGGACCGACCAGCAGGCGGCGACGCGCTTCGCGGTCGTACACGACAAGCCGTTGCACCTGATCGTGGTGGGTCGCGACCTGAGCGGGTACCAGCACCTGCACCCGACGATGGCGCCCGACGGCACCTGGAGCCTGCCCCTGAAGCTGGCTCGGGCCGGCGGCTATCGCATCTACGCCGACTTCACCGTCATCACGGCCGACGGCACCCAACTCCCGCTGGTCCTCGGCGTCGACCACCACGTGCCGGGCGCCTACACCCCGGCCGGGCTGCCGGCGGCGCGGCCGGACGCGACGGCCGGGCCGTTCACGGTGGCGATGGAGGGTACGCCCACGGTGGGGGTGAGCACGCCGATGGTCTTCCGGGTCAGCCGCACCGGCACCCCTGGGCCGGTTCAGCTGGCCCGCTACCTGGGCGCGTACGGGCACCTGGTCGTGGTACGCGAGGGAGACCTGGGCTTCGTGCACGTCCACCCGGAGCCGGAACTGGTCGACGGGGCGGTCAAGTTCTGGCTGACCACGCCGAGCAGCGGCCGGTACCGGGCGTTCCTCGACTTCCAGGTCGACGGGAAGGTACACACGGCGGAGTACACGATCAGCCTGCCCTGAACACGGCGCCCGTCCGCCAGCTTCCGTGATGGGGCAGAATCGATCCGTGTGGTTCGGCGTGCTGGGGCCGGTCGAGGTGCGCTCGGCGACCGGGAGCCCGCTACCCGTCGGTGGGCCCCGACTGCGGGCACTGCTCGCCATGCTCCTGCTTGACGCCGGGCAGGTGATCACCCGGGACCGGCTGGTCGCGGGGCTGTGGGGGGCCAAGCCGCCCGCCGACGCCACCAACGCACTCCAGTCCCAGGTCTCCCGGCTGCGCCGGGCCCTGCCCGACCACGGCGAGGTCAGGGTGCAGGCACATCCGGCCGGGTACCGCCTCGCCGTGGCCGCCGAGGACGTCGACGTGCACCGGTTCGCCACCCTGGCCGACGCCGGGCGTCAGGCGCTGGCCGCCGGTGACCACCCGCTCGCCGCCGCCCACCTCGGTGCGGCGCTACGGCTGTGGCGTGGGCCCGCCCTGGCGGACATCGCCACGGCCCCGTTCGCCGCGGCACAGGTCACCAGGCTGACCGAGCAACGGCTGACCGTCGTCGAGGACTGGGCCGAGGCCGAGTTGCACCTCGGCGACCCCGACCACCTGCTCACCGCGTTGCGCGACGAGGTCGCCGCCCACCCGCTGCGGGAACGGCTCTACGTCCTGCTCATCCGGGCACTACACGCCGTCGGTCGCCGCGCCGAGGCACTCACCGTGTTCGAGGAGGTGCGTCGGCTGCTCGCCGACGAACTCGGCACCGACCCGTCGGCTGACCTCCGCGCCGTACACCTGGCGGTGCTGCGCTCCGACGACGGACCGACCCCCGGCCACCCGGACCGCGCCGGCCCTCCGCCGGCCGCCCCTGAGGTCGTTGCCGCCCGGCTGACCAGGCCACCAGCCCCACTCACCAGCTTCGTCGGCCGCGTCGAGGAGCTCACCCGGACCAGCCACCTGCTCGACGGAACCCGGCTGGTAACCGTCGTCGGACCCGGCGGGGCGGGCAAGACCCGGTTCGCGGTGGAGGTGGCCCGCCGGCGCGGAGCCGGAGTCTGCTTCGTGGACCTGTCCCTGGTCACCGACGGAACCCAGGTCCCGCAGGCCATCCTGCGCGCCCTCGGGCTGCGTGACATCACCCGGCTGAAGGCCCTGGGGGCCGCCGGCGATCCCGTCGACCGGCTGGTCGCCGCCCTTTCCGACCAGCCGGTGCTGCTCCTGATGGATAACTGCGAGCATGTGCTCACCCCCACCGCCCGGGTGGTCCGCCGGCTGCTCGCCGATTGCCCGGACCTGCGGGTGCTGGCCACCAGCCGGGCGGCGCTGGGCATCACCGGGGAGGTCCGCTGCCCGTTGCCACCGCTGGCCCTACCTCCGCCCGACGCCGATGCCCGGACCGCCCTCGACTACCCCACGGTGCGCCTGTTCCACGAACGGGCCACCGCGGTACGTCCCGACTTCACCGTCGGACCGGACACCGTCGACGTGGTCCGCCGGATCTGCACGGCGCTGGACGGGCTGCCGCTGGCGATCGAACTCGCCGCCGTCCGGTTGCGGGCCCTGCCGGTGCAGGCGGTCGCCGATCGGCTGGACGACCGGTTCCGGCTGCTGTCCCGAGGGGATCCGACGGCGGCGCCCCGGCACCGCACCCTGCGGGCGGTGGTCGGGTGGAGTTGGGAGCTGCTCTCCCCGGACGAGCGGGCTCTCGCCCGCCGGCTGACCGTGTTCGTCGGTGGCGCCACCGGCGCGGCGGCCGTGCAGGTCTGCGACCCGGACGGCGCGGACGTGAGCGACCTGCTCACCGATCTGGTCGACCGGTCCATCGTGGAGTGGACCGGGTCGCGCTACCGGATGCTGGAGAGCATCCGCGAGTACGGGGCCGAGCAGCTGGTCGAGGCCGGCGAGCGGGAGCGACTCTGCCGGGCGCACGCGGAGTACTTCCTCGACCTCGCCCGAACCGCGGACCCGGAGCTACGCGGACCGGCGCAACTGAGCTGGGCGGACCGGCTCAGCGCCGAGCACGCCAACCTGCATGCCGCGCTGGCCTGGGCGGTCTCCGCCGACCCGCACCTAGCGTTGCGTCTGGTCGCTGCCCTGGCCTGGTACTGGAACCTGCGCGGCATCCGCGGTGAGGTGGCGCCAGCGGTGACAGAGCTGCTGGACCGGATCGGTCCCGAGCCGCCTGCCGAGCTGACCGAGGAGTACCTTGTCTGCGCGATGCTGGACCTGGCAACCGGGAAGCCTGGCCGGTACGACCAGAACCGGTTGGCGGCGATCGAGGCGATGGCGACGGCCCTCGGCCGCCCGGTCCGCCAGCCTTTCCTGGTCGTGACGCTGGTGCAGGCCACCGGGCCACCGGCGCATGACCTGACCGCCCGGCTGAGGCTGCTCGGCTCCGACCGGTGGTTCAAAGGGCTGATCCACCTCGGATGGGGTTACCTGCGGTTGTTCGACGGCGACCTGGCCGGTGCGGAACCCGGCCTCCACGAGGCCCTGGTGAGCTTCCGGGCCAGCGGCGACCGTTGGGGCGTGTCGCAGGCGCTCGACGGCCTGTCCACCCTCGCCGACCTGCGGGGCGACCCGCACACCGCGCTTGCCCTGAGTGCCGAGGCGATCGACCTGGTCACGCAGCTGGCCGCGTTGGAGGAGGTCGCGGAGCTGCGCTGCCGCCGGGCCGAGCGACTGATCCGTGCCGGCCGCCTGGCCGAGGCGCAGGCCGAGTACGCTGCCGCCGCCGAGCTGGCCCGGCGTATCGGTCTGCACGGCATCCTCGTGTTGACCCGATACGGCCAGGGCGAACTCGCCCGGCTGGCCGGTGACCTGGCGACGGCCCGCCACCGGTACGAGAGCGCGCTGGCGGACTGCCCGGCCGACTGGCCCAACTCCGAGGTCCGGTCCCGACTGCTCACCGGGCTCGGGCGGCTCGCCGAGGCGGACGGCGCGGTGCCGGAGGCATGCTCGCGGCATCAGGCTGCCCTTGCCGCCGCGCTGACCAGCGGCTTCCCCCAGTGTGTGGCCGCTGCGGCGGACGGGCTCGCCGGTGCCGTCCTGCTCGACGGGGACGCCGGGGGTGCCGCCCGGTTGCTGGGCATGGCCACGGCGGTCCGTGGTGGGCACGTCCCCGGCTACCCGGACCGCGGGCGGACGGTCGCCGGGATCCGATCCCGGCTCGGCGACCAGGCGTACGCCGAGGCCCACGCCTCGGGCACCGGGCTGACCCGGGTGGAACAGCTGGCACTGCTGCGCACGCTGGCCGACGCGGACTGACCGGGCGGTGGGCCTGCGTCACCGGCCGTGCCGTCCGGTGGGGCGGCGGCGGTCAGCGATCGGTGCGCGACCGGTCAGCGTGCTGCTCCAACCTTCTCGAAGCCGGCGGGCGCCGGTAGCGAGGAGGAGCACATGAGCCAGTCGACCGCAGCACCACCGACCGGTGGGCGGGTGCCGCCGCCACCGGCCCGCCGTCGCTGGTGGCGGCGCCCCTGGATCTTTCCGCTGATGTTCGTGGCGGTGGCCTTCATCGCCTTCTCGGTGCCGCCGTACCTGACATTCGACCCCGACAATTCCCGAATCCCCCCACCGGACGCCCTGGGCGGGCTCTACTTCCCGCTGCTGGTGGTCCACGTGTTCTTCGCCTCGATCGCGATGGTCACCGCCTGCTTCCAGATCTGGCCGTGGTTCCGGCGGCGCAACCCGCAGGCACACCGGATCATGGGCCGGGTGTACGTGCTGGGCGGGGTACTGCCGGCCGGCCTGGCGGGTCTGGCCATCGGGGCGGTCACCCCGTTCGGGCCGGTGAATCTGGTCAGCAACATGGTGATGGCTCCGCTGTGGCTGACCTTCACGCTGGTCGGCTTCCGAATGGCCCGACGGCGGCGGTTCGTCGAGCATCGCCGGTGGATGATCCGCAGCTTCGCGCTGACCTTCTCGATCATCACGAACCGGGTCTGGGCGGTCTTTGCCGTGATCATCCTGTCGCCACAGCTGGACACCACGTTCGGCGGCAGCGACATCGCGCTCCAGCAGGCGATCAGCGCGATCAGCGCGTGGCTAGGCTGGGTGGGTACCCTCCTGATCGCCGAGTGGTGGTTGGAGCGGACCCGGCGGCGCGGCGCCCGCCCCGCCGAGGTGCCGCGCGGCTGACCGGCCGGCGTGGCATGGCAGCCGGAACCCCCGACCGCCGCTCGGCCGTTTCGGCGCTCACCGCACGGTCCGGCGCGCGACGAGGTCGCTCTCGTAGGCGGCGATGACGAGCTGCGCGCGGTCGCGGGCGCCGAGCTTGGTGAGCAGGTTGCCGATGTGGGTCTTGACGGTCTTGACCGAGATGGTGAGCGCCCGCGCGATCTCGTCGTTGGACAGGCCACGGGCGACGAGGGACAGCACTTCGGTCTCGCGTCCGGTGAGGACGTCGATACCCCGTACGTCGGGCGGGCGGGGGC
>NZ_POTY01000490.1 GCF_003236315.1 Micromonospora craterilacus
TCGTATGCGCCCCGCCCGCCCGGTCCCTGGTGCCCGCGCCGCGGCAGGGGCGGCGTGTTGCATCGAGACGGATAGTTCCGGAAGGTCTTCACAACCCGGCAACCGGCCCGTACCTTGACGGACATGTGGGAGCGCTTCCACGCATATTTTTCGATGGCTACGAGGAGCAGACCATGAGAACCCGAAGCACGTTGGCCGTGGTCGGCGCCGCGACGGCGGCGCTGACCGTGGCCGCCACCGTCGGCGTGGGCGCGCTGCGACCGACGCCCGCCGCGGCCGCCGACTCCGCCTTCTACGTCGATCCGGCGACCAGCGCCGCCCGGTGGGTGGCGGCCAACCCCGGCGACTCGCGAACCGCCGTCATCCGGGACCGGATCGCCAACGTCCCGCAGGGCCGCTGGTTCACCACCACCAACACCTCGACCGTACGCGCCGAGGTGAACGCCCTGGTCAATGCGGCGGCAGCGGCGGGCAAGGTGCCGATCATCGTCGTCTACAACATCCCCAACCGGGACTGCAGCGGCGCCAGCAGCGGCGGCGCGCCCAACCACGCGACCTACCGCCAGTGGGTCGACCAGGTCGCGGCCGGCCTGGCGGGCCGCCCGGCCACCATCGTCCTGGAGCCCGACGTGCTCCCGATCATGACCAGCTGCCAGAACGCCAGCCAACAGGCCGAGACGAGGGCGTCGATGGCGTACGCCGGAAAGGCGCTCAAGGCCGGCTCGGCCGCGGCCCGGGTCTACTTCGACATCGGGCACTCGGCCTGGCTCTCCCCCGGCGAGGCCGCCGCCCGGCTGACCGCGGCGGACATCGCCAACAGCGCCGACGGCATCTCGCTGAACGTGTCGAACTACCGGCGTACCGCCGACGAGGTCGGATACGCCAAGTCGATCATCGCGGCGACCGGCATCTCCCGGCTGAAAGCGGTCATCGACACCAGCCGCAACGGCAACGGTCCCGCCGGCTCCGAGTGGTGCGACCCGCCGGGGCGGGCGATCGGCACGCCGAGCACCACCGCCACGGGCGATTCGGCCATCGACGCCTTCCTCTGGGTGAAGCTGCCCGGCGAGGCGGACGGGTGCATCGCCGCAGCGGGCCAGTTCGTGCCGCAACGGGCGTACGACCTGGCCGTCGCGGCCGGCCCGGTGCCCACCACCGCTCCGCCGACGACCACCCCGCCCACCAC
>NZ_POTY01000491.1 GCF_003236315.1 Micromonospora craterilacus
CGTCACCCGGGCCTGCCGTGCCGCCCCGGCCCGCCGCGCCGCCCGACCTCGGCTCGGGCTGGTCGTTGACCAGCTCGATCTCCAACCCGTCGGGCAGTACGTCGACCCGCAGCGCGACCGGCCCACGGCCGTGCCGCGCGGCGTTGGTCAACCCCTCCTGGAGAATCCGGTAGCCCTCCCGCGAGACCGCCGGCGGCAACCCGTCCAGCGCCCCGCGCACCCGGCTGCGTACCGGCTGGCCGGCCGCCCGGGTATCGGCGACCAGCGCGGGCAGGTCGGCCAGGGTCCGCTGCGGACCGGTGGACGACTCCCCGGTCTCCCGCAGCAGCCCGAGCACATGATCGAGATCGTCCATCGCCCGCCGACCGGTCTCCTCGATGGCGGTCAACGCCCGACGGACGAATTCCGGGTCGCGGTCGAGCACCTCGCGGGCGGCGCCGGCCTGGAGGGTGGCGACGGTCAGCGCGTGGCCGACCGAGTCGTGCAGTTCCCGGGCCAACCGGTTGCGTTCCGCCAGCCGCGTGGCCCGCACCTCCAGGGCGGCGATCCGCTCAGCCGGCGCGGGGCCGAGCAGCACCGGGGCCATCGACGCGGCCAGCGCGCCCAGCCCGGCGACGGCGTAGCCGAGGGCGACCAGGACGAGTACGCCGATGGCCGACAGCCAACCGGTGTCCTGCCCGTCGAACGGACCGAACCGCTGCTCGCCGGCGAACCCGACGTCGAGGCCGGCCTGCGCGATGATGAACGCCAGCGCCATCGGCACCGCGCTGAACAGGGCTCCCACCACCAACGCGCCACTGAGCAGGTGCAGCCCGATCCAGAGTGCGGCACGCAGCCGGGTCTCCCGGTCGAGCCGGCGACCCGGCACCGGCTCGGGCAGGCCGACCCCGAGCAGGCCGCGTACGGCGGCGATCTCCAGCGCCCGACTGCCGCCGTGGAAGATCGGCACGACGGCGATGGCGGTCGCCAGCACCAGCAGCGCGAGCACCAGTGGCCAGGGCGCCTCGGGGTTGCCGAACAACTGCGCGAAGGTCACCACGAGCACCCCGTACGGCAGCGCGAGCACCCCGCCGAGCAGCAGGAAGACGCCTCGCCGCCAGGTGCTGCCGGCGATCAGCGGACGCAGCGCCGCGCGCGGGTTCATCGCCCCATGATGC
>NZ_POTY01000492.1 GCF_003236315.1 Micromonospora craterilacus
CCTGTGCCTACTGCGGACGCGACGTGCCGCAGCGCGCCGGCGCGGGCCGACCGTTCCGGTACTGCCGGGACAACGACGGCGCCTGCCAGCGGGCGTCGCGCAACAGCCGGATGCGCCACCGCAACGCCCCCGGCCTGCCCGGCCAGGTGGCCCGTACCTGGGAGGCCGTGGACCGGCTGGACCAGATCGTGGAGACGTTGACCGAGGCGTTGCACGCCGAACTGTCCCCCGCCGGGGTGCAACGGCAGCTGGCCCAGGTCCGGGCGGAGACCGCCGGCGAGGTGGCGGCGGCGCAGACCGAACGGGACGAGGCGGTGCGGGCGGCCGAGGACGCCGCCGCCCGCACCGAGCGGGAACGCCGGCAGGCGCAGGCCGCCACGGCCGAACGCGACGCCGCGCGGGCCGACGCGGCCCGGGCCACCGAGGAGGCCGTGTCGGCTGCCGTCCGCGCCGAGCAGGCGGAGGCGACCCGCGACGACGCCCGGCGGGCGACCGCCGCCGCCGAGGCGCTGCGGACCCAGGCCGAGTCCGACCGGGACACCGCCCGCGCGCAGGTGGCCACCCTGCACGCCGACCTGGCCGCCGAGCGCCGCCGTACCGCCGACCTGACCGCCGAGCGGGACACGGCGCGGGCCGACGCCCAGCGCGCCGGACAGGCCGCCGCGGAGGCGACCACCCACGCCGAGCAACTGCGGACCCAGGTCGACCGGTTGCGGGCGGACACGGACCGGGCCCGCACCGACGCCGAGCAGGCCCGCGGCGAGGCCGAACTGGCCCGGGCCCAGGCCGCCGAGCAGCGCAGCGACGCCGAGCAGGCCCGGGCCGACGCGGCGACGGCCCGGGCGGACACCGACCGGGCCGAGCGGGAGCGCGCCCGGGCCGACGCCGACCGTGACCGGGCGCAGGCGGCGGCGCGGCAGGCGAGCGACGACCTGGCCGCCGCCAACTCCCGCGCCGACACCCTGCACACCGACCTGACCACCGCCCGGGCTGCCGCGACCGCCGCCGAGCGCCAGGCGGCGGAGCTGACGGTACGGCTGCGCGCCGCCGAAGCCGACCGCGACGAGGCCCGCCAACGCGTCGCCCAACTCGCCGGCCAGGTCGCCGACCTAGCCACCGCCCTAACCCGCCTCACCCCCACCCCCTAAAAC
>NZ_POTY01000493.1 GCF_003236315.1 Micromonospora craterilacus
GACCCCGCCCACACCCCGCTGCACTGAAGCCGTGCTCGGGTGCGGATGTTAAGAAGGGGCCCTTGCTATACCGCAGGCGTTAACAAGGGGCCCTTCCTCACATCGCCACCCGCACGGCGGCGGTGAGGACGAGTTGGGCGAGGGCGGTGGGGACGAGGACCAGCCAGCAGAGGCGCTGAAGCTGGTCCTCGCGGAGCCGGGGGTAGGAGACCCGGAGCCAGATGATCACGAAGCTGACGGCGGCGACCTTGAGCAGGGTCCACAGCCAGCCGAGCTGCGCGTCGGCGAACGGGCCCTGCCAGCCGCCGAGGAAGAGCACGGTGGTGAGCGCGGCGATCACCACGATGCCGACGTACTCGGCCAGCAGCAGGAACGCGAACCGCAGGCCGGTGTACTCGGTCAGGTAGCCGAAGACCAGCTCGGAGTCGGCCACCGGCATGTCGAACGGCGGACGGCGGATCTCGGCCAGCCCGGCCACGAAGAAGACCACCATCGCCGGGGCCTGCCAGAGCAGCCACCACGGCTGCCACGCCTCGACGATGCCGGACAGGCTGAGCGTGCCGGCGGCCATCGCCACCGACGCGGCGGCCAGCACCAGCGGCAGCTCGTAGCCGAGCAGCTGGGCGGCGCCGCGCAGCCCACCGAGCAGGCTGTACTTGTTGGCCGAGGCCCAGGCCGACATCAGCACCGCCAGCACCCCGATGCCGACCACCGCCAGCACGAAGAACAGGCCGACGTCGAGCGGCTGGCCGACCAGGTCGTTCGGGCCGAGCGGGATCACCAGCAGGGCCAGCAGGTACGGCACCAGCGCCACCGCCGGAGCCAGCCGGAACACCGGCTGGTCCGCCGTGCGCGGGGTGACGTCCTCCTTCTGCACGAACTTCACCCCGTCGGCGATCAGCTGAGCCCAGCCGTGGAACCCGCCCGCGTACATCGGCCCGAGCCGGCCCTGCATGTGCGCCATCACCTTGTGCTCGGCCTGGCCCACCAGCAGCGGCAGGACGAGGAAGGCGACCAGCACCCCACCGACCCGGATCACCAGTTCCAGCCACAGTGGCATCAGGGCGCACCCTCCTCGTCCGGCTTCGGGTCAGCAGGCCGGCCGGCCGCGGCCGGGCCGGCCGACTCCGGGTCGGCACCGGAG
>NZ_POTY01000494.1 GCF_003236315.1 Micromonospora craterilacus
CCCTTCAAGCGATTCCTGTGTGCAGTTGGGCTGGAGGAACACAATGGCTCCCGAATATTCGTCTCTGAACGCCCTCGCACAGCTACCCATCGACACAAGTTGCCCATCGCCACCGACGGCCCGGCTCGGCGTGGCCGGCGAGGTCGACCTGGCAACCGCGCCGGTACTCCGCGACAAGCTGCTCACCCTGTTGCGGGATCAAGGTCCCGCGGTCCTCGTCGTGGACCTCGCCGGAGTTACTTTTCTGGACTGCGCCGGCGTCAGCGCGCTCGTCGGCGTGCGCAACGCCGCTGGCAAGACTGGATGCCAGATGCGGATCACCCGCCCGCAACCCTTCGTCCGCCGCGTCTTGGAGGTGACCGGGCTGCTCGGGATCTTCACCGCCCCCATCGAGCAGCGCCTTCCCGCAAGATCGGAATATCCGTCCCGGGCGAGGCCCGCCCCTGCGGTCGCGGAGCCACCCGGCGTGGTGGTTGCCGCCTGACGGGCGTATCCACGGACCGGCTCACTGAGCGTTCTTCAACTGTGGTAGATCGGGTTCTCGACGTGGTGGAGGGCGAGGATGGCCTGCACGATCGTGGTTGCGCGGTGTGGGCAGCAGCGCAGTCGGGCGAGGGCTTTCCCGGTCTTCATTGTGGCGATGGCGCGTTCGCCGAGGGCGCGGACGGGGGCGTGGGATCGGTTGACGGCTTGTTGCCGCTTCCTTGGTCGATCGCTGTCCTACCGGGAGCCTTACCTCAAACCCGCTGCCGGGGCACCCGAACCCATCCCTACCAGCGCAAAGCAAGTTGAAAGGGCTCATTCTGGAACGCCGTCAGAGCTTGCGCTGCCCCCGACATCCTTGCCGATCTTGCCATATCTGGAGGGGCCCGGCCGGCGGGTCACCGGCCGGGCCTCCCGATCAGGACCTGCGTGTTCGATAGCGGGAGAGGAAGAACATGAGCGCGCCGAGGGCGACCATGACACTTCCCGTGCCCGTCAGGACTGGAAGCCGGCTGCTACCGGTTACCGGCAGGATTCCGTGCTTGCCGCCAGGGCCGCCAGGCGGGCCAGACGGGCCGGCCGGCCCTGGGGCACCGGGACTACCAGGCGGGCCAGCCGGCCCTGGGGCGCCGGGACTGCCTGGGGCGCCGGGGCTACCT
>NZ_POTY01000495.1 GCF_003236315.1 Micromonospora craterilacus
GGGGTGGGGCACACCTTCCACGCCACCCCGGTCGGCGTGCACATCGGCCGGCCGGGGGAGCGGGTCGCCGACCCGTACTTCGGTGGCGTCGGGCCGGAGCGTACCGGCTGCACCCACTGTGGCGCCTGCATGACCGGCTGCCGCCACGGTGCGAAGAACACCCTGGTCAAGAACTACCTCTGGCTGGCCGAGCGGCTCGGTGCCCAGGTGCACCCGCTGACCACGGTGACCGCGGTCCGGCCGGCCGGCGACGGCTACCAGGTGCACGTCGAGCGCACCGGTGCCTGGCTGCGCAAGCGCCGGCAGGTGATCCACGCCGACCAGGTGGTCTTCGCCGCCGGGGCGCTGGGCACCCAGCGGCTGCTGCACGAGATGCGGGATCGCGGCGCGCTGCCCGGGCTCTCGCCCCGGCTGGGCGAGCTGACCCGGACCAACTCGGAGGCGATCCTCGGCGCCTCGGTGCCGCACCGGCAGGCCCGGACGCGGGGCCTGGACTTCACCGCGGGGGTGGCGATCACCAGCTCGTTCCACCCCGATCCGCAGACCCACATCGAGCCGGTCCGCTACGGGCGGGGCTCGAACGCGATGGGCCTGCTCCAGTCGTTGCTGGTGGACGGTGGGCCGCACCGGGTGCGCCGCTGGCTCGGGCAGATCCTCCGGCAGCCGGCCCGGGCCGCCCGGATGCTCTCCGTGCGCGGTTGGTCGGAGCGTACGGTGATCGCCCTGGTCATGCAGTCGGCGGACAACTCGCTGACCACCCGGGTGCGGCGCGGGCCGCTCGGCCGCCGGTTGGTCTCCGGCCCGGGGCACGGCAGCCCCAACCCGACCTGGATCCCGGCCGGCAACCAGGCGGCCCGGCTGCTCGCCGAGGAGATCGACGGTACGCCGGGCGGCGCGCTGACCGAACCGTTCGACATCCCGATGACCGCGCACATCCTCGGCGGCGCGGTGATCGGCGCGTCCCCGGCCGACGGGGTGATCGACCCGTACCACCGGCTCTACGGCCACCCCGGCTTACACGTGGTCGACGGCACCGCCATCTCAGCCAACCTAGGCGTCAACCCCTCCCTGACCATCACCGCCCAATCCGAACGCGCAATCTCCCTCTGGCCCAACAAGAACGACCCCGACC
>NZ_POTY01000496.1 GCF_003236315.1 Micromonospora craterilacus
ACCCGCCACCGACCACGCCGCCGCCGACCGGCCGCCCGTGCCGGGCCCCGATCCGGCGGCCGGTCAGCCGCCGACCGAGCCACCCCCGGCCGAGGCCGAGCGGCCGAGCTGGGCTCGCTCCGGCCCGGTCAGCGACTGGGCCCCGTCCTGGGCACGCGGCGAGGGCGAGTCCGCCGGCCGGCGGTCGCGCGAAGTGCCGGCCCCGGGCTGGGCCAGCGAGCCCAATCGGCCGTACGAGCCGGTGCGCGCCGAGCCGACCCGTCCCTACGAGCCGGTACGCGCCGACCTGCCCCGTCCGTACGAGCCGCCTCCGTCGGCGAGCGACCCCGGCCCGGGGCACGAGCCGCCGACCGAATCCGACCCGGCCGACCGGCCGTCCTGGGCGGCGGCCATGCCGACCAGCGCGCCGCCGGTTGAGGAGCGCCCCTCCTGGGCCGCTCGGGCAGCCGGCGGGCCGCCTGGGAACGAGCGCCCGTCCTGGGGGGCGCGTCCGGTCAGCGGAGCGCCGGCCGACGAGCGCCCGTCCTGGGGCACACGCCCGGTCAGTGCCGCGCCGGCCGACGAGCGCCCGTCCTGGGGAGCGCGTCCGGTCAGCGGAGCGCCAGCCGACGAGGGCCGGCCCTGGGGTGCGCGTCCGGTCAGTGGCGCGCCGGCCGACGAGGGCCAGCCCTGGGGTGCGCGGACCGACGAGGGCCAGCCCTGGGGCTTCCGGGCCGCCGGCCAGCCGCCGGCCGACGAGGGCCTGCCCTGGGCGCTCCGCCCGGCCAGCGCCCCGCCGGCCAGCGCCCCGCCGTTCGCCGCTCCGCCGGCCAGTGCCCCCTCGGCCAGTGCGCCGTCGGCCAGTGCCCCGCCAAGCGCTGTTCCGCCGGGCAGTGCCCCGCCAGCCAGTGCGCCGCCGTTCGCCGGACCGCCGGCCAGTGCGCCGCCGTTCGCCGGACCGCCGGCCAGTGCCGCACCGGCCAGTGCGCCGCCGTTCGTGGCGTCGCCGGCCAGCACGGCGGCCGGCACCCCGTCTGCCGGTGGGTCGCCCGGCGTACCGGAAGCCCGGCCCGATCCGGCCTCGACGCCGCCGGTCGCCCAGGTCGGGGCGGCGTCCGACGGGTCGGTCCATCGAC
>NZ_POTY01000497.1 GCF_003236315.1 Micromonospora craterilacus
GTGGTCGGCGGCGCGGTGGTGGTCGGCGGGGTGGTGCCGCCGCCGCACGGCGCGCCGTTGATGGTGCAGTTCAGCGGCGCCCGGTACGGCCCGGTGCCGTTGTAGCCCCAGCTGAAGGAGGCGCCGGGGGCGAGCGCGCCGGCCCAGCTCTTCTTGACCGCGACGTAGCGGTTCCCGGTACGGGTGACGTCCGCGTCCCAGGAACTGCCGATGGTGGTACCCGAGGGCAGCTCGAACTCGATGCGCCAGGTGCTCACGCTGGCGTCCGACCCGTTGGTGATGGTGACCCTCGTCTCGTGACCGGTCCCCCAGTCCTGCACCCGGGTGAACGAGGTGGTCACGCTTCCGGCGCCGAACGCCGAGGCCATCGGGACCGTGGCGACGGTCACCGCGACCACGGCGCCGACCCAGAGGGCCCGGCGGAGCGATCTCTTCATGTGGCGTCTCCAAACAGTTAGGAAACTTTCCAAAATGTTGAGGAGACGCTACTCACAGGCCACCACTTCGTCAAGATGTGCATGTTTCGATTTCCACGCCCAGGAGAAACCGCCCCGGTCACCGCGTGGCCAGGGTCGGGCGGCGGCGCTCGCGGCACCGCTCCCGGCGCTGCGCGGGTCGACCCGGCGGACGGAACCACGAGCACCACCCGGCGTCACGGCGACACGACAGTGGGCACGCCGACCCACCGGGCGGCCGGCGGTAGCCTCGCGGCATGACCGTCTTCGACATCCCGATCGACGCGCTCTCCGGCGGCCCGGCCGATCTCGCGCAGTACCGCGGACGCGCCCTGCTCGTGGTCAACGTCGCGTCCCGCTGCGGCCTCACCCCGCAGTACGCCGGCCTCCAGGCACTGCACGACGAGTACGCCGACCGCGGACTGGTGGTGCTCGGCGTACCGTGCAACCAGTTCGCCGGCCAGGAGCCCGGCAGCGCTGCGGAGATCAGCGAGTTCTGCCAGGTCAACTACGGGGTGACCTTCCCGCTCACGGAGAAGATCGAGGTCAACGGCCCCGACCGGCACCCGCTCTACGCGGCCCTGGTCGACACCTCCGACGCCGAGGGCCACACCGGCGACATCCGGTGGAATTTCGAGAAGTTCCTGGT
>NZ_POTY01000498.1 GCF_003236315.1 Micromonospora craterilacus
GGCCAACCCGGCCGTCATCGCGCTGCACCTGCACGAGCTGGACCGACTGCCCGAGGAGCCCCGGGATCGAGGGTGGGTCGGGACCAGTCCGTGGCCCCGTACTGGATCTCGAAACTGCGCTGGGCGCTGCGTCCGCCGTCGTGTTCCTCCCACAGCCACTCGGCGTAGCTGGCGAACCCCTCGTTGAGCCAGATGTCGCCCCAGCGGGCCAACGCCACGCTGTTGCCGAACCACTGGTGGGCCAACTCGTGGGCGACCACCCCGAAGTTCGGCTCGCCGGTACGGAAGAAGCCCGGCCCGTAGACCGGCCGGGACTGCGTCTCCAACGCGTACCCGATCCGGTTGTCGGCGACCACCACGCCGCCGTACGCCTCGAACGGGTACGGCCCGAAACGGCCGGCCAGGAAGTCGGCGATCTCGCCGGTACGGGCCAGCGACGCGGCCTCCGCCCCGCTGGCGGGCAGCCCGGCCGGTACGGCGGTGACCAGTGGCTTCCCGGCGTGGCTGCCGGACTCCACCCGGTAGTCGCCGATCACCAACGTGGTCAGGTAGCTGGCCATCGGCGACCGCTCGGCCCAACGCCAGGTGGTCCAGCCGTCAGCGCTGGTCCGCTCCCCCGGCACCCCGTTGCTCAGCGCGGCGAGGCCGTCGGGGACGGTCACCTCGATGTCGTAGGTAGCCTTGTCGGAGGGGTGGTCGTTGACCGGGAACCAGGTAGCCGCCGAGTGGGGCTGGCCGAGCGCGATCGCACCGTCGTCGGTGTGCTGGAATCCGCCGCTGCCGAGCACACCGTCGGCGACCGCCCCGGGCACACCGGCGTACGCCACCTCGACGGTGAAGCGGCTGCCCGAGCCGAGCCCCTGGCGCGGGGTCACCACCAGTTCGCCGTCGGCGTGCCGGTGTTTCGCCGGGGCACCGTCCACGGTGACCGAGCTGACGTCCAGGCCGACCAGGTCCAGGTTGAACCGCGACAACGGTTGGGTCGCGGTCGCGGTGACCTCGGCCTTGCCGGTGAGCCGGTCGTCCGCCGGGTCGTAACGCACCGCCAGCCGGTAGTGCCCGACGTCGTACCCCCCGTTGCCGCTGCCCGGCACGTACGGAT
>NZ_POTY01000499.1 GCF_003236315.1 Micromonospora craterilacus
ACCCGACGGCATGCCGCCCGGACGACCTGGGCCACCCGGGCCACCGGCCGGCGGGGCGGACACCCCGTCAGGCCGCGCGGCACCGCGCGGCGGACCGGCCGGCGCACCCTCGGGACGCGCTCCCCTCGTCGGCCCCGGCGGCATCGCGTCCGGCGGGGCGGCGCCGCGCGGCGGGCCGGCTGGCGGCGGGCCGGCCGGACGAACGGACGCCCGGGTACTGCCGGTGGGCGGCTCGTTCCCATCCGGCCCACCGGCGGGCGGCCCGGCCGACATGGGTGCCGGACGCCCGCGACCGGGCGGCGGCATGCCGGCACCCGCAGGCTCCGGTCCGGGGTCGACGGCCCGCCGTCCGTCACCGGACGGTCGGCCGGGCGCGGTGCCCACGTTCGGACGGCCGGCCGAGGCCCCGCCCGGGGTGTCCGCGCCACGGCGGTCACCGACCACCGGCGTGCCACCGGACGGCGTGCCGGCGGGTGGCGCCGGGGTCCCGGGCGGTGCGCCGGGCGGCGTGGCGGGCCGACGGGTGATGGTCGGCAGTGCCGGGTCGGTGTGGTGGGCGCGGCCGGCCTGCCGCAGCCAGTCGGCCGGCCGCTCCGGGCGGCCCGGCCGGCCGTCGCCGGCCGGTGGGACAGCTGGCCGTTCTCCGGTGTCGCCGGTGCCCGTGACGCGCCCGGAGACTGATTCGTCGTCGGCCGCGCGCCGGCCCCGGGCCGGTGCCTCCTCCGCATCGGCCGCGCGGCGGCCACGCACCGGCACGTCCATCGCGCCGGCCGGCCGGCGGCCGGCGGCCGGCGTCTCCATCTCCGGCGCCGTCCGGCGGCCACCGGCCGGCGCCGCCGGATCCTCCGGCGCGGCACGGCGCCCACGCGGCGCGTTCTCGCCCCGTTCGGGCAGGGCCGCGGTGCCGGACGGCGGACCGGGAACCTGCGGCGCGTTGCCGGACAGCGGCACCACGGGCTGGTCGGCCTCGGTCTCGGCGGCGCGTCGGCGGCCGGCCCGCCGGCCGCTGGCCGGAGAACCGGACGGCCCGCCGGGGGCGGGCGTCAGGGCCGGCGCCGGCCGGCCCGGAGCGCTGGCGGCCGGGTCGGTGGGGGGCG
>NZ_POTY01000049.1 GCF_003236315.1 Micromonospora craterilacus
GGCCACCGCTGCGCCGGTCACCGCCGATCCGCCGGATCCGCCCGCCGGGTCGGTCACCGCGGCGTCGCCGGACGCTGCCAGGGCCGCCAGGTCGGCGGCGCCGAGCATTCGGGGCGGCTCGGCACTGACCAGCTCCGGCGGGCCGAGGATCGCGGTCAGTTCCTGCCACAGCTGGCACAACGTCAGGTGGTACTGGCCCTGCCGCAGCGGGTCCTCGCCCCGCTCGACGGTGTCCCGCAGTGTCCAGAGTGCCCGGCGTACGCCCTGCGGCCAGGTGGTGCCGAACACCGTGTCGTAGTGCGGCACCTCGGTCGGGCCGAGGGTGACCGCGCTGGGGGTGCTGGTGTCGCGCAGGCCGGCGAAGTGCGGGTCGGCGCCGATCCCGGCGACCTCCCGGGGAAAGTCGGGCCGGGCCGTCCACACCGTCGGGCCGTGCGTGCCGACCAGGGTGAGGTTGCCCGCCTCGGTGCCGATCGTGATCCGGTGCATCAGGTGGGCGTAGTTGTCGGGGTCGGCCGGATCCATCTGGTTCTGCACCCGCAGGGTGACCGGCACCCCGGCCAGCACCCCGTCCAGGCTGCGGAACGGCAGGTCGAGACTGGTCGCCGTGGTGACCGTGGCGGGCAGCGCCGGCAGCTCGGTGAACCGCCACGGCCGTACCCCGCCGAGCGCCTGGCCGAGCAGGTCCAGCAGCGAGTACGCCAACTGGAAACCGCACGCCACGTCGAGGTAGCGGGGCGGCTGGCGGCGCAGCAGCTCGCCGGCCGCGCCGAGGAACCGGCGAACCGGGGTGATGTGCCGGTAGAACGGGTTGAGCTGGTACACCACCTTGTGCCGGCGGGCCTGCCGCAGGCAGCGGGCCAGCTCGTCGTGGTGCAGCGGGTGTTCCTGGAGCACATGCAGGCCGCGCGCCATCAGCTCCATCGCCAGCTCGGAGCCCCGGCCGCCGAGCAGGCCACCACGGATCACCACGCAGGCGATGTCGATGTCGTCGGGCAGTTGGTCCACCGCCGTGTAGAGCGGCACCCCGTAGTGCGCGGCGCAGGCGCGGGAGCGGTCGCTGCCCCCGGCGAGGACGCCGGCGAGCTGGAAGCTCGGGTCCGCGTTGCGGAAGGACTCCAGGTAGACCTGGCCGAAGCGGGTGCCGCAGACGACCACCCGGGTGGGTCGGTTCAAATCACGTCCTCCTCGTAGCAGTCGGCGGCGGGGACGTCCGCCACGACGGCGGCGAGCAGCACCGCCGGCGCCGCCGTCAGCTCGTCGAAGGTGGCGACCGGGTCGAGCACCTCGGCGGCGTGCCACACGCCCGGCGGCACCGCGCCGGCCAGCACGGCCCGGGCCGTCACCGCGGCCACCGCGCCGGTGAGGTCGCTGGCACCGGTGCCACGCACCACCGCCGTCCGGCCGCCGCCCGGCCCGTCCAGGGTGACCACCAGGCTCTGGTACGGGCGTTGCCCGAACAGGTCCAGCTCGGCGGCCCGGCACAGCCGCTCGGCGGCCCGGCGGTGGCCGCCGTCGTCGGCTGAGGGCACGGCGCGCAGCGCCGCCAGCACCCGCTGCCCGGCGAAGACCGAGTACCACTCGACCTGCCGCAGGCCGAGCGCGGCGGCGACCCGGGCCGTCTCCGTGCTCAGGTACGGCTGCGCGGTGACCGGCTCGGCGAAGAACGGCACCGCCAGGTCGGTGACCGGGCTGAGCGCGCCGGGCACCACCCGGCCGTCCCGCCAGGCCGCCGACGGCCAGCCGAAGCTGTCGTCGGCGGCGACGTAGTCCACGGCGGCGGTCAGGGTGAACCGGTCCCGCCCCCCGACGTACCCGGTCAGCCGCTCACCGTCGGGCAGTTGCGCGGCGAGCAGCCGGGGCAGCAGCCCGGACAGGCCGGGCATCATCCCGGCGGACACCACCGCGACCCGCGCGGCGTCGCCGGTGGCCGCCGCGACCGCCGCGTACAGCGCGTCGTCGCCGGCCGCGTCCACATAGTCCGCGCCGGCCACGGTGGCCGCCCGGGCGACCGTGTCGACCAGGTCGATCGCCGGACCGGCGCAGTTGAGCACCACCCGGGCACCGGCGCAGAACCGGGCCAGGTCGGCCGGGTCCCGGGCGTCCACGGCGACCGGTTCGACCCCCGCGACGTCCGGGGGACGCCGGGCACCGGCCCGCAGCGGACCGACGTGCCACGAGCGCAGCAGCTCCAGCGCGGCCCGGCCCACCGCGCCGGAGGCGCCGAGCACGGCGACCGCGGTCACCGGGCCGGCTCCGGGTCGGCGGCCAGCGCCGGCCCGGCCGCCTCCCCCAGCACTGTCCGGTGGTCCCCGTCGACGTCGACGGTACGCAGGTCACCCAGGCACAGGTCGGCCCAGAACTCCAGCCCCTCGGCGTCGTACGGCACCTCGCCGGTGGGCCGTACCACGGTCAGGTCGCCGGCGTACAGGGTCGGTTCGTGCCGGACCGTCGCGGCCAGGCGGGCGGCGAAGTCCTCGTCGGGTGCCCCGCCGCCGGTCTCTACCCGGTACACCGTCGCGGCGTCGCCGGCGGTGGCCGGCCGCCACGGAGACACCAGCACCAGGGCGTCGACCTGCCCACCGGCCTCGGTCAGCGACCGGGCCACCTCCAGGGCCAGGGTCGCGCCGAGGCCGTGCCCGACCAGCCGGACCGCCGGATGACCGGCGGCGGCGATCAGCCGGGCCTGCTCGGCGGCCACCCGGGGCAGGTCGTCGGCGGCGCCGGCGGCCAGCCCGAGCACAGGACCGGTCGCCGCGAGATGCGGCACCAGCGGCGCGTACCCGTCGACCGTGCCGGCGCAGCCCGGCACCAGCACCCATGGGATACCAGCAGCCTCGTGCAACACGGTCAGTCCGCCCGCGCGGGGCGCCGATCCGGCGGCCGGCGACGCGGCGGCCGGTGCCGCCGACTCCGCCTCGATGTGCCCGGCGAGCGCCGCCACGGTGGGCTGCTCCAGCACCTGGCGCAGCAACTGGTCGAAGAAGAGGCCGGCCGCCTGCGGGACCTCCTCCAGGATCCGGCCGGTGATCTGCGCCGCGACCAGCGAGTCACCGCCGAGTTCGAACAGGTTCTCGTCCCGACCGACCCGGGGCACCCGCAGCGCCTCGGCCCACACCGCGGCGATCCGGCGTTCCAGGTCGCTGCTCACGGCGCTGGACGTGGTGGCCGCCGTCGTCCCTCGCGCCGGCAGCCGGCGCCGCAGCGCCGCCCGGTCCACCTTGCCGTTGGCGTTGAGCGGGAAGCCGTCCACGATCTGCACCACCGCCGGAACCATGTACTCCGGCAGCCGCTGCCGCAGGTGCCCAGTGACGTCCTCGCGGGAGATCCGGACCCGGTCGGTCTTGAACCGGGCGGCCAGCACACACATGCCCAGTTCGGCGATGAAATCGTCCGGTTCGGGCAGGCACAGCGGCTCCGCCGCGCCCGCCTCGGCCAGCACGTCCAGCCAGGACCGGCGGTCGAGGAAGACCTGCTCGGTGCCCCGACGCAGGTCGGTGAAGTCGGCGGTGGCCTCGTCCACCCGGACCAGCAGCTCCAGCGAGGTCATGATCTGGTGGTGGTCGCGGGTCATCTCGCAGGCCACCAGCCAGCCCTGCGGGGCGAGCACCCCGCGCAGCCGCTCCAGCGCCCGGCCCACGTCGGCGCTGGCGTGCAGCACGTCGCCGGCCACCACCACGTCGAAGGAGTTCGCCGCCAGACCCTGCCCGACCAGGTCCTGGTCGATGTCGACCGCCCCCAGGCGCAGGCCGGGCCGCTCACCGAAGCGGGTACGCAGTTCGTTGACGAAGAACGGGGACAGGTCGGTGGCGAGGTAGTCCACCTCGTGGCCGTCCAGCGCGGCGAGCACCGCGGCGGTGGTGCCCCCGGCACCCGCGCCGATCTCCAGCACCCGCAGCGCACCCGGCTCGATCCGCTGTTCGGCGATCCGCCGCACCAGGGCGCCCGCCGCCTCGTTGGCCCACCGGTTGAACAGGGTCCGCTCGTAGAGCCCCTGCGACACGTCCACCCGGCCCTGCGGGAACAGCAGCGCCAGCGGGTCGTCCTCGCCGCGCAGCAGGGCGGGCAGCTGGGCGGTGCTGGTCCGGAAGTAGTCCAGCAGCTCCCGGTCCTCGGCGTCGGCGAGCCGCTCCACGGCCTGCCACTGCCCGGCGGTGTCCGCCGCCGCACCCGCCACGGTCAACCCGTACCGGCCGGCGTCGTCGCGGTCGAGCAGGCCGGCGCCGGTGAGCGCGCGCAGCCACCGCCGCACCAGCCGATGGTGGCGGGGCGCCACCCGGGCGGCGTCGAGGATCTCCGCCAGCGTGTGCCGGGACCCGTCGGCGGCGAACAGGCCCGCCGTACGGAACGCGTCGACCATCGCCGGCAGCGCCACGTCGTCCAGCCGGTGGGCGTACGCCAGATAGCGCTCGCGGTCGACGCCGGCCAGCGTGCCGTCGGCGTCGGCGCAGGCCGCCGCCCCGAGTTGCCGCGCGGTCGCCGCGTCGTGTCCGGCCTGCGTGGCGGTCACCGCTCGGCTGGCCGGCTCGACGAACGCGGCCAGCCGGCGCTCCAGCGGGGTGTCCCCGTCGACCACCACGGCCGCGCCGGCCACCCCCGGGTGCGCGCCCAGCGCCGACTCGATCTCGGCCAGCTCGATCCGGTACCCCCGGATCTTCACCTGGAGGTCCTCCCGGCCGAGGAACTCGATGGTGCCGTCGGGCAGGTACCGGCCGACGTCGCCGGTGCGGTACAGCACCTCGCCGGTCTCCGGGTGCACGACGAACCGCTCGGCGGTGCGCTCGCGGTCGTTCAGGTAGCCCAACGCCAGCCCGGCGCCACCGATGTACAGCTCGCCGGTGACCAGGTCCGGACGCGGGCGCAGCGCCCCGTCGAGGACGTGGAAGCTCTGGTTGGTCAGCGGCCGGCCGTACGGGATGCTGCGCCAGATCGGGTCGACCTGCTCGACCGGGTACCAGATCGACCAGATCGACGCCTCGGTCGCACCGCCCAGGCTGACCACCCGCAACCCGGGCACCCGGGCCCGGATTTGGTCGGGCAGCGCCACCGGGATCCAGTCGCCGGAGAGCATCGCCAGCCGCAGCCCGCCGGCCGGCGTCGCCGGGGCGGCGACCAGGTAGTCGTGCAGCATCTGCAACTGGGCGGGCACCGAGTTCCACACCGTCACCGCGTGCGAGGTGACCAGCTCCGCCCAGTGCGACGGGTCGCCACGACGCCCCGGATCGGGCAGCACCACCGCGCCGCCGACGGACAGCGGGCCGAAGATGTCGTACACCGACAGGTCGAAGCCGAGGTTGGACAGGCCGAGCACCCGGTCGTCGGGGCCGACGTCGAACCGCCCGTTGATGTCGAGCACGGTGTTCAACGCGCCCCGGTGATTGATCATGACGCCCTTGGGCGTGCCGGTGGAGCCGGAGGTGTGGATGACGTACGCCAGCTCCTCCGGGTCGCCGGAGCCGTCGACCGGGTGCGGCTCGCCTTCCGGCAGCGTGTCGACCGCGAGCGGCCGCAGCCCGTCGGCCCAGCCGTCCCGGTCGACCCAGGACTGGGTCAGCGCGCAGCGGATGCCGGCGTTCTCCAGGATGGTCCGCCGCCGCGCGGCCGGCTGCGACGTGTCCACCGGCACGTACACGCAGCCCGCGAGCAGCGCACCGAGCACCGCGACAACCTGCTCCCAGCCCCGGTCCATCACCAGCGCGACCAGTTCCTGCCGGCGGCAGCCGGCGGCGGTCAGCGCCTCGGCCACCCCGGCCGCCCGGCCCAGCAGCTCGGCGTAGCTGAGCGTACGGTCGGCGGCGATGACGGCCGGCCGGTCCGGGGTGCTCAACGCCTGCAACACCACCCGGTCGTGCAGCATGCCGGCGGGCAGCGGCGCCTGCGTCCGGTTGGCCTCGGCCCGCCGGTCGAGCGACGCCGGAGACGGCTCCGGGTGCCCGGTACGGCTCCACGCGTCGTCGTCGGCGGCCAGCCGGTGCAGCAGCGCCTCGTACCCGGCGAACATGTCGTCGACCACCCCGGGCGGGAAGACGTCCTCCCGTACGTCCCAGTTGGACACCAGGCCACCGTCGCGCTCGATGTTCTGGCAGTCGATCCAGACCTGCGGCGTCTGGCTGATGCCGTAGCCCAGCTCGCCCAGCGGCGCGCCGTCGGCGGCGGCCCCGGCGTCGGCGATGCCGATGGCGCTGGTGAACACCACCGGGAACAGCGCCGCCTCGGCGCCCTGCCGGCGGGCGATCTCCCGCATCACCTCGATCCCGCTGAACGTGCGGTGGTCCAGGTCCTCCCACAGCTGCGCCTGCAGGTCGCGGGCCCGCTCGGCGAAACGGCGGGTCGGGTCGGCGTCGACCGCCAGCAGCTCCACCGAGGTGAAGTCGCCGACCAGGGCGTTGACCTGCTCGTGCAGCGGCATCCGGTTGAGCAGCGTGATGTCCAGGGTGAACCGGGACCGGCGGCTCCACGCCGCGATGGCGTCGGCGTACGCGGCCAGCACCGCCCCGGACGGGCTGATGCCGTGCCGGCCGGCCCGCTGGCGCAGCCCGTCCCAGACCTCCGGCGACAGCCGGGTCTCCCAGCGGCGGAACCGGCCCTCGCTGTCGGCCGGGCGGGCCACCGTGGGCAGTTCCGGCGCGGCCGGCAGGTCGTCGAGGCGGGCCAGCCACCACTGCCGGTCCCGCTCGTGGCGCGGGCTGTCCCGCACCGCGCGTTCGGCCAGCTGGTAGTCGCGGAAGGTGAGCTCCAGCGGCGGCAGCGGCTGGTCCGGTCGGTGATAGAGCCGGTGCAGCTCGTCCAGGACGACCTGCACGCTGATGAAGTCGGCGATCAGGAAGTCGATCGACACGTGCAGCACGGCCCGGCGGTCGGCCAGGGTGATCCGGGCGGCGAACAACGGCCACCGGTCGGGGGTGTGCACCAGGTGGTCCATCTCCGCGCGGACCGCGCTGACGCCGGCCTCGACCACCGCGTCGGGGCGGCCGGTCAGGTCGATCACCGGCACCTCGAACGGCGGCACCTGCGGCAGCACCCGCTGCGCGCCGTCGGCCTCCACCACGGCGCGGAGCATGTCGTGCCGCTCGATCAGCGCCCGCCAGGCGGCGGTCATCCGCGCCGGGTCCAGCTCCGGGTAGACCAGTTCGCCGTACCCGTGGCAGGCGACGCCGCCGTAGGCGAACGTCTCCCCCCGACCGAGCAGGTACGCCGCCTGCACGTCGGTGACCGGGAACGGTTCGTGCCGGCGGTCCGGGTCGGGCACCAGGGCGACGCTTCCGGCGCCGTCGTCGAGGTGGGCGACGATCTCGTCGCGGCGGGCGCGCAGCGCCTCCCGGCGGGCCGTTGTCATCGCCCCCTGCGGGGCCCGGAAGCGCAGCTGACCGGCCTCCAACCAGATTCGTACCCCTACGCTCTCCAGCTCGGCGAGCAGGTCACCGGCGGACGACTGACTCATAAGATGCCCTCCTCGAAGTCACCGGGTTCCACCGCGCGGCGGTGGGCGTCGAAGACGTCTGCCAGCTGCGCCACGGTCGGCGCCAGGAACAGCTGCCGCAGCGACAGCTCCACCCCGTGCCGCTGCCGCAGCGTCTCCACCAGCCGGGTGGCCAGCAGGCTGTCACCGCCCAGGGTGAAGAAGCTCTGCTGCCGGCCGATCCGGTCGCAGTCGAGCACCTCGGCCCAGATCTCGGCGAGGAGCTTCTCGCTGTCCCCGCGCGGGCTCTCGTCGGGCCCGTCGTCGGGGTCGGCGGCCAGCTGCGTGGTCAACGCCCGGCGGTCCACCTTGCCGTTGGCGGTCAGCGGCAGGGCCGGCACGCCGGTGACCCGTTCCGGGACCATGTAGCTGGGCACCCGTTCGGCCAGGAACCCGACCAGCGCCGCGCCGTCGACCGGCTCGCCGGCGGCGACCACGGCCAGCGCCAGCCGGCGGTGGGTCCCCTCGCCGACGGTGAGCGCGACGGCCCGGGCCACCCCCGGGTACGCCTCGGCCGCCGCCTCGATCTCCCCCAGCTCGATCCGGTGTCCCCGGATCTTGACCTGGAAGTCGACCCGGCCGAGGAACTCCAGCGTGCCGTCCGGCCAGTAGCGGCCGAGGTCGCCGGTGCGGTACCAGCGGTGCCCGTCGACGGTGACGAACTGCCGGGCGGTGGTCTCCGCGTCAGCCCGGTAGCCGTTGGCCACCCCGGCGCCGCCGATCCACAGCTCCCCGGGCACCCAGTCGGGACAGTCCCGGCCGTGCGGGTCGACCACCCGGTAGCGCTGGTTGCGCAGCGGCCGGCCGTACGGCACCGACCGCCAGTGCGTGGGCACCTGGTCCACCTCGCAGGCGTTGGACCAGATGGCGGCCTCGGTGGCGCCGCCCAGCGCCACGAACCGGGCCTGCGGGCACCGGCCACGCAGCCGGCCGGGCAGGTCCAGCCCGACCCAGTCGCCGGAGACCAGCACCAGCCGCAGCGCCAGCCCGTCCGGGTCGGCCGCGACCAGGAGCATGTCCAGCAGGGCCGGCACCGAGTTCCACACGGTGACCCGGGCGCGGCGGGCCTGCGCCGCCCAGCTGCGCGCCTCCCGCCGGTCCTCGTCGGTCACGCAGACCACCGCGCCACCGGCGGAGAGCAGCCCGAAGAGGTCGTAGACGGACAGGTCGAAGTCGAGCGCCGAGATGGCGAGGACCCGGTCGGCGGGGCCGACCCCGTAGCGGGTGTTGATGTCGTCGACGGTGTTCAGCGCGGCCCGGTGGGTGATCTCCACACCCTTCGGCTCGCCGGTGGAGCCCGAGGTGAAGATGACGTACGCCAGCTCGTCCGGATCGACCTCGACGGGTGCGGACAGCGGGGTGGCGGGGGTGTCCGGCGCGACGACCGGATGTGCGGTGGGCAGGCCGGGCTGGGCGACGACGGCGCGAGCCCCGGCCCGGGCGTAGATCCGGTCGCGTCGCTCGGCCGGCTGGTCGACGCCGACCGGGACGTAGCGACCGCCGGCGGCGAGTACGCCGAGCACGGCGGCGACCTGGTCGACGCCGCGGGGCAGGGTCACCGCCACCGCGTCACCGGCGGCGACGCCGTGCTCGCGCAACGCCCCGGCGATGCGCAGCGCCCGGGCGGCGAGTTCGCCGTAGCCGACCTCCGTGCCGTCGGCGGTGACCACCGCCGGGGCGTCCGGTGTGGCGGCGGCGTGCGCGAAGAAGCCGGTGTGCAGCAGCCCGGACGGCAGCGGGCCGGCGGTGTCGTTGACCGCGTCGCGGACCTGTCGCTGCGCTGCCGGCAGCGGTGGCGGGGCGGTGGCGTCCCAGTCCGCCGTGGTCAGCCAGGTCAGCAGCGCGCGGTACGCGTCGAACATCGCGTCGAGCAGCCCGGCGGGGAACAGTTCCTCGACCGAGTCCCAGTTGTAGACCAGGCCACCGTCGCGCTCCATCACCTGGTTGTCGAGCCATACCTGCGGGGTCTGCGAGATGCCCCAGACGAGTTCGCCGAACGGGAAGGACATCTCGCTCATGCCACCGGCGACGCCGAGGGCGCTGGTGAACACGACCGGCATGCTCACCGCGCCGCCCTGCTGCCGGCGGGCGAGTTCGCGCAGCACCCACAGCGCGGACACCGAGTCGTGGGCCATGCCCTCCCAGACCTGCTCCTGGGTCCGCCGGACCACGTCCAGCCAGCTGTCGTCCGCCCCGGCCCGGTACGCGACCAGCAGCAGCGAGGTGAAGTCACCGAGGATGTGGTTGATGTCGGGATGCACGTCGCGCCGGTTGAACAGGGTGAAGTTGACGGTCAGCTCGCCGCGTCCGCTCCAGGCCGACAGCACCTCGGCGAAGGCGGCGGCGAGGACGCTGGCCGGCGTCACACCGTGCCGGCGGGCCTGTTCGGTCAGCCGCCGCCACTGCCCGGGGTCGAGTCGGTCCTCCCGGCGGTGGAAGCGCGGGGCGACCACGGTGGCCGGGTCGACGGCCAGCGGCAGCGGCGGCGCGGGCGGCAGGGTGTCCAGGCGGTCCAGCCAGTACCGCTGGTCCGTGGCCGTGGCCTCCGGGTCGGCCGGGGCGGCGAGGACGTAGTCGCGGAAGCTCACCCCGACCGGGCGCAGCGTCGCCGCCGGGTCGCGGTAGAGGGTGGTCAGCTCGTCGAAGAAGATCACGATGCTGAGCGCGTCGAGGACGATGTAGTCGAAGCTGAAGCCGATGCGGACCCGGCCGTCGCCGTACCGGACGGCGGCGATCTCCAGCAGCGGCCACCGACCCGGGTCGGGGATCCGGTGGGCCATCCGCTCGCGCAGGTCACGCAGTGCCTCGTCAACGCCGTCGCGCACGGTGACCCGGAACCGGTCCACCTGGGCCAGCACCCGCTGGTCGCCGTTGTCGTCGAAGACCGCGCGGAGCATGTCGTGCCGCGCGACGAGCTGGTTGGCGGCGTCCTCCAGCCGGGTGAGGTCGACGTCGGAGCCGTCGAACTCCCAGTACCAGTGTGAGCCGACGCCGCCCAGGGCGAAGTCGCTGCTGCGTCCGAGCCAGTAGGCCCGTTGCACGTCGGTGGGCGGGAAGGGCTCGTACCGGTGCGCCTCGTCCGGGCGCAGCGCCGAGGGGGCGGGCCGGTCCGTGCCGGCGCGGCGCAGGGTGGCGGCGAAGTCGGCCAGCACCGGGGTGGCGAACAGCTGCCGCAGGTTCGCCCCGTCGAGTCCGGCGGCGGCGAGCAGCGCCATCGACCGGGTGGCGACCAGGCTGTCCCCACCGGCGGCGAAGAAGCTCTGCCGCCGACCCACCGCCGCGACGCCGAGCAGGTCGGCCCAGATCCGGGCCACCTCGCGTTCGATGTCGCCGACCGGGGCTTCGAGTTCCGTCGGTGCGGGTCGGGCCGCCTCGACGAGCCGGGCGACCGCCCGCCGGTCGACTTTCGCGTTGGCCGACAGCGGGAGCTGGTCGGTGAGCACCAGCCGTTCGGGCACCATGTAGCCGGGCACCAGTCCGGCCAGCCAGTCGCGCAGCGCGGCCGGGTCCACGTCGGTGTCGGCGGTGACGACGGCGGCCAGCTGTCGGGGCGTGCCGAGGGCCACCGCGACCGCCCGGCCGACCGCCGGGTGCCGTTCCAGGGCGGTCTCGATCTCGCCCAGCTCGATCCGGTGCCCGCGGATCTTGACCTGGGCGTCGGCCCGGCCGAGGAATTCCACGACGCCGTCCGGGTGGTAGCGGGCCAGGTCGCCGGTGCGGTACCAGCGCACCCCGTCGATTTCGCGGAACTGCGCGGCGCTGCGCTCGGGGTCGCCGCGGTAGCCGTCGGCCACCGAACGTCCGCCGATCCACAGTTCGCCGGGGACCCAGTCCGGCCGGTCCCGACCGGCCGGGTCGGCCACCCGCATGAGCTGGTTGGCCAGCGGCACGCCGTACGGGACCGAACGCCAGGTCGCGGGCACCGGCACCGGCACCACCTGCACGGTGGAGTGGATCGCGGTCTCCGTGGTGCCGCCCAGCGCCACCAGCGTCGCGGCCGGGGCCTGCGCGGCCAGCCGGCCGGCCAGGTCGAGCCCGACCCAGTCACCGCCGAGCAGGGCCAGCCGCAGCGGCAGGTTCGGGTCGCTCCCGGCGGTGAGCAGCATGTCCAGCAGCGCCGGGACGGACTGCCAGACGCTGACCCGGTGCCGGCGTACCAGCGCCCGCCACCGCTCGGCGTCGCGCCGCTCGTCCTCGGCGACGCAGACCACCGCCCCGCCCGCGCCGAGCAGGCCGAACATGTCGTAGACCGACAGGTCGAAGTCGAGGGCCGAGACCGCCAGGACCCGGTCGTCGGGGCCGACCCGGAACCGCCGGTTGATGTCGTCGATGGTGTTGACCGCGGCCCGGTGCGGCACCTGCACGCCTTTCGGCTCGCCCGTCGAGCCGGAGGTGAACAGCAGGTAGGCCGGGTCGTCGTCACTGCCGGCGGCCGGGTCGACCGGCGGGAACGACCGGTCGGCCAGGTCGACCACGCACACCGAGGTGGGCAGGTCGGGCAGCGGGCCGCCGGCAACCACGTGCCGTACCCCGGCCACCGCGTGGATCCGGGCCCGGCGGGCGGCCGGCTGGTCGACGCCGACCGGCACGTACACGCCGCCGGCGCGCAGCACCGCCAGCACGGCGACCACCTGCTGCGGTCCCTTCTCGACGGTGACGGCGACCGGGTCGCCGCGGCGTACTCCCTGGGCGACCAGCGCACCGGCGACCCGGTCGGCCCGGTCGGCGAGTTCGCCGTAGCTGAGCAGCCCGTCGGTGCCCCACAGCAGCGCGGGCCGGTCCGGCTCGGTGCGGGCGCGGGCGAAGAAGTCGTCGTGCAGCCGGCGACGACGCACCGGCCGGCCGGTGTCGTTGGCCGCCGCGCGGATCTGCCGGGTCGGCTGTGGCAGCAGTTCCGGCAGGGCACCGGACCAGTCCGCGTCGTCGTCCAGCAGCCAGTCCAGGATCTTGAGGTACGCCTCGAACATCTGCCCGATCAGGCCGGGCGGGAACAGTTCCTCGACGCAGTCCCAGTTGACGAACAGTCCGTGTTCGCGCTCGGTGACCTGCACGTCGAGCCACACCTGCGGGGTCTGCGACATGGTCCAGCCGGGCGCGCCGAAGCTGTCGCGCACCTCGGCGTCGAACAGTTCGCCGAGGCTGAGTGCGCTGGTGAAAACCACCGGGGCGCCGACGGGGGTGCCGCCGCGCCGGCGGGTCAGGTCGCGCAGCACGTCCACACCGGTGTAGCCGGGGTGGGCGGCGTCGGCGCGCATCCGCTCCTGCACGGCGCGGGCGAACGCGACGAAGTCGTTGCCGGCGCCGGTGTCGACCTCGAGCAGCAGCAGGTTGGTGAAGTCACCGACCAGGTGCGCGACGTCCGGGTGGACCGGCTGGCGGTCGTAGAGCGGCAGGTTGAGCAGGAAGCGCGGGGCGGCGCTCCACCGGCCGAGGACGTGACCGAAGGCGGCCAGGAACAGCACCGGCAGGGTCAGCCCGTGCGACCGGGCCCGCCGCCCGAGCCGTTCGACCTGCTCCGGGGAGACCCAGTGGTGGTGCCGGACCACGCGCTGGCCACGGACCTGCTGCGGGTCGACGGCCAGCGGCAGCTCCGGCGGGCCGGGCAGCTCGGGCAGCCGGGCCTGCCAGTGCGCCCGGTCGGCGTCCCGCTCACCGCCACGGCGCTCGGCCAGGGTGGCCCGGTAGCTCGGGTAGTCCAACTCGACCGGCGGCAGTTCGGCGTCCGGGTCCCGGTAGAGCTGGGCGAGGTCCGACATCAGGATGCGGAAGCTGTGCGCGTCGGCCACCAGCATCTCGATGTGCACGTGGCATCGGGTGCCGCCGCCGGGCAGCAGCGACAGCTGCACGTCGAAGACCTCGCCGCGGGCCACGTCCAGCCGCCGGTGCGACAGCCGGTCGCGCAGGTCGAGCAGCGCCCGTTCGGCCGCGTCGGGGTCGGTTCCGCGCAGGTCGTGCACGGTGAGGCCGGGCCAGGGGCTGGCGGCGAGGATGCGCTGCCGGCCGTCGTCGTCGAACCGGGCGCGCAGCATGCCGTGCCGGCGCAGCAGCGCCCGGACGGCGGCCTCCAGTCGGGCCGAGTCCACCTCGGTGCCGTCGAACTCGTTGTAGAAGTGCGCGCCGACCCCGCCGAGGGCCTGGCCGTCGCCCCGGCCCACCCAGTACGCGTGCTGCATCGGGGCCAGGTCGAACGGCTCGGCGGCGTCGACGACGGACAGAGGCGGGTCGTCCGGCACCGCCGCACCGGCGGGAACCCGGTCGGCGACCATCCGCCACCAGTCGTCGAGGGTGCGGCCCTCGATCAGTTCCGCGAAGCTGACCGTCACGCCCCGCTGGTGCCAGCGGCCGACCAGTCGCATCACGCCGATCGAGTCGAGGCCGAGCTGGAGCAGGTCGGCGTCGGCGGCGACCGTGCCGGGTGGTTCGCCGAGGACCGCCGCGATGTCGTCCCGCATGCCGTCCCGGGTGAAGGGTCGCGTGTGTTCGGCCTCAACGCCCAATCTGGGTCTCCCCTGTCCGACGGAGTCCTCGCGTCACTCCCACACGAGTCTGTGCCGACGCCAAGGTAACAAGCGAGCCCGGGTACGTACAGTAGAAAGAACAATCTACTTACAATAAGCTCCACACACGACGAACGACGATCGGTCGGGCTCACCGGCGACCGGCGGAGAGGTGGGATCCGCGATGGCGACCGGCCTACCCGTCGAGGGCACCTGCCAGGTCTGGTGGACCCCGGTCGCGCTCCCGGACGAGCCCACCCTGCACGCGCTGCTCGTCGCCGGGGAACGCCGCCGGCACGCGGAGTTCGGCGATCCGCACGGACGCGCGGCGTACCTCACCGCACGGGCGGTGACCCGGCTGGTGCTCGCCGGCATGCTCGGCACCCCGGCGTCCGAACTCGACTTCGCGGCGGTCTGCCGGCAGTGCGGCGGGCCGCACGGCAAGCCGGTGCTGCGTTCACCGTCGGCGCCGGTGACGTTCTCCGTCTCGCACTCCGGGCGGTGGTGCGTGGTGGCGTTCACCGTGCGGACCGAGATCGGCGTCGACGTCGAACGGATCGCGCTGCGCGGCGGCACGCTCCCGCTGCGCGCCCTGGCCCCGACCGAACGAACGGTGGTCACCGGCCCCGGCGTCCGGGACCGGACGACCGCCTTCGTCCGCTACTGGACCAGGAAGGAGGCGCTGCTCAAGGCGACCGGCGACGGGCTGAGCATCGACCCGGCGACGATCACCGTGACCGGACCGGACCAGCCGGCCGCCCTGCTGCGCTGGGACGGCACGCCCACCCCGACCGACCCACCACACCTCACCGACCTGGCGGCACCCACCGGGTACGCCGCCGCGCTGGCCGGTCTCGGCCGGCCGCTTGTCGTGTCCTACCACGACGGCGGAGCACTTCTCAGGAAAGGGATCTGATGTCTGACGACACCCGCACGTCGTCCGGTGCCGACACCGCCACGGCGGCGGCGCCCGCGCCGGCGCCGCCCGACGAGTTCGTCCCCCCGATCACCGGCCGCAAGCGCACCCTCGCCCTCGTCGTGGTGCTCACCGGGTTCGTCCTGGACCTGCTCGACATCACCATCGTCAACGTGGCGCTGCCGTCCATCCGGGACGGCATCAACGCCACCGCCTCCACCATGCAGTGGCTGGTGGCCGGGTACGCGCTCGCCTTCGCCTCGACTCTGATCATCTCCGGCCGGCTCGGCGACATCGTCGGCGTACGCCGGATGTTCCTGATCGGCGTCGCCGGCTTCACCTTCACCTCGCTGCTGGCCGGCATCGCCCAGACCCCGGAGCAGCTGATCGTGCTGCGCTTCCTGCAGGGTGCGATGGGCGCGGTGATGGTGCCGCAGGTCTACACCCTCATCCAGCTGCTCTACGCGCCGAAGGAACGCGGCAAGGCGTTCGCCGCGATGAGCGCGGCGCTGGCCTTCGGCACGGTGGGCGGCCCGCTGGTCGGCGCGCTGCTGACCACCGCCAACGTGGCCGGCCTGGGCTGGCGGTCGATCTTCCTGGTCAACGTCCCGATCGGCATCGCCGCCTTCATCGCCGCACGGGCCCTGCTGCCCGAGTCGGCACGCCGCCGGGACCGGCTCGACCTGGTCGGCGCGGCACTGATCACGGTGGCGGTGCTGCTGATCGTCTACCCGCTGGTGCAGGGCCGCGAACAGGACTGGCCCGTCTGGACGTACGCCAGCATGGCCGGCGGCCTGGCCGTCTTCGCGGTGTTCGTGCTGCACCAGCGGGCCCGTACCGAATCGCCGCTGGTGCCGATGTCGCTGTTCCGGCACCGCTCGTTCAATTCCGGCCTGGTGGTGGTCTTCCTCTTCCAGGGCGCGGTGATGTCGTTCTTCCTGGTCATCACGATCTACCTGCAGATCGGCGTCGGCTTCAGCATCCTGCGCGCCGGCCTGTCCGGGCTGCCCTGGGACATCGCCGTGCCGCTGCTCGGCTGGCTCTCCGCCCGGGCGATCACGCCCAAGCTCGGCCGGGTCGGCCTACAGATCGGACTGCTGCTGCTGATCGGCAGCATGCTCTGGTTCATGTGGGTCATCCACGCCACCCCGCAGGTGTCGATCTGGCAGCTGCTCGCGCCGATGTTCGTCGGTGGCGCCGGCATGGGCATGACCTTCCCGCCGCTGATGGGCTACTCGCTGCACGACGTGCCGGGCGAACAGGCCGGATCCGCCTCCGGGGTCGTCAACGCCAACTACCAGATCGGTGTCACCCTGGGCATCGCGGCGTGCGGCACGCTGTTCTTCAGCCTGCTGGCCGTCCAGGCACCGGCGGCGGTCGACGACGTGGCGCCGCGGCTGCGCGCCGACCTGGTCGCCACGGGCGTCTCCGACGCCCAGGCCGGCCAGATCGGCGAACGGTTCCGCGACTGCCTCACCACCCAGCTCCACGCGGCGGACCCGACGCTGGCCCCGGCCGGCTGCGACAGCGCGAGCCTGGCCGCCGGTGGCGGGGACACCACCGCCCGGGTCATCGAGGAGCGGGCGTTCGAGACCAGTCAGGTCAGTTTCCAGCGGGCGATGGTCGGCACGCTCTGGTACAGCGTGATCAGCTTCGCGCTGGCCCTGCTGGGCAGCTTCCTGCTGCCCCGCCGCTGAGCGGTCCGCTCATGACGCGGCCCCGGCCCACCGTCATCGGTGGGGCCGGGGCCGCGGGTCGGATTCCGGGCGGGACTCAGCCCAGGGCGGTCCGATAGGTCGCGAAGGTCCAGACGTGGCCCTGCGGGTCGCGGCAGGTGAACTCGTACGAGTCGTGCGGCTTGCTCTCGGGAGCGAGCAGGATCTCGGCGCCCCCGGCGACCGCCCGCTCGTGCAGCGCGTCCACCTCGGTGTCGGTCTCGACCCGCACGAACGTGCCGGCGGACGCGGCACCGAGGGCCAGCGGCTCGCCGAGACGCAGCCCGTCGTTGGCCGGGTTGATCATGATCAGCCCGTGGTCGCCGACACGCAGCTCGGCGTGGTAGACGTTGCCCGCCCCGTCGTCGAAGACGGCCAGCGAGGTGAAGCCGAAGGTGTTCACCAGCCAGTCGATGGCCTTCGCCGGGTTCTGGTACGCGATGTACGGTGCGACGGTGGGCGGGACGGAGGAATCGGCCATGGGTCACTCCTCGGAGTCGATGCTGCGGATTCAGGACGAGCAATCACTCTATGTGCTCTTCGCGTCCGGCCGGGTACGAAGCGGCGGACGATCTGTCGACTAGTCGTCAGTCGAGCTTCGGCGCGTAGCTGCCGAAGCCCCACAGGTGACCCTCGAAGTCCCGCACCACGTACTCCCGGGAGCCGTAGTCCGTGTCGGTCAACGGCATGACCACCTCGGCGCCGGCCGCGACCGCCCGGTCGTGGTGCGCGTCGACCGCGTCGCCGACGTGCACGTACACGCCCTGGCTGGTGAACGGCAGGTCGCGCGGGCTGCCCATGGGCAGGGTCGACGAGCCGGCCGGACCGAGCTGGAAGGTGCCGATGCCCCAGCGCAGCTCGGCGTGCACGACCTGGCCCTCGCCGCCGGTGGTGGTCTCCAGCACCTCGAAGCCGAAGGCGACGCAGAGCCAGTCGATCGCGGCGCCCGGATCCTGATAACGCAGGAAGGGGATGATGGGCGCGACCACATCGGACATGAGGATCCTCCAGTTGTCGACAAACAACACCACACCCTACCCGCAGGCGCCTGCGGTGAGCACAGTCGACACCACGCGGGGTCAGCGGGCCCGGACCGCCAACGGCAGCCGGTCGTAGGAACGCAGGCTGGCGTGCCGGCGCCGCACACGCGGCGCGGCCGGGCCGAGAACCTCCACCGCACCCGCCAGCCGCTCGAAGACGACCACCGACATCAGCCGGGCCAGCGCGGTACCGAGGCAGTGGTGCAGGCCGCCACCGAAGCCGAGGTGCGGATTGGGGTCCCGCCCGACGTCGAGGCGCTCGGCGTCGGGGAACACCGTGGCGTCCCGGTTGGCCGCGCCGAGCAGCAGCAGTACCGTCCGCCCGGCCCGGATCTTGACACCGGCCACCTCGACCGGTTCGCGGGCCACCCGGATCACGTTCTGGATCGGCGCGTCGTACCGCAGGAACTCCTCCACCGCCGAGGGCACCAGCGCCGGGTCGGCGCGCAGCCGGCGCAGCTGCTCCGGATGGTCGAGCAGCGCGGCGACCCCGTTGGAGACCAGACCCATGGTGGTCTCGAACCCGGCGTGGAACAGGAAGAGCATGTTGTCCACGAAGTCCGCCACCGCCAGCCGGTCGGTGGCGGACTCCTCCCAGTACATCCCGGCCAGGGTCGGCCCGCCCGGGCTGTCGCGCCGGACGGACAGCAGCTCGGCCAGGTAGTCGTGCAGCCAGGGCAGCGCGGCGTTGATGTCCCGCAGGTCGGCCGGGGTGAGGTTGGCCGCGTCGAAGACCTTGGCCAGCGAGATGACCCGGGTCAGCACCTCCGGTCGGTCCTCGGTCGGGATGCCGATCAGGTCGCACACCACCCCGACCGGCAGCGGCACCGCCAGCTCGGTCACCACGTCGAGACGGCCGCGGTCCAGGGCGGGTTCCAGCAGCGCGTCGGCCGCCGCGCCGATCTGCCCGGCCAGCCGGCGCACCACCGGGGTGCCCAGCGCCCGGCCGATGAACCGGCGCAGTCGGGTGTGCTCCGGTGGGGTGCGGGTGAGCACGATCCGGTTCAGGAACTCCACGCCCGGGCCGTCGCCGAGGGTGAGCCGGGTGTACTCCGGGGGCATCCGGCTCTCCAACCGGTGGTCCCGCAGCAGGGTGGACACCACCGCGTGCCCGGTGACCAGCCACTGGCCCAGCTCGGCCCGGGACAGCGGGCCCCGGGCGCGCAACTCGGCGTAGGCCGGGTAGGGGTCGTCCTGGGTCGCCAGGAACGCCGCGGACAGGTGGGGACGCGCGGTGTCGGCTCGCATGGCAAGAACTATCCGGGAGTACGCGCCGGTCGACAAGACCCGACATACGTCATCGTCGCCGGGCGGCGGCTGGGCTGGGCCATCGACACTGTCGACACCTGTCGTGTCGTGTTCTAGGCTCACCACGTGCGTGACGAACCCGCTTCCGTCGGTCAACGTCTCCTGGCCCTGATGGACCACTACCGTGGCCGGGACAGCGCCCTGAACGAGCAGGTCCTGTGGCGCCTGCGCGGCCCGTACGACCACGAGGCGATGACCCGGGCGGTCGCCGCCCTCACCGCCCGGCACGAGCCGCTGCGGACCACCTTCCCGCCCGGCCGGCGGCTGCGCCAGCGGATCCACGAACCGCGACCGGTGCCGGTGCCGCTCACCGACGTGTCGGCCGAGCCGGACCCGACCGCCGCCGCCCGCCGGATCGTGGCCACCGAGGTGGCCACCGGGGTCGACGCCTCGGTCTGGCCGCTGCGGCCGCTGGTGCTCCGGATCGACCCGCGGCACCACCTGGTGGTGCTCACCCTGCACCACTACTGCTCCGACGACTACTCCAACGCCCTGCTGGCCCGGGACCTACGCGCCCTGTACGCCGCGGAGACCGGCGAGCCGGCCGACCTGCCCGCACCGCAGTGGCAGTACGCGCAGTGGGCCCGCTGGCAGTCCGAGCAGCTCTCCGGGGCGAACCTGGCGCGGCTCACGGAGTACTGGACCGGCAAGCTCAGCGGCGCGCGCCTGGTGAAGCTGCCGGCCCGCCGGCAGCGTCCGGTGCCCGACGGCGAGCCGCCGTGGATCTCCGTCGAGCACTACGTCGACGCCGAGACCACGGCCGGCCTGCGACAGCTCGCCCGCCAGCACCGCACCACGTTGTTCCCGGTGACCCTGGCGGTGTTCTACGCGCTGCTGCACACCGAGACCGGCGCCGACGACCTCACGGTGGCCTCGCTGTTCGCCAACCGTACGCAGCCGCAGGTCCGCGACACCGTGGGCTTCTTCGCCAGCATGGTGCTGTTGCGCGAGCGCGTCACCCCGGGCACCACCCTGAGCGAGCTGATCGCGCAGACCCGCACCACCGTGATGGCGGCGATGCGCCACCAGGATCTGCCCCACCAGCTGCTCCCGCCGGACACCGTGACCGGTGGCACCGGGCGCACCGACGACGTGTTGTTCCAGCTGCTGGGCGGCCTGATGACCCGGGCCGACATGGCCGGCGAGGAACTCGACGACATGGAGGCCCAGCTGGAGCGGCGGCGCTTCGCGCTGGAGTTCGTGGTGGTGCCGCAGGGCGACACGCTCTCCGCGCTGCTGCTCTGCTCGCGGGCCGACTTCGATCCGGCCTGGGCGGACGCCTTCGTCCGGGACTACGTCAGCCTGGTCCGGCGTGCGGTCACCGACGCCGACGTGCCGCTGGCCGAGCTGCGCGCCGCTCCGGTCACCTGAGCGGACCCCGTCCACCCGGGTGCCGACCGCGCCACAGTCGGATAACAGTCACGCACGATTAATTGAGTCAGCAAATATCGGCGTCGGCCGAGGTCATCGTATTGAGGAATTTCCCAGCCGGTCATACGGCCGTCACTTGGTACTGCAAATTGCATCCGCCTCGGCACGGGCGCGACAATCCGGTTAAGTGTTCGGAATCGGACCGATTCGACCAACACATTTCGCGGGGAAAGGTCCGGAGTCGGTCGGCCCCCCACCGACCCGACCACCGGCCTGCCTGAGCCACCCCGGAGGGCGCCCGGTCAGCCCCGACTGCGACCGGCCAACGGGCCGGGGCACCAGCGCACCACGCGCGCCTCGGAGACCACCGGATGGGCCCTGCGCCGGCGCACCACCGGCCTGAGCTGCCGACGCATCATGCGCCCGATCTGCTCCGACGCCACCACCCGCCCGCTGAGGTGCCGCTCCAGCATTGCCCGCTCCGCACCGCACCGCACCACCACCGCAGCACCCGCCGCGCTGGCACCGGCGGCCACGTCCACCAGGGACGCGAACCCCACCTCGTCGACGGCGGTCACCTCGGTCAGATCCAGCTCGACGCGATCCGGCCGCGAGTCGACGTGGTCCAGCATGTACTCGGCCACCCGGGTGACGTACCCGGCGGTGCTCCGGTCGACGCTGCCGCTGACCGAAATCGCGACGGCGGTTTGGCTCACTCTACGGGCCTTGACCATCGGCAACACTATTCCCCCCTCCTGCTGGTGTTACACCCTAGAGCGCACGTACACGGCCTGGGAATGACCGATCGGCTTCAATACTGGGACGTCCGCGTGCTATCTCTCCCGATCAATTCTGATAGGCGAGGATGCATGTGACTTTCCGTGCTTCCGCCGAAAGATCTCCTGACCGACCCGCCCCGGGGCCGACGCCGACCCACCGCCCGACGATGAGCAGCACCTTTGGTCGAAGCCCTCGACGCCGATCCATCCGGGCCGGCAGGTCGACGCCCCCGATGCCGGGGCCGATCGACGCCGATCCGACACGCCGACGTGACGGCCTGTGATCATCTAGGCACCGACCCGGCTGGATTGACAGCGGCCGGCGGAGACCTTGACACGGCCCGGACCGGCCGAGCACAGCGGGCACCCGGAGGTGTGTGGTGTGTCGTCATGCCACCCTTGCCTGCGCGGCAAACCCAACAGACACTAGACGGATGAGCACACCGGCCCTGGCACCCCGCTTCGACGCCCTGGACCCGAACGTCGTCGAGGACCCGTACCCCGAGTACGCCCGCCTGCGCGCCGCCGGGCCGCTGTGCCGGATCGGGCCGGGCAGCTGGGGCGTCACCCGCCTCGCCGACGTCACCGCGTTGCAACACGACCCGCGACTGGGCAGCGAGTTCCCCGCCGGTTACCACGAGGTGTCGGTGGGCGACGGCCCGGCGAGTGCGTTCTTCCAGCGGATCATGCTCTACCGCGACCCGCCGGACCACGTCCGGCTGCGCCGGCTGATGAGCCGGGCGTTCAGCCCGGCGGTCGTCCGCCAGCTGCGCTCCTACGTCGAGGAACTGGTCGACGAGTTGCTCGCCCCGGCCCTGGCCGCCGGCCGGATGGACCTGGTGCCCGAGCTGGCGTACCCGCTGCCGGTCCGGGTGGTCTGCCGGCTGATGGGTATCCCGCCGGAGTCCACCGAGGACGTGCGCCGCCACGCGATGAACCTCGGCCGGGCGTTCACCGCGGTGGTCCCCGAACACGCCCGGGCGGAGGCCGACGTGGCGGTCCGGTGGCTGCGCGAGCACCTCGGCGCGCTGCTCGACCAGCGCCGGGCCCGCCGGGGTGACGACCTGCTCTCCCGGCTGCTCGACGCCGAGGAGTCCGGCGACACGCTCAGCCACGACGAGATCGTCGACAACACGGTCTTCTCCTTCTTCGCCGGCTTCGAGACCACTGTGCACATGATCACGACCGGCGCGGCCGCCCTGCTGAGCCACCCCGACCAGCTCGACCGGCTGCGCGCCGACCGGACGCTGGTCGGCACCGCCGTCGACGAGTTCCTGCGCTGGGACGCGCCGATCCAGGGCACCGCGCGGTACGTCCGTGAGCCGATCGAGATCGGCGGGCGTACCGTCCGGCGGGGTCGGGTGCTGGTGCTGATGATCGGTTCGGCGAACCACGACGAGCGTCGCTTCCACCGGCCCGACCGGCTGGACGTGGGCCGCGCGGACAACCCGCACGTCACCTTCGGCGGCGGCGCCCACCTGTGCCTGGGCGCCTTCCTGGCCCGGATGGAGGGAGCCGTGGTCTTCGACCGGCTGGCCCGCCTCGCCGTGCTGGAGCCCGACGGCCCGACCGTACGCGAGCGGGACACCCCGTTCCGGGCGTACGCCTCGGTCCCGGTCCGGATCGGCTGACCGCACCCGCCCGGGGCCGGGGCGGCTCACCGGGCCGGCCCGGGCTCAGTCGACCGGCACGGCCTCCAGCACGGTCAGGGTGGGCGTGCCGATGACCTGGGTCAGCCGCAGCCCGACCCGCTCCAGCAGCCGGCCGGTCTCGTCCTCGCCGCGGTGCGCGCCACCGGTGAGCACCATCGCGTGCACGTCGAACAGCTTCGCCATGTCGAAGGTGTCGCCGGGCGGCAGCACGGCCTCCAGCAGCACCAGCCGCGAGTCGGGCCGCATGGCGGCCCGGACGTTGCCGAGGATGCGCGCGGCCTCGTCGTCGTCGAACCCGGGCAGCACCGTCTTGAGCAGGTAGCCGTCGCCGCCGGCGGGCACCGCGTCGAAGGCGTCGCCGGGCACCACCGCGCAGCGGTCGGCCACCCCCGCCTCGGCCAGCACCTTGGCCGCGCCCGCCACCACGTGCGGCAGGTCGAACAGCACGCCGCGGACCGCCGGGAAGCGGGTGAGCAGGCCGGCCAGGAAGCCGCCGGTGCCGCCACCGACGTCGACCAGGGTGCCGAACCGACGCCACGGGTACGCCCCGAGCACGGTACGCAGGTGCAGCCGGTTGACGCTGCGCATCCAGTCGTCGACCCGGGCACTCTCCTCCGGATGCTCGGCGAGGTACGCCCAGTAGCCCTGACCGTGCACGTGGTCGAAGGCCGGTTCCCCGGTGCGCACCGTGTGCCCGATCGCGGACCAGGCCCGCACGTCGGAGTCGAGCAGGGTGAAGCTGTCCCGCAGCGACATCGGATGGTCGTCGCGCAGCGGCTCGGCCAGCGGGGTGAGCGCGAACGTCGCGTCGGCGACCTCGGTGAACACGCCCCGGGCGGCGAGCGCACGCAGCAGGCGCAGCAGCGCGCCGGGATGCGCGCCGGCCGCCCCGGCCAGCTCGTCCACCGGCCGTGGCCCGTCGGCGAGCAGGTCGGCGATGCGCAGGTCGCACGCGGCCCGCAGGGCAAACGGGGTGATCTGGTCGCCCAGTTCGCCGAGCCGGACCACGGCGGACAGGTCGAAGCTGCGTCGTGCGGCCGTCATGTCAACGTCCCTTCCGTACCCGCAGCCGCTCTCCGGCGAACTGCAGCAGACCCAGTTGGTCCAGCCCGGTGCGGACCCGGTCGGTCATCAGGCCGATCTGGCCGAGCGCGACGGCCACCCGCGAGAAGACCGCCTGCCGATACTTGATCATGAGTTCGTGGTGGGTGGCGAAGGCCACCCCTTCGGCGCGGTCGACCTCCAGCCGCCCCCAGATGTCGTCGAGCAGGAAACGTCGGCGGATCAGCGCCGCCGCGTCGAGGACGAGGTCCTCCCGCTCCGCCCGCTCGGCCGTGGTCAACTGGTCGTAGAGCCCGCTGAGGGAGAGCACCCCGAAGGTGACGTGCCGCGCCTCGTCGCGGGCCACGAGGTGGGTCAGCTCCTTGATCAGTGGATCGTGGAAGCTGCTGTTGGACAACCGGAACGAGGCCATCGCGATCGCCTCGACCATGATCTGCATGCCCAGCGCGGTGACGTCCCACCGCGAGTCGGACAGGATGTCGGTGAGCAGTTCCCGCAGCGGCGGCGACACCTGGTACGGCTCGGGGATCTTCTCCCGCAGGTACCGGGAGAACACCTCCACGTGCCGGGCCTCGTCGACCGCCTGGGTGGCCGCGTAGAACTTGCTGTCCAGGTCGGGCACGGTCTCCACCAGCCGGGCCGCGACGATCATGGCGGCCTGCTCGCCGTGCAGGAACTGGCTGACCATCCACGACTGGAACTCCCACCGGAACGCGTCCCAGGCGCGGGGGCCGCGCGGCGCGAGCGGCGAGTCGGCGAACGCGGCCATCGCGAAGGCGGAGTCGTCGGGCAGCGGCTCGCCGAACGGCACATGCACCGACCAGTCGACGTCGGAGACCTTCCACTGGGCCGACTTGGCCCGTTCGTAGAGCGCCACCATCCGGGGGTCGGAGGCCTCGTAGTCCCAGGTGAGTGTGGTGTCGACCCGGGCCGGCACGACAAAGCTCATACAACACAACGTACCGAGTGAGCTGACCGATGCCAATGGAGTGACGCTATCGTCGCTTCGTGAACATACGACAGACACCAGCTTCCGTGGCCCAGCGTCTGCTCTGGATGATCAAGCACTACCGCGCCGACTTCGGCGCGTTGAGCTGCCCCCTGCTGTGCCGGCTGACCGGCGAGGTGGACGCCGACGCGCTGGACACCACGTTGACCGGGCTCACCGCCCGGCACGAGTCGCTGCGTACCACGTTCACCGGCCGGGGGGCGCGGCTGGCCCAGGTCGTGCACGCGCCGGCCCCGGTCGTCGCGCGGCGGGTGGACCTGTCCGACCAGCCCGCCCCGGCCACCGCCGCCGACCAGGCGATACGCGCCGAGCTGCGGACCGGCATCGACCCGACCGAGTGGCCGTCCCGGACCACCCTGTGGCGGCTCGGACCGCGCGAACACGTCCTCTGCCTGAACCTGCACCACCTGGTCACCGACGCGTGGTCCACCGGCATCCTCTTCCGCGACCTCGGCGCGCTCTACGCCCGGGCCACCGGGGCGCCCGCGCCGCTGCCGGCGACCGGCTGGCAGTACGCGGAGTTCGTCCGCTGGCAGCAGGACCTGCTCGACGGCGACGGGCTGCGCCGGCACCGGGAGTACTGGCGCCGGCAACTGGTCGACAGCCAACTGCCCGCGCTCGGCTCCCCCGCCACCGACGCCGGTCAGCCGGCCGAGGCAGGCCAGAGCGCCGCCGACGGCGCGCCGGCGACCTCGGACGTGGCGGTGGACCTCGACCGGGAGACCGTGGCCCGGCTGCGGGCCCTGGCCCGGGCCCAGCGCACCACCCTGTTCTCGGTGCTGCTGGCGGTGTTCTACCACCACCTGCACCGGGTCACCGGCCAGGACGACCTCGCGGTGGCCTCGATGTTCGCCAACCGGTCCCGCCCCGAGCTGCGCGAGACGGTCGGTCTGCTGGCCAACATGGTGCTGCTGCGGGCCCGGGTCGGGCAGGCCGCGACCTTCGCCGACCTGGTCGGGCAGGCGCACGCGGCGGCGATCGGCGCCTTCACCTACCAGGACCTGCCGTACCAGATGCTGCCGCTGGACGTGGTACGCACCGGCGGCCGGCGCGCCGACGACGTGCTGTTCAACGTGATGGCCGAGGTGCGCCACCGGACGGTGGCGGCCGGTGTCGGGTTCGAGCTGCTGGTGCCGCCCGGGCTGGGCAGCCGGTTCCGGTTCGAGCTGGCCGTCGCCCCGGTCGGCCCGGCGGACCTGCGCGCCGTCTTCTTCCACACCACCGCCGCGTACACCGAGGCCGAGGCGGCCGCGTTCCTGGCCGGCTACGCCGAACTGGCCGCCCGGCTGGCCGCCGAACCGACCGCACCGCTGCGCGCCGGCCGGCCCGGCTGACCGACGTCGACAAACGCCAGCCAATACGACACTGGCGTCACACACTCTTGACACCGCATCCGGCTGCTGAGAGGCTTCGACCAGCCCGACCTGGTATCCGCGCAGGGAGCGGACGGTGCCTTCGGTACGACGGCAACCGCTCACACGATCGATGCTGTGACAGGAAGGTCCACATGCCACTTCACCTGCACTGGTTCCTCCCGTCCCACGGTGACGGCCGTGAGGTGGCGAAGACCCCGCAGGGCGCGCCCGTCGACCCGGCGGAGAACATCCGGCGCGCGCCGGACATCGACTACCTGGCTCAGGTCGCCGCCGCCGCCGACCGGTTCGGCTTCGCCGGTGCCCTGGTGCCCACCGGGCTGTTCTGCGAGGACCCCTGGCTGGTGTCAGCGGCCCTGGCCAGCCGGACCCGGCGGTTGAAGTTCATGGTCGCGGTACGCCCGGGCTCGGTGTCCCCGGCGGTGGCGGCGCAGATGGCGGCCACCTTACAGCGCCTGTCCGACGGTCGGCTGCTGCTCAACGTGGTCACCGGCGGCGATCGGGACGAGCAGCTGCGCTACGGCGACTGGCTCGACCACGACCAGCGCTACGCCCGCGCCGACGAGTTCCTCGACATCTTCGCCCGCGCCTGGACCGGCCGGCCGTACGACTTCGAGGGCACCCACTATCAGGTCCGCGCGGGCCGGTTGACCCGGGCGCATCCGGTCACGCCACCGGTGTTCCTCGGCGGCTCCTCGGCCGCCGCGCACGAGGTGGCCGCCCGCCACGCCGACGTCTACCTGGCCTGGGGTGAGCCGCCCGAGCCGCTGGCCGCGCTGGTCAAGAAGGTCCGCGACCGCGCCGACGCGCAGGGCCGCGAGTTGTCCTACGGCTCCCGGTTCCACGTGATCAGCCGGGACACCGCCGAGGATGCCTGGGAGGTGGCCCACCGGCTGGTGGCGGGGATGCATCCGGAGACCATCGCCGCGGCGCAGCGGCGGTTCCGCCAGACCGAGTCCGAGGGGCAGCGCCGGATGGCCGCCCTGCACCAGGGCCGCACCGACGACCTCGAGGTGCATCCGAACGTGTGGGCCGGTTACGGGCTGGTCCGGCCGGGTGCCGGTGTCGCGCTGGTCGGCAGCCACGTCGAGGTGGCCGACCGCATCGAGGAGTACCACGCCCTCGGGCTGGACCATCTGATCCTCTCCGGCCAGCCGCATCTGGAGGAGGCGTACACCTTCGGCGAGGGTGTGCTGCCGATCCTGCGGCGCCGAGGGCTGCTGGCCGACCCGGAAGGAGACCGGTGACCGATCTGCGGCAGCACGCGCCAGGGCGGGCGAACCCACCGACGGAGCCACTGACGGTGCCGGCCACCGTCCTGGTCGGCAATCCCCGGCGGGGGTCGCGCACCCTCACCGTCGCCCGGCACCTGACCGGCGCGCTGCGCGCCGGCCTCGCCGACCTCGGCGTCCACATCGGCGATCCGTACCTGGTCGACCTGGCCGAGCTGGGGGCGGACCTGCCGGCGCGGCTGATCGCCGGCACCGCCGCGCACGCGCCCCTGGAACGGGTGCTCGACCGGGTCCGCGGGCCAGGCCTGCTGGTCGTGGTGAGCCCCACGTTCAAGGGCTCCTACACCGGTCTGCTGAAGCTCTTCCTCGACATGCTTCCCCGCGAGGGACTGTCGCCGGGCACGGTCGCGGTGCCGGTGATGACCGCCGGCTGGGCGCAGCACCGCTTCGTCTCCGACGCCCGGCTGCGACCGCTGCTGGTGGAGTTGGGCGCCGTGGTTCCGGTGCGCGGGCTGGCGGTGCTGGAGGAGGAGTTCGGCGACCTCGACACCGCGGTCGCCGGTTGGACCGCCGCCGCGGTGCCGGTGCTCGCCGCCGTGCTGCGCAGCTGTCAGACCCCCGCGGTGAGCCCGACCCGACTCGCGGAACCCGTACCCGTCCATCAACCCGCACAGCTCCGGTGAGCCGGGCGATCCGGAAGGAAGAAGCGACCATGAGTGAGCAGACCCCGACGGTCGTGGGGCCCAAGCAGTCCGACGAGCAGATCCGCGCCCAGGTCCAGGCCATCGTGCTCGACCTGGCGCCCAACCCCGACGGTCTCCGCGACGCGGAGACGGCCCTGGTCCAGGACCTCGGCTTCCACTCGCTGGCCCTGATGGAGCTCGCCTTCGCGCTGGAGGACGAGTTCGACCTCGAACCGATCGACGAGAAGACCGCCCGGTCGATCACCACGCTCGGCGCGGTTCAGGAGCACGTGCTGCGCCGCATCGCCGAGCGCGAAGCCGGGGGCTGACCCCCCGGGCGTCGCCGGGCCGGCCACCACCGCGGGTGGCCGGCCCCTTTCGGTCACCCGGCCGGGCGGCCCGCCGAAACCGCCAGCCGGGCGGCCCGCCGAAACCGCCAGCCGGGCGGCCCGCCGAAACCGCCAGCCGGGCGGCCCGCCGGAACCCCGCTGGGTGGCGGGCCGCGGTGGAACTGCGGCGCGGGCCGGTGGCGGTCAGCCGATCAGGCGGTAGAGCCGGTGGAACCGGTCGTCGATCGGCAGCTGGGTGACGGCGGCGAAGCCCGCCTCGGCCGCCAACTCCCGTACGGTCTCCGGGCGCAGCACCGTGCCGGTGCCGGCCGACGGCTGCTCGCTCAGGCAGGCCGGCAGGCAGTGCAACACGCTGGTCGCGTACTGGAACCGTTCGATCTCGTCACCGGGTGCGGCGAACCGCTCGGCCACCCGCGCGTCCAGCACCAGCACGCTGCCGCCGTCGGCGCACAACCGCCGGCAGGCCCGCAGCACCTCTACCGGGCGGGCGATCTCGTGCAGCGCGTCGAAGAGGCAGACCAGGTCGTACTCGCCGGCCAGGTCGGGGTCCGCGGCGTCCCGGGCGGCGAAGGAGACCCGGTCGGTCAGGCCGGCGTCCGCGGCGTGGGCCCGGGCGTCGGCGATCACCGCGGCGTCGATGTCGTACCCGTCGACGGCGATCCGGGGGAAGGCCCGGGCCAGCCCGATGCCCGCCCAGCCGGCGCCGCAGGCCACGTCGGCGACCCGGGCCGCCGAGCCGGCCAGTCGGGTGTGGATGTCCGGCGCGTGCCGCCGCAGCCAGCCGGCCAGCTGGTGGGTGAACATCGCCCGGTTGGCGCCGGCGTGGCCCTCGCGCCAGTCGACGCCGTAGACCGCGTCCGGCACCCCGCCGCCGCTGCGGTAGGCCGACAGCAGCGCCGGCAGCGCCGCCGCCACGCCACCCAGCGGCAGTACGGCCAACGCGGCCATCGACACCGGGCTGTCCGAGACGGTCAGCACCTCGGCGTGCGCCACCGGCAGCGCGAACACCCGCTCGTCGGCCGGCAGCGACGCGTCGACGGTGAGGATGCCGGCCACCGCCTGCTGCTCCAGCCACTCGCGGGCGTAGCGCGGGTCGACCCCGGTGCGTTCGGCGATCTCCCGCACCGTGCCGGGCCCCTTGGCCGCGAGGTCGTCGTAGAGCCCGAGGCGGACACCGAGGTACGTCGACAGCAACTCCTGGGTGGCCAGCAGCGAGGTCCACATCCGGACCGCGAAGACCCGGGCCTGGGTGTCGGTGGAAGTCGTCATCGGTGTCCTCCAGGCGGCGAGCGTGTGGGGTGTGCTGTTTTCCCGACATACGCTAGCCGCTGCGGCCTCGCCATGGACAGCACCCGCCGGTGAGAGATACGGTCCGCACACGACACACCGCACACAGGAGGAGTGGACGTGAACCCAACGCTGTCACGGGTACGCGACCTGGCGTCCCGAGTGGCGAAACGGGCCGAGGAGGTCGAGCGGCAGCGTGGGCTCCCCGACGACCTCGTCGACGACCTCCGCGAGGCCGGCTGCTTCCGGATGTTCGCCCCGGCCAGCCACGGCGGTGACCAGCTCGACCTGCCCGACGTGCTCGCCGTGCTGGAGGAACTCGCCCGGGCCGACGCCGCGACCTCGTGGACGGTCGGCCAGGTGGCCCTGTCGCACCTGATCGTGCGGTGTGCACCGGCCGAGGCGCTCGACGACGTCTTCGCCGACGGTCCGGACACCCTGGTCGCCGGGGCGGTGGCGCCCAAGGGCCGGGCCCGGGAGACCGACGACGGCTGGCGGGTCAGCGGTCAGTGGCCGTTCGTCACCGGGTGTCCCCGGGCGGCCTGGTTCTACCTCAGCTGCGTGCTGGTCGCCGGCCGCAGCGTGCCGGTCGGGCCGGACGGGGTGCCGGCCACCCGCATCCTGTTCGTGCCGGCCCGGGACACCCGGATCGTGGACACCTGGCGGGTGCTGGGGCTGCGCGGCACGGCCAGCCACGACGTGACGGTCGAGGACGCGCGGGTGCCCGGGCACCGGGCGGTCGCCGCGCAGGACGCCGAAGCGGTGCACCGCATCGCGCAGTCCAGCCTGATCATCGGCGCGGTCGCGGTCGGGCTGGCCGACGGCGCGCTGGCCGACCTGGTCCGGCTGGCCGCCGACGGCAAGCGGCCGGCGTTGAGCGCGCGCCGGCTGGCCGCCTCGACGGTCTTCCAGGACCGGCTGGGCGAGGCGCAGACCGTGCAGCGCGCGGCCCGGGCGTTGCTGTACGCCGAGGCAGCCGAGGCGCAGGCGGCGGTGGGGGCTTCGACCTCGCTGCGGCGGGCCCGGCTGCGGGCGGCGGCGGCGCAGGTGACCAGCCTGTGCGCGCAGGTCGTGGACACCGCGCACACGCTGGCCGGCGGCACCGCCGTGTACGAGACGTCGCCGCTGCAACGGCGGCTGCGCGACATGCGTACGGCCACCCAGCACTTCGTGGCCGGCCGCGACTCGTACGCCACGCTCGGCGCACTCGCCGTCGGCGAGGAGACCGGCACCGGCCCGCTCTGAATCGTACCGTAGCGCACTATCTCGTCTGTGGAGGGTTGTCAATGAGTGAGCTGTTTTCGGTGGCGGGTAGGACGGCACTCGTCACCGGCGGCACCCAGGGGATCGGGCGGATGATCGCCCAGGGGTTCGTCGAGGCCGGCGCGCGGGTCTACCTCACCGCCCGGACCAAGTCCGACTGCGACGACGTGGCCCGGGAACTCACCGCCGGCGGCGGCGAGTGCGTGGCGATCCCGGCGGACCTCTCCGACGAGCAGGAGTGCGTCCGGCTGGCCCGGGAGATCGCCGAGCGCGAGCAGAAGCTGCACATCCTGGTCAACAACGCCGGCACCGCCTGGACCGCACCGGTCGAGCAGTTCCCGGCGAGCGCCTGGGACCGGGTGCTCGACCTCAGCCTGAAGGCGCCGCTGTTCCTGGTGCGGGAGCTGGCCCCGCTGCTGCGGGCGGCCGGCACCGCCGACGACCCGGCCCGGATCGTCAACATCGGCAGCGCCGACGCGCAGCGGGTGCCGGAGATGCCCACCTACTCGGCTGCCGCGGCGAAGGCGGCCATCCACCACGTCACCCGGATGCTCGCCCACGACTTCGCGCCGACGGTGACCGCGAACGTGATCGCCCCCGGCAGTTTCCCGTCCCGGATGATGGCCGGGGTGCTCGAGGCGATGGGCGAGGAGATCGCGGCGGTGACCCCGATGCAACGCATCGGCCGGCCCGACGACATCGTCGGCACCGCCATCTACCTGTGCAGCCGCGCCGGCTCGTACGTGACCGGTTCGGTGGTCACCGTGGACGGCGGCCTCTCCACCGCGCGGACCGGTTTCGTGCCGGGCCGCTTCCTCACCGACGCCCAGTGAGCCGGGGGCGCTAACCGCGCCCGGAGCCAAGCTTGGGGCGCGAAGCCGCGCCCGGGCCCGCCGGGGGCCGCGCACCGAGCGGTGCGCGGCCCCCGGGGGCTCGCTCAGTTCAGTTCTTCGGCTTCGGCGGCACGTGCAGGCCGAAGGCCAGACCCTGGTTGTCCCGGCACTCCACGAACGCGCCCCACTCCTCCGTCGCAGGGCGCATCGGCTCCACCTCGCCGCCGAGTTCCACCACCCGCTTGATGGCCTCGTCGATGTCGTCGACGGTGAAGTACAGGTAGTGC
>NZ_POTY01000004.1 GCF_003236315.1 Micromonospora craterilacus
CGCCCACCCCGCCCATCCAGCCGCGTTTCGGGACGTTGCAGTTGATGACCGGCCCCCAGCAGCCGATCTTCACCTGGCACTTGGGCGAGTTGTAGTCCTTGGCGAAGTCGGCCTGCTCGTAGTAGGCGGCCCGGTCGCAGCCCTCGTGCACGGTCTTGCCGAACAGCCACTGCGGCCGCAGCATCTGGTCCAGCGGCGGCGGTGGTGCGGAGCCCGCGGCGTGGTAGAGCACCCAGGTCAGCGTCTCCATGAAGTTCTCCGGCTGGATCGGGCAGCCGGGCACGTTGACGATCGGCAGGCCGCCCTGGGAGCGGTAGTCCCACCCGAGGTAGTCGGCCAGGCCCATGCACCCGGTCGGGTTGCCCGCCATGGCGTGGATGCCGCCGTACGTCGCGCAGGTGCCGGCCGCGACGACCGCCCACGCCTTCGGCGCCAGCTGGTCGATCCACCAGTTCACGGTCAGCGGTTCGCCGGTCTTCTCGTCGTTGCCGAACGAGGTCCAGTACCCGTCGCCGTTGATGTTCTCGTTCGGGATCGATCCCTCGATCACCAGGATGAACGGCTCGGTCATCTCCCCACGGGCGGCCTTCCGGTACGGCGCCAGGAACTCCTCGCCGCCAGCCGTCGGCGACAACACCTTGTTGTGCAGGTTGACCTTTGGCAGGCCGGGAACGAGCCCGAGGACGACGTCCTCGATGGCCGGCTGAGCGGAGGCGGTCATCGACACGGAGTCGCCGTCACAACTCATGCCCTCGGAGATCCAGAGGATGGTGACCTCGTCGTACCCGTTCTCCTGCGGCAGCACCGCGGCGGGTTTCCGCACGCCCTGGCTCATGCTGCCACCTCGCTCCGCTCGGCGTCGACCTGAGCATTTTCTGCGCTGCGTTGCCGATTCACTCGCTGGCGCTCGCTCATGCCGCCACCTCGCTCCGCTCGGCGTCGACCTGAGCATTTTCCGCGCTGCGTTGCCGATTCACTCGCTGGCGCTCGCTCATGCCGCCACCTCGCTCCGCTCGGCGTCGACCTGAGCATTTTCCGCGCTGCGTTGCCGATTCACTCGCTGGCGCTCGCTCATGCGTCCGCGCTCCCCGGGTCGTGGCTGGCCGCCGCCGGCACCAGCGCGGGCGGCTCGACGACGTCCACGGTGATCGACTCCAGGACCACGTCGTCGGTGCCGGTGACCTCGATGTCGACGCCACCGCACTGCGGGCAGGCCACCATCGCGAGGTGGTCGTCGACCGGCCCGCGGCGACCGCAGTCGTGGCAGGCCACCGTCATCGGTTCGAGCACCAGGTCGACGGCGGCGTCCGCGGCGACCGTGCCGGCCGCGGCCAGCTGGATGCCCTGCGTGACGACGCCCGGATCGACCGGATGGCCACCGATCCGGACCCGCAGCCCGGTGACCCGGCGCCCGGCCGCCCGGCGTACCGCCGCGTCCACGATCGCCTGGGACAGACCTGTCTCATGCATGCGTGCTCACCCCCCGTTCGTTGCCACCTGCGGGCGTGCCCGGTGCCGCTCCCGCGCCGCGGGCCAACCGGGCGGCTTCCTCGCGGACGATCCCGACCACCGTCCGGACCGCCTCGTCGACCGCGGCGGCCACCGGAGCCGACAGCTTCATGCACTCGTCGAGGAGGGCGGGCTGGCAACCCACCACGAGCACCCGGTCGACGCTCCCACCCAGGCCGCGCAGCAGGCGCAGCACCGACTCGGGATCCATGCCGTGCGCGTCGGCGGCCGGCGCCTCCAGCACGTCGGCCGGCCGCAGCGTCCAGCCCGGGTCGTCGAGGTCCACCCGGAGCACGGCCAACGTCCCGGGCGGCTCGTCCATCGGTAACGCGTCCACCAGGACCAGCACGTCGTGCCGGCCGTCCAGCAGATCGTAGGCCAGATGCATTCCCCGGATCCCGTAATCGGACACGTCCACCCCCGGTGGGAGGACGACATCCCGCAGGCGCCGGACCACCTCGACGCCGAACGCGTCGTCGCCGAGGAAGATGTTGCCGATCCCGGCGACCAGGATCCGCCCGCTGCCTGCGCTGCTCACGCTGCTCACGCTGCTCACGCTGCTCACGCTGCCGGGGCCGGTCACGGTGCCGCCACCTCTCCGGTCAACGGCTCGACCTCTTCGGGCCGGAAGTGGCGCAGCCGTCCGTACCACTGGTGCAGCTCCGCGCCCGGGTCGTCGTCCACCGTCACGGCCAGGAACCGGGACCCGTCCACGTCGAGCAGCACCTGCTCCACCCGGGCGGTACGGCCGTCCAGGAACATGTCGTGCGCGTCCGTGCCGCGCCGGCGGGGCCGTAACCGGACCCGGCTGCCCCGCGCCAGCAAAGTCCCCGCGACCAGCACGGTCCCGGTCTCCGGCGTGATTCCCGCGTCGGCGCCCGGCTCCCACCACGGCCGGTCCGGTCCGGTGTCGGCCTCGGTGTTCCGGCGTACCGGCGCCAGGGACCGGATGGCGCCGTGTAGCCGTTCGAGCACCTCGGGCGGCATGTTGTCGACCCGGTCGACGATCGCGGCCGCCCGGGGATCGGTGGCCCGCGCCTCCCGCTTCTCCGCGTCGGAGAGTGTGAGCGTACGCAGCGAGAGGATCTCGTCGATCTCGGTCGCGTCGTGTAGGTCGCCGGGGCTTTCCGGCGCGATCTGCGGGTGGTCGTAGAGGATGATGGGTGACGAGAGCAGCACGTCGACGGTGCCCGGCTCGCCGGCCAGCACCGGGAACGTGTGCACGTTGCGGCACTCCCGCGCCGCGCTCGCCGCCCACTCTGGCGGGTCGAGCAGGGACAGGAACCGCCCCCGGCTGACACCGACCACGGTGTGCGCCGCCAGCAGGCAGCAGCGCAACGCCTCGTCCCGCGGACTGTCCGGTGGGGTGGTCGGGTCCGTGTTCTCCACCCGGATCCGCAGCCGCAGCAGGCGGAACGGCGCCTCGGTCGGGGCGGCCGAGACGGTGACCGACGCGGACAACGGCCAGCGCCGGCGCACCACCCGCCCGACCGGCTCACCCCGAGCGTCGACCAGCGGCTCGACGTCCTCCCCGCCCGGCACCCGGACGTCGATGCGGCACCCCTGCCGCAGGTCGCCGATCGACGCCTCGACGTCGTACTCCTGCGGCACCGCCTCGTCGAAACTGAGCTCGGTGCGGCCACCGGCCTCGATCCGGTCCACCGGCCGGTACCCGCCGTCGGCCGTCCGGTTCTCGGCCACCTTCCGTTGCAACTGCAGGAACCGCAACCGGACGTGGACCGTCGCGGTATCCGGCGCCTCCACCAGGCACTCGGTCTGCTGCCACGGCGACTCCGCCGAGCCGGCCACGCCGCTGTCGACCAGCCCGTTCGCCTCGCCCCACGCCGGCGGCACCAGCACACCGAACTGCCAGCGGACCCGGTTCTTGCCCGAGGAGCGCCGGTAGGGATAGAGCAGGTAGCCCTCGTACAGGATGGCGTCCGCGACCGCCTCGGCGCCCTCGATACGGGAGCTGGGGCGATCGGTCGGCACGGTGCTCAACCCCCTTCAGGGCATGCTCGCAACCCCGCTCGGGCGAGCGGTCACCCTGGTCTAACGCGCTCCGCCAGGCGGCCGTAAGTGCGTGCCGCCGGTACGTGACGGGCGCACTCACCCGACCCGGTGACCCGACGGCGGGTATGCCGCCGTCGCCCTGGGCGACCTCAGTGGTGCCTCGACGCCCGCTCGCCTTCCGTCGGATTCTGCGGTGATGACGGGACGAGAGCCCGTTCGAGTTTGGCGAGCAGGCCGACAAGGCTCGTGTGCTCGGCGGCGGTGAGCGAACCGATGAGATCGGCTTCGTGATCGAGAAGCTGGCGCACCGTGCTTTCGACGAGACCGTGGCCGGTTTCGGTCAGTCGGACGGAGACCGCTCGGCGCGACGCGGACGATGGTGATCGTTCAACCAGACCGGCCTGCTCGGCGCGGGCAACGCGTTGGGAGACCGCGCCGGCAGTGATCAGTGTCCGGCGGGTGATCTCGCGGGTGGTGAGCTCGTATGGCGGCCCCGAACGCCGGATCACGCTGAGCAGATCGAGGGTGGAGGGGTCGATTCCAAGTTTGGCCAGGGTGCGTCGTCGCTCGTCGGCGAGGACCTTCGCGATCCGCCAGATCGGCGTGATGATCTCGATGGACTCGGTGCGCACCTCGGGCAGTTCACGCCGCCAGGATGCGGCGATATCGGCTGCCGGCCACCGCGAGGGCGTTCCCGCCGGGTAGTCCTCGCCGTCGAGGTCGTTGCCCATCAGACGCCCTCCCGTGTACGTTTAGCGCTAAACATATCAGGGGAGGGGTACCTGTGCGTCGTATCGTGCTTGTCACCGGCGGCGGGAACGGCATCGGCAAGGCCGTGGCCGCCCGGTTCCGATCCGGGGGCGACACTGTGATCATTACCGGACGCGACGCCGACCGCCTCACCAACACGGCAACCGAGATCGGTGCCCGACCGGTCCCGTGTGATGCGACCGATCCGCAGCAGGTGGCGCAGCTGGCCGACGACCTGGGCGCGGACCTCGACGTCCTGGTCAACATGGCGGGCGGCAACACGGATCTCCACCAGCCCGACGGCAAGGGCACACCGCTGGAACAGGTGCTCGCCGCCTGGCGGGCGAACCTGGACGGCAACCTGCTCAGCGCGGTGCTCACCACGACGGCAGTGCTCGACAAACTGCGGCCGGGCGGCTCCATCATCAACATCGGGTCCATCGGCGCCGAGTACGCCTCCACCTCCTACGGTGCGGCAAAGGCGGCCCTGGCCGCATGGACCGCGGGGCTGTCATCGACGGTGGGCACCAAGGACGTCACGGCGAACCTGATCGCTCCCGGCTACATCGCCGGAACCGGCTTCTTCCACGGACAGCTCAGCGAGCAACGGCGAACGGCCCTGATCAACGCCACTCACAACAAACGAGTGGGGCAGCCCAGCGACATCGCCGAAACCACCTACTTCCTGGCCTCCGCCGGCGCACGCCACATCACCGGACAGACCATGCACGTCAACGGAGGCGCTCACACCACCAGATGATCGTTCGATCCTGCCGGCTCGGCTCCGGACGGTGCGATCATTGTCCGATGACGGCATGGCGGGACGTCGAACGGGCAGAGCCGGAGTTCGCGCAGCGCGTACGCGCACTGTTCGACGCTCACCGACACAAGACCATCGCCACCGTGCGAGCCGACGGATCGCCGCGCATATCGGGGATCGAGGCGGTCTTCCAGGACGGTGAACTCGCTTTCGGCTCGATGCCGAACGCGCGCAAGGGCGCGGATCTGCGTCGGGATCCACGGTTCGCCCTGCACAGTGCCACAGTCGACCCGGTCGAGGGCGCCGAGGCACAGTGGCCGGGCGAGGCGAAGATCTCGGGTCGGGCGAGGGCTGCCGGATCAATCACCGAAGGACCAGACGCCGACCGATTCCACGCCGACATCGCCGAGGTCGTGCACACCCACCTCGACCCCGAAGCCACGATGCTCGTCGTCGAGTGGTGGACGCCTACGCAAGGGCTGCGAAGGGTCAAGCGCCAATAACGGGTGCCCGCAGGCGCCGACACCGCCCGCGTTGGCCCTGGTGGTGGTCGGCGTGCTGCACCACGTCGCTCTCTCCTATGGAGCCAACCCGACAGCGGACACCCGGATTCGCCGCGCGATCACCGCACTGACCGGCGGCTTCCCGGCCGTCGCCCCGTCCTGACCCGACTTCTCGCCGGCCGGACGGCCACAGCCGCCGCAGGCGACGCCGCCGGAGGTGGTGTGCAGCGCACCCCGGTCGAGTGTGAAAGGCTCGCCAAGGGCGGTTCACCCGTCTTCGTTCGTGTGGCCTGACCGTGCCCGAGAAGGAGACGAACCATGGACATCGTGCTCGTCGCTGGCCTGTGGCTCAGCGGCTCTGTATGGGACGACGTCGCCTCCGCACTCAAGGCCCTCGGCCATCGCCCGGTGCCGCTCACCCTTCCAGGTCAGGGCGACGGATCCGCCTCAGCCACCCTCGACGACCAGGTCGCAGAGGTGCTCGCCGCCGTCGACTCAGCGTCCGAAAGGCCCATGGTGGTGGGGCACTCCGCCGCCTGCACCCTGGCCTGGCTGGCCGCCGACGCGCGACCGGAGCAGGTCGCCAAGGTCGCCATGATCGGCGGCTTCCCGTCCGCCGACGGGGCGTCCTACGCCGGTTTCTTCGAGCTCAAGGACGGCGTGATGCCCTTCCCCGGCTGGAGCCCGTTCGAAGGGCCGGACTCGGCCGACCTCGATGAGACGGCCAGACAGCGCATCGAGGCGGCGGCGATCCCTGTCCCCGAGGGCGTGGCCAAGGGCGTGGTGCGGCTGGCCGACGAGCGACGGTTCGACGTCCCGGTCGTGCTCGTGTGCCCGGAGTTCACACCCGCCCAGGCCCGGGAGTGGATCGAGGCCGGCGAAGTGCCCGAGCTCGCCAAGGCCAAACACCTCGACTTCGTCGACATCGATTCGGGTCATTGGCCCATGGTCAGCAAGCCGATCGAACTCGCCCGACTCCTCTCGGCAGCGGCTGCCGCCTGACCTGGCGTCGTAGCCGGGGACGCGCAAGGCGAGGGAGTGCGCCGCCACCCCCACAAGGGGAGGCACCCACCGCCTTCTGGACGAGGCCGTGGGCGTCGGTCACGGGGTGTGTCCTTCCGTGCTGAGCAGGACGACGACGGCGTCGTGGTCGAGGTGGAGGGCGGCGCGCCGCTGCGGGTCGGCGAGAGCGGCCCGGACGCCGGCCAGGGTGGCCGCGCCGCTCGGGCCGGAGGAGACGCCAAGCCGACCGAGGTCGTCGACGGCGCGGAGCGCCTCGTCATCGCTGACGGCCACGGCTGCGTCGCAGCCCGCCCGCAGCACCGGCCAGGCGGAGCCGGAGATGGTGGGGCAGTTGAGGCCGGCCATCACCGTCGCCGCGGTGGACACCGTCACCGGCCGGTCTGCGATCAGGCTCGCCAGCACGCATGCGGCCGTGGCGGGTTCGACCGAGAGGATGCTTGGGCGGGCGGCGTCTGGGCGTCGGTAGTGCCGCACGACCGCCTCCGCCAACGACCCGACCCCGACCGGGACCGCCACCAGGTCCGGCGGTTCCTTGAGCTGGGCGTCGACCTCCTCCAGCAGCGTCTGGTAGCCATCCACGATCCAGGCGGGCACCTGCTCGTACCCGTCCCAGGCGGTGTCCTGGACCAGGGCCCGGTCGGGCTGCTCGTCGGCGTACTCGGCGGCCCGCCGGACCGCAGCGTCGTAGTCGCCGTCCACCCACACGACCTTCGCGCCCTCCCCGGTGATGCGGGCCGCGGTCTGCGGGAGCATCACCTCAGGCACGAACACGGTCGCCTCGACACCGAAATGCGCCGCCATGCGGGCGACCGCACGGCCGTGGTTGCCGTCGGTCGCGGTCACCAGCGTGGCGTCGGGACGCTGCGCAAGCACCTGGCGGCAGGCCCAGGAGGCACCAAGCACTTTGAACGCCGGCAGCCCCAGCCGCGACGACTCGTCCTTCACCAGCACCCGGCCGACGCCGAGTTCGGTCGCGAGTTCGGGGACAGGAACCAGCGGCGTGGGCGCATACCCGGGCAGCGACCGGTGGAACGCGTGAGCGTCACTCAGCGCGGACGGGCCGACCCAGCCCCGGGCCGTCGGCGAGCAGTACCACGACATCATGCGGATCATTCTTCCCGCCACTGCGGCCCCTGCTGCGGCGCCCAGGCCGGCAGCCGTTGGTTCGGGTTGGCAAGTGGTGCAGAACCGGGCCGATGGCCGATGCGCCAGCTGTTCGATCGGGATGTCGCAGCGACACACCTCGCAGGTCCCGTAGCGGCCCTGTTCAAGGTAGTGCAATGCCCGGGCGATGTCGGCCAGGGCCAGCCGCGACGCGGCGGCCATGGCGGAAGCGGCCTCAAGATCTGCCCGGTCATGGGGCATCTGGTGGGCCTGCCGGGCCAGCAGCGCCAGCTGGGTGCTGTGCCGCTCGTACTGCTTCTCCAGGATGATCCGCAGCATGCCCAGCTCGTTCTGCCTGCTCACGACGTACACGGTTGAGCGTCCTTCCTGTGCGGGGGATGAGAGAACGGGCGGAGCGCTGATGCGCTCCGCCCGTTGGTGCCGGTCATGCGGGATGTCGGCCGTTGTGGTGGCGGTCGGTGCTGGCCGGGCTGCCGCCGGGTCGGCAAGGGCGCACGCTCGGCCCTGGCGGTGCCCCGGCGACCGCACGCACTGCGGACACGACGCGGTGGCGCGTCAGCGCAGCGGGTCGAAGGGCTGGAGTTCCGCAGGCTGCTGGCTGGTGGTGATCTGCTCGGCGAGCAGCTTGCCGGTGAGCGGGCCAAGCGTGATGCCCCACATGCCGTGGCCGCCAGCCGCGAAGACCCGCGGTGACCTGGTACGGCCGATCAACGGCAGCCCGTCGGGGGTACAGGGCCGCGCCCCGACCCACTCGTCGGCGCGGGCGTCCAGGTCGGCGCCCCGCAGCAGCGGCCGGGCGGCCTCGGCGATAGCCAGGATCCGGCGACGGTCCAGCGGAGCCTCGGCGCGACGGAACTCCATCATCCCGGCGACACGCAGCCGGTCTCCGAGGGGCGTGCACGCGACCCGCTGCGCTGGGAAGTACACCGGACCGGCCGGGACGTGCTCGATCGCGACGCTGAAGCTGTACCCGCGGCCGGCCTGCACGACGGTGCGGACGCCGAAGCGCCGAGCCAGCTCGCCGAGCCACGTGCCGGTTGCCAGCACGGCCGCGTCATAGCGATCGTCCGTGCCGGCGGAGGTGATCACTCGGACCCCGGCTCCCTCGTCGCGGACGTTCACGACGTCCGCTCCGGTGACGAGCGCTGCCCCGCGCGCGCGAACGGAATCGGCGAGCGCGTGCACATAGTGCCCGGGGTCGATGAACCGCTGACCGTGCAGGCGGATGGCCGCGCCGATGTGGTCGGACAGCGAGGGTTCCACCTCACGCGCCTCGGCCCCGGTGAGGACGTCGAACTCGATCTGTTGGCCCGCGGCGTGGATGTGGCCCAGCTCGTCCAGAAGGACCGACCGTTCGGCCTCGGTCCGGTACGCCGCGACGAACGACTTCGCCTCGTTCGTCATCGAAGCGACCCCGGCGGCCGCCAATGCGTCGAACGCCTCGAACGCCCGCCGGTTCATCGGAATGTAGGCCTGCATCGCGGTCCGCCATTTCGAGGCGGTGCTGTGCCGCGCGAAGCCCGCCAAGAATCGCAGCAGCCGAGCGTCCGCGCGTGGCGGCACGTAGACCGGCGAGGACGGGCTCAGGACGGCGCGCAGCCCGTAGCGGAGCACCGCGGGCTCCGGCAGGGGAGTGGTGATGCCGGGGGTGAGCCAGCCCGCGTTGCCCCACGACGCGCCGGCGGCCACACCCGTGCGGTCGAGCACGGTGACCCGTACGCCCCGCTCCTGTAGGAACCAGGCGGTGGCCAGTCCGACCATCCCCGCACCGATGATGGCAACGTGCGCAGGGGCAGGCACCGCCTTCATGGCAGGCATTCGCTCTCTCCTTCAAGAACAACTGGGATTGCGGCAATCTTGTCCCCGCCCGATCGGGACGTCATTGTTCTGGCAGGCCAATGTTCGCTCGTCCGATTGGGCGAAACGAACAATGCCGAGGCACAATCTGAAGGTGATCACCGTGGCTGGCGTGGCCGACGCGGTCGGTGCCGCGTTGCTCAAGATCGTCGTCCCCGCCGCTGCGGCGGAGGTCCGCGATGTGGCCCTCGCTGACCTCGGCGATGCGACGACCGGCCAGACGGGCGACCTCGTCCTCGGCGCGGGCATCACCACACCCGACCAGGCGCTCGCTGTCATCGAACGCTGTTCGGAGGCGGCGGCGGCCGGCCTCGTTCTCAAGCCTCCGCTGGCCGCGCTCCCTGAGGTGATGTCATCCGCCGCCGAACGCAACCTGGCCCTGGTCGAGCTGCAGAGCCACGGCTCGTGGGCCCAGCTTGTCTGGCTGCTCCGCGGGGTGATCGACAGAGCTGCCGCGCCCGGCTCACCCGAGACCGGGGAAGCCCGGGTCTACGACGAACTGTTCGCCCTTGCCGACGCGACCGCCGCCATCGTCGACGCACCGGTGACGATCGAAGATGCCCAGTCCCGGGTGCTCGCCTACTCGTCGAGGCAAGACCGCACCGACCCGGCGCGCGTCTCGACCATTGTCGGACGACGCGCCCCCGGCGATGTGGTCGCGCACTTCCGTTCCCGCGGCGTCTTCCGCAAGCTTGCCACGGGCAGTGAGCCGATCTACGTGCCGCAGGGACCGGACGGGACGTTGCCGCGACTCGTGATCCCGATCCGCGCCGGAGGTGAGCTGCTCGGCTCGATCTGGGCCGTCGTCGAGGGTCTGGTGCCACACGAGCGCCTACGCGATCTCCAGGGGACCGCCTCCGTGCTGGCGCTCCACCTGCTCCGCCTCCGCGTGCAGGCCGATGTCGCACGCCGGGTCTCGGCTGACCGCCTGAGGGCGGCCTTGCGGGCCCCCACCGGGAAGGGACGGGAGGAACTGGGCCTGCCCAAGGGTCCGTGGCAGGTCGTCGCGCTCGGTGCCCACGGCGGGACGGGGGAGATGGTGCACAACGTGGCCCTCTGGGAGTCAATCACCCGCCGTCACGGCTGGCGCCAGCCGCTGATCGCGGACGTCGGGGACGTCCTGTTCGCCGTGGTGACCCACGAGGGCGACTCGCCCGGCTCCCGGCGCTGGATGGACAGCCTCATTCACGACGTCGCCATGCATGACCCGTCGCTGCGAGCCGCGTCCGGCCGCGTCGCCAGGGACCTGACGGACCTGCCGCGATCACGCGCCGAGGCGGCGGAACTGCTCGCGCTGCACCGCTCGGCTCGACAGCCTGGGCCACTGCTGCGGTTCGCGGACGTCTGGGCCGAGGTCGTCGTACACCGCGTGGTCAACGCGATGCCGCGGGACGACCTGCTGGTCGGCGGACCGCTTCCCGACCTCGTCGCCCATGATCGGAAGCACGGCACTGACTACGTCGCCACTCTCGCCGCATGGCTTGAGCACCAGGGTGATCTGAAGAAGGCCGCCCAGCAGTTGCATGTGCACCCCAATACGCTCCGGTACCGGATGCGCCGCCTGACTGAGGTCGTCCACATCGATTTCGAGTCGCCGCGCACACGGCTCGCGCTGCAGATCCAGCTCGCGGCGCTCGTCCTGGGTCCTGACGGGTGACTCTGGGATCCGAAAGCTCTGCTGCCGCCCACGAACCTGACTCCACTGGACCCGGAGGAGAACCGTCATGGAGACGACCCGGGCGACCCGTCGCGAGTGGCGGGGGCTGGGGACCGTCCGCCCCGGCACACCCGGTGCGGACGGTCCGACGACCGTCAGGTGAGGTCAGCGGCGGTTGCCGCTGCGGCCCAGGCGGCGCGGGCCGGCTGAGGGCGGGGAGCCGTCAGGACTCCGGCAGGATGCCGACGTCGACGAAGGTCTCCGCGCCGTCGTGGATCTCGATCAGTGCGCTGAGTCCGTAGGGGTAGTAGCCGCCGACCATCGTGATGATGTCCGAGTCGGTGGCGTCGTCGCCTTGGTCGGGAGTGGTGAACTGGGTGCTGCTGCCCTGCGGGAGGCGGACCTCAACGGTGTACCGGCCCGGCTTCAGTCGTCCCCGGTAGGTCCCCGTCACCGAGTTGGTGTTGATGATTCCCCAGCCCGGCGGCAGCTGGCCGGTTTCCGGCACGGCCCGGTAGGAGGCGACCTTGTTCAGGGCCATCGGCTCGTCGGCGTCGCGCTGGCCGTCCCGGTCAAGGTCGAGCCAGACGTGACCGGTGATGACGCCCTCGGCGACATAGTTAACGCTGCCGGTGGCGGTGTTGTTCTCTAGCGACGACTCTGGCGAGGACGCGGACGCGGTCGCGGTGAAGGTCAGCGGACCGTCGGGGGTGCCGGGGTTCACCTTGAGCTTCAGAAGCAGGCCGGCGTTGCCCGTGGCGATGTCCCAGAAGGCGCGGGTGCACTCGACGAAGCGGCCGTCCGCCGCGTCGTCGAGTCGGCAGGTCCAGTTGGCGTCACCGGGGTCGAGGGAGGTCGGCTCGACCGTGGGCGGGAGCGGTACCCGAACGGCCACGTTCTCCGAGGGGCTGCCGCCTCGGACGCCGAGGTGGACAGACAGGTCGAACTCGTCGCCGGCGCGTACGTCGACGCGTCCCACCACGTTGGCCCCGAAAAGCTCCACGTCGCCGACGGGCGGCACGACATAGGTGAAGGTGGTGGTGCCGCTGTTGTTCGTCAGCGACCGCTCGGTGGCCGAGGTCGACACCGAGGCGGTCACGGTCCTGGTGTCGCCCACAGTTCCGGCCGGGAAGTAGGGGTAGAGGTTCAGGTAGGCGGCCCCGCCCGGTGGGATCTCCCGGTCGTTGTCGCAGACCCAGGTGGAGGTGGAGAGGTCGCAGTTCCAACCCGGGTCCGGCGTCCACGCGCCGACGAAGGCATCCGGCGGCAGCTGGATGGTGAAGCGGGCGTCGGGCGCCGGGGTGGTGCCGATGTTGGTCGCCCGGGCCTGGACAAAGCCGCGTGCGCCGTTGCCGCCCAGGTAGGAGATCTCGCCGCTGCTGTACTCGAACGAGAAGGCGAGGTCTGGCATGGCGACGTACTCGATGTCCGCCGAGGCCGTGTTGTTCGTGGTCGATGATTCGCGGCTCTGCGTGGTGGCCGTCGCCGTCACCGTCCCCTTCTGGCCGCCCGTCCCAGGCGGCAGGATGAGGCTCAGGACGAAGCTGGCGTCGGTGCCCGCAGGGAGAGTGCCGTACGTGCATTTCAGCTTGGCGGCGTCACAGGTCCAGCCGCCGAGGTAGTCGCCGAAGCTGAGGGTGGACCCGGGCGGCAGCGTGAGCTTGATGGTGCTGTCGGTGGCCTCGGCGCTCCCGGCGTTGCGCACCGAAACGCCGAGGCGGACCCGGCCACCATCCGGGCCCACCTCGCCCGGCTCGGCGGTGAGGCCCAGGACGACATCGGCGCGATCCGGGGCGGCGGTGGCAGTGCCGGGCAAAGCGGTGAGCAGTGACGCGACTACAGCGGTCGCGAGGGCCCCCGCCAGCGTGCGCAGGGTTGCGGCACGCAGGTTGTGGTTGACCATAAATCCCCCGTCTGGTCGTCATGGCACGACGGCCTCCGGCGCACCAGGAAACGCCCACAGGCCCGATCGGGATCTTGTCCCCATCGATCAATAAGGCGTTCCGGCATCGAAAAGCGTTACAGTCGTGGGCCATCCGACGGGCTGTCACCCGGCGACACCGCCGCCCTCGCGGCTATGTCGCCGGGTGATGGTCACACCCCGGCGCCGGTCAACGCAGTCGTGACTCGATGGCTTCGATGACGCGCGGACGGAGTTCGGCGGCACGGATGACGGCGTCGACGGAGCCGACCTCGACCGCGCGCTGGATGTTGTGCACCCGGTCGAACTCCGTGGCCACCTCGCCGAGCTTCTCCGCGCGGACCGACGAGCGGAGCTCGTCGACCTCCGCGGTCAGCGCGGCGCGGTCGGCGCCGGAGGCGGACGCCGCGCGGGCCTCCAGGTCCCGTACCCGGGGATCGGCCGCGGTGCGGGCGGCGACCTCGCCGGAGAACACCACGGCAGCGGCCGGAGCGCCACCGAGCACCGAAGCGAACGAGCCTTCCAGCGCCAGCACGGTCATGTTCGGGTTCAGCGCCTTCGAGAACACCACGAACGCGCCACCGTGGTACCGCGAGATCACGCAGAACACGATGGGTCCGCGGAAGTTCACGATCGCCCGGCCGATCTCGGCGCCGTACTCCAGTTGCAGCTTCCGCATCGACTCGGGCGAGCCGTCGAAGCCCGACAGGTTCGCCAATACCACCAGCGGACGGTTGCCGCTGGCCGCGTTGATCGCCCGCGCCGCCTTCTTCGACGACCGCGGGAACAGCGTGCCCGCGGTGTAGGTGTCCGGGCCGTCGGTGGGCGGGAAGCCGCGCCGCGGTACCGTCCGCGACTCGATGCCGAGCAGGCACACCGGCATGCCGCCGAGGTGCGCGTCCTGCACCACCGCGGTCTCCGCGTCGGCCATGCCCGCCCAGCGTTCCAGCACCGGGTGGTCCTGGTCGGAGAGCGCCCGCATCACCGTACGGATGTCGAACGGCTTCTTGCGGTCCGGGTTGGCCGCGACGGAGAAGATCTCGCCGACGGTGGTGAAGTCACTGCCGGCCACCACGTGCGGGAAGTCGGAGATGTCGCGGTCGGTGGGGTCGGTGCTGGTCGCCCGCCGCGGCGTCTCCTCGCCCGGTGCGACGTACGTGTGCTCGTAGTGCGACATCAGCACGTCCCGGGCGGCGGCCAGGTTCGGCGCCCAGTACTGCGCCTGCCCGTTCGGGCCCATCACCCGGTCGTAGCCGCCGATGCCGAAGTTGTCCTCGGCGGACACTCCACCGGAGAAGTCGAGCGACTGCTTGCCAGTGAGCACCATCGCCGAGTCCGGCGTCATCACCAGGACGCCCTTGGTGTGCATGAGCATCGTCGCCTCGGCGTTCCAGTACGGCTGCGCGCCGACGTTGATGCCCGCGACCACGATGTTGATCTCACCGCCGTCCTGGGTGAACTCGACGATCCGCTTGAGCGCCGCCGCCACCCAGTCCATGTTCTCGGTGCCCGACTTCATGGAGATCCGGGCGCCGGCGGACAGCGCGTACCACTCCAGTGGCACCCGCATCCGCTCGGCCAGGTCCAGCGCGGCGACCACCCGGCGGCACTCCGGCTCCGACAGCGCACCCAACGACTTGGTGGGGTCGCCGAGCAGCACCACCCGGGTGACACCCTGCGGGTGCCGCGAGGTCGGTGTGGTGACCACGCCGGCGACGATCGCCGCGCTGTTGCGCCCCTTCGGTCGGTCGACCGGCACCAGCGTGTGGTCGTCGTCGAGGTCGTGCTCGACGAAGTCGCCGAGCAGACCGGTCAGCTCGTACGGGTACACCGTGTTGCGACTGCTGGCCCGCAGCACCTTCAGCCGGTAGTCGTCGAGCGGCTCGACCGGCTCGACCGGCGGCTCGCCGACGGTCAGCTCGGCGCCGCCGGTGGCGCCGAACGAGATCCGTACGGCGATCTTGGTCAGCTCGCCGGTCTTACGGTCGCGCTGGCGCGCGATGAACAGGATCTCCTCCAGCCCGGCGCCGGCGGTCGTCGGGCGTACCCGCCCGGCGATCGTCTCCATCTCCTCGCGGGTGAGGTCGCTCGGCGGCCAGACGTAGATCACGATCCGGTTGGTGTTGAAGCGGGTCTTCGACGGTCGCTGCGACTGCGCGCGGCGGATCGAGTCGAGGCAGGCGGCGACGGTGTCCTCGGTCGTCGGCAGCGCGACCAGCCGGCCGTCGTGCTCACGCAGCTCGGTCAGGTCGCGCACCTGCGCGAACGCGACGAGGCGCCCGTCGGAAGGGTTCTCCCGCGCCACGCACTGGAAGAGGTAGACCTCCTCGTCCGACGACGGCAGCCGGGTCAGGTCGAACTTGTGCAGCCGCTCCAACTGCATCCGCTGCGCGATGTACGGGTGCAGGCCGCGGATCAGCCGCTCCTCGGTCATCCCCGTGCCCGACGGGCGGAACGTGAAGTGGTGGTGCATCACCGCTCCGCCGCGACCGGCGACGGTGGTGGTGAGCCGGCGGACCTGCGGGGGCAGCGGGTGCGCGTTGATCACCTCCAGCAGCGCCGCCGCCGTGGCGTCGTGGTCCTCCGGCTGGTTCTCCCAGACGAGGTAGATGTCGGCGTCGACGGCCTGCTCGCCGCCGACCAACTCGGCGAGCCCGCGCAGCGCGCCGCCCAGCGCGTCGAAGCGCACCGCGGCGGAGACCACGCTCGAGTCCGCCCGCTCGGCGACCACGAACGTGCCGCCCCCGACCGCGTGGGTACGGACGCCGGCGAGCGCCTTGTTGCCGTAGTACCGCCGGGTCAGCACCTCCAGCATGACCGCGTTGTCGAGGTGGTCGCGGACCAAACGCTGACCGAGCAGCCGGACCAGCGGCTCGGTGCTGCGTACCATCTCGGCGACGCGCTCGGCGCGGTCCGGCGAGTCCGGCTGCGCGTCCAGGTGGCGCAGGTGCTTGCGGACCTCGGCGTAGACCCGGGCGCGGTTGCGGCGCAGCAGCGGCTGGGCGAACCAGGCGAACACCACGCCGCGGGCGAGGTCGGCGACCACCGGGAAGCGGACCTGGGTGGCGGCCACCAGCCGCTCCAGGGCGAGACCGGCCGGCTCGCGCAGGGTCTCGTCCGGCGGAGGCTCCCGCAGCCAGCCGCGCAGCAGCGCCGCGACGACGGTGGCGTCGGCGGACGCGCGTTGCTGGGCGAGGAAGATCCGGAACACGGCGGCTTCCAGCTCGGGGGAGCGCTCCAGGTCGTTCACCCCGTAATGCCCGAGCGCCCGGGCGAGCCGGGCCTGGAACGCGTCCGGCAGCCCGGCCCGCTCGACGTCGAGGCTCTGTAGGTAGGTGTGGAAGTACTCGCGGGCGCTGTGCACGTGGGCGTCGCCGCCGCCGTCCTCGCCGGTGGGCCGGTTGCGGCTCAGTTCGGCGAGGTTGGCGAACACGTTGAGGAGGTCGAGTTCCTCGGCCAGCGGCCGGTGACCCTGCTCGGTGACCGCCCGCCGGGCGGCGAGGTAGTCGTCGAGCACCCGGCGGTCGTCGTGCGGGTCGACGTCGAAGCCGAGCAGCAGGCCGCGCAGGTCCTCCTGGCCGCGGCGGGTGCGCTGGCGCGCCGGGATCTCCTCGGGCGCGGCGGGCAGGTCCAGCTCGACGGTTGGGGCGGCCGGGCCGTCGGCGGTCTCGTCGGCGTCGTCGGCCAGCGGCTCCAGCCGCAGCAGCGGTGCGCCGGCTTCCACCTGGCTGCCCACCGAGACGGCGCATTCCTTCAGCCGCGCCTTGAACGGCGCCCGCAGCACCGTCTCCATCTTCATGGCTTCCAGCACCAGCACCGGCGCGCCCGCCTCGACCTCGGCGCCGACCTCCAGCGGCGTGGCGACGACCAGCGCGGGCATCGGTGAGCGGAGGACACCGCCCTCGTCCCGGCTGACCCGGTGCGTCACGCCGTCCACCTCGACCAGGTGGATCGGCCCGTGCGTCCCGGTGAGCAGGTGGTACCGGGCGCCGTTGACGACGATCTGCCCGGTGTGCCGGTCGAAGCGATCGAGTTCGACGTCGGCGGTGCGGACGGCGTCGCCGGCCTCGATGCCGACGCGGAACCGGTGCGCGCCGATCCGTGCCACCCGCAGCCGGTAGCCGACCCCACGCAGCTTGAGGTCCAGCGGTCGGCCGCTGGCGTGCTGCACCTGCGGGCGCCCGCCGGACGCCGTCGCCAGCAGCCGCTGCCGCTCGACGCGTTCCTCCTCCTCGTACGCCTCGATGGCGGCGGCGGCCAGCGCGACGGCGGAGTGCCGGTGCGCGACGAGCCGGCCCTCGCCGCGGACCCGGTCGATCCAGCCGGTGTCCGCGCTGGCGTCGATCACCTCGGGCTGGTCGAGCAGGTCGAGCACGAAGCTCTTGTTCGTCGCGCCACCCTCGATGATCACCGTGGTGTCGGCCATCGCCCGACGCAGCCGGCCGAGCGCCTCGTCGCGGTCCCGACCGTAGGCGATGATCTTCGCGATCATCGAGTCGAAGTCGGCGGGGATGGTGTCACCCTCGCTGACGCCGGTGTCCACCCGGATGCCCGGCCCGGCGGGCAGGTCCAGCCGGGCGATCCGGCCCGGGGACGGCGCGAAGTCGCGGTCGGGGTCCTCGGCGTTCAAGCGGGCCTCGATGGCGTGCCCGCGCTCCACCGGCGGCTCACCGTCGAGCCGGCCGCCCGAGGCCACATGCAGCTGCGCCTTGACCAGGTCGAAACCGGTGGTGGACTCGGTGATCGGGTGCTCGACCTGCAGCCGGGTGTTGACCTCGAGGAACGCGAACAGTCGGTCGCCCGGGTGGTAGAGGAACTCGACGGTTGCCGCACCCCGGTAACCGACCGCGACGGCCAGCCGCTCGGCCGACGCCTTGAGCTCGGCGGCCTGCACCGGGCTGAGCACCGGCGACGCCGATTCCTCGATCACCTTCTGGTTGCGCCGCTGCACCGAACAGTCGCGGACCCCGAGCGCCCACGCGGTGCCCTGACCGTCGGCGATCACCTGGACCTCGACATGCCGGGCGCCGGTGACCAGGCGCTCCAGGAACACGACGCCGCTGCCGAACGCCCGCGCCGCCTCCTGGCTGGTGCGCTCGAACGCGTCGGCCAGCTCGGACTCGTTGGTGATCACGCGGATGCCGCGTCCGCCGCCGCCCGCGGTCGCCTTGAGCATCAGCGGGTAGCCGATCTCGGTCGCCGCCGCCAGCGCGGCGTCCAGGGTGTCGACCGCGCCGCGGCTCCACGGCGCGACCGGTACGCCGACCTCCTCGGCGATCAGCTTCGCGCCGATCTTGTCGCCGAGCTGGCGCATCGCCTCCGGGCTCGGCCCGACGAAGGTGACGCCGATCTTCTCGCACAACTCCGCGAACGCCGGGTCCTCGGCGACGAAACCCCAACCGACCCACGCGGCGTCGGCCCCGGTCTCCACCAGCGCGCGCTCCAGCACCGCCATGTTCAGGTACGGACGCGTGGACGCGGCACCGAGCTCGTAGGCGATGTCCGCCTCGCGCACGAATGTGGCGGTACGGTCCACGTCGGTGTACAGGGCGACGGTCTCGATCCTGGTGCCGGTCTCCGCAGCCAGCTCTCGGACCGCGTGGATGAGCCGCATCGCGGCTTCTCCACGGTTGACGATGGCGATACGGCTGAACACCCGATCGACCCCTCCGGTAGACCTACGAGGAACGCGCCGCGGGACGACAGCCCTCGGCAGTGATCACCCTTCTGCCTACGGGCGAGCAGCGCCATGCCGTAAGCACCGAACCCTACGCAGCCCCGCTTGTGGGAACCCTACAAAACCTTTTGGCTGTCGCCGCCTCGGGCGAGGTCGTCGCCGGCAGAGACAACCACGGTGGTACGACGCACCGAACGCGCGCAACCCGGGTGGTAGGCCCATCGGCAACTCCGGCATGACGACCCGTGACCACACCGCTACATACGCTGCCGCAGGTACTCGTCCTGCGAGCGAAGGGATCCTCATGTACGTCCGTCACCTGCTTGCCCCCGCCCTGCTCGGGGGAGCACCGGCAGCCACGTACCTCTCGGCCGAGCCGATCGCCGCCAGTGTCTACACCATGAGCGCCGGGCGACTCGGGGCCAGCCTCGCCGCCGTCCTGGGGCTGGCCGGCGTGGTCATCGGCGGGCTGGCACTGGCCCGCCCCGCCAGTCGGGTCGGCACCGGCTCCGGACGGCGCGGAGCCACCATGGCCCTGCTGGCGGGGCTGATCGGCATGGCCCTCGGCGGGCTGGTCGTGGCCACCTCCGACAGCGGTATCGGCACCGGCAACGGGCGAGGCGGGGCCTACGTGGCCCTGGCGGTGGGGCTGATCGCCGTCGTCCTCGGTGGGCTGGCTCTGGCTCGTTCCCGACCCACCATCTGACTACCGCCCCGCTCCTGACGGCGTACCCCGCGGGTCGCGGTCAGGAGCGGGCGAGCCAACCGGGAACGGTCAGGCCGGACTCGTAGGCGAGGATCACCAACTGGGCCCGGTCCCGGACCTGGGTCTTGGTCATGATCCGGCTGACGTGCGTCTTCGCGGTGGCCGGGCTCAGCACCAGCCGCGCGGCGATCTCGTCGTTGGACAGGCCGGCGGCGACCAGCCCCATCACCTCACGCTCCCGCTCGGTGAGCGCGCTGAGCCGCGGCCCGGGATCGGGATGCGCGACCCGGGCGGAGAACTCGGAGATCAGCCGGCGGGTGATCGACGGCGCGATCAGCGCGTCACCGCGAGCCACCACCCGCACCGCGTGGATCAGCTCCGCCGGCTCGGTGTCCTTGACCAGAAAGCCGCTCGCGCCCGCTCGCAGCGCGCCGTAGACGTAGTCGTCCAGGTCGAACGTGGTCAGGATGATCACGCGGACGTCGGAACTGGTGGCGATCTCCCGAGTGGCGGCCAGGCCGTCCAGTCCAGGCATCCGGATGTCCATCAGGACGACGTCCGGCCGCAGCTGCCGAGCGAGCCGCACCGCCTCGGCACCGTCCGCGGCCTCACCGACCACCTCGATGCCGTCCTCACCGTCCAGGATGGACCGGAACCCGGCGCGGACCAGGGTCTGGTCGTCGGCGAGCAGCAACCGGATCACGCTGACGCTCCCGCCGGTACCGGGCCGAGCCGCAGCGGTAGGCGGGCACATACCCGGAAGCCACCGTCCGGGCCGGCGCCCGTGGTCAGCGAACCGCCCAGCGCCCGGGCCCGCTCGCCCATGCCGAGGATCCCGTTACCGGGCGGGCCGGGTGCGCCGGTGCCGTCGTCTTCGACCTCCACCAGCACGTCGTCGAGGTCGGGCCGGACCCGGATCACCGCGCGGGTCGCGCCGGCGTGCCGAGTCACGTTGGTCAGCGCCTCCTGCAGGATCCGGTACGCCGCCAGGTCGACCTCCGGCGGCATCGGCCGGGTTTCGGTCAGCTCGGTGTGGATCTCCAACCCGGACCGCCCGGCCATCGTGACCAGCTCGCCGAGACGGCTCAGGCCGGGCGGGGGAGCGGTCGGCGCCTCGCCCTCCTGCCGCAGGACGCCCAGCGTCGTGCGCAACTCACGCAACGTCTCCTTGCTCGTCTGCTTGATCGCGACCAGCGCCTGCTCGGAGCGGGTGGGATCCGGGCGGTGCAGCGCGGCACTGGCCTGCACGTTGATCAGCGAGAGGTGGTGGCCGAGCACATCGTGCAGCTCGCGGGCGATGCGCAGCCGCTCCTCGGTGGCCCGGCGCCGGGCCTCCTCCTCCGCGCGTTGCTCCGCGGCGAGCACCCGGGCCTGCGCCTCGGCGAGGTAGGCCCGGCGATTGCGGGTCACACCGACGATGACGGCGACGAGCCAGCCGGCGTGCAACAGGGTCGCCCCGTTCGCGGTGTGCTCAGTTCTGTTGTAGCTGTCCGCGACGGCGAAGGCGACCACCGAGGCGAGACCGAGCCCGACCGCGATGGCGAGATGTCCCTCGTCGACGACGGTGTAGAGCGCCACGACGAACACCAGCATGATCGGCCCCGGCCGGTGCAGCAACGCTCCGTAGGTGCCGACGGCGGCCAGCGCCACGGCGCCCACCAGCACGGGATGGCGGCGGCGCAGGAACAGCGCACCGGAGGAGACGAGCACGACCAGCAGCGCAGCCCAGTCAGCGGAGGTGTCGATGCCACCCGACTGCACCACGAGACCGACGAGGGCGACCAGGCCGACCACGAGCACCAGGGCCGCGTTCGCGGCCCGGCCGTGCCACCGCCACGTCATGCGCCGAAGCCTAACCCCCGGCGACCAGCTGGCGAGGAATCGGCCGCCGGCGAAGGCCCATGCCGCCGCCGGCCACGCCGTTTCGATGCCCAGCGGGCGGGTACCGGCCTGGCGGCATCCGGGACGAGGGCGGTGGCAATCGTGAAGCTGGACAGATTCGGTGACGTGATGGTGGGCGCGGTGGGCAATGCCGCCGGCACGGTCGTCGACCCCGGTACGGGGCTCGGCAGACTCCGCGCCGCGCTGTCCGGCCGGGCGGTGGTCAGCCTGGCCGCGGGCATGCTCCTCGGTTACCTGGTGGCCCGCTACTGGCGTTGACCCGGGTGGACCCGCCGGCCCCCGGGCGGGTCCGCACCGGGCTGCCGGCGCGGGCGAGGAACCTCCCGGGCGGTTGGTTTGCCGCCCGCGTTGCCGGGTAGCCGGCGGACCCGTCCGTCCTCGCCTGCGGTGTCCGGCCCGGCGCCGCTGACCTGGAGCAGCGCGACACGGACGACGACGGACGCAGCTCCGGGTACGCGAGGAGGACGACGTGCAGGAGATCGTGGGCGAGAGCCTGGCTCGGAGACTGGTGGAGTGGGGGGTCGACACCGTGTTCGGCCTGCCCGGCGACGGCATCAACGGCTTGATGGAGGGCTTCCGCCGGCAGCGGGAGAAGCTTCGCTTCGTGCTGGTGCACCACGAGGAGGCGGCGGCCTTCATGGCCACCGGGTACGCCAAGGCGACCGGGCGGCTGGGGGTCTGCGCCGCCACCTCCGGGCCCGGCGCCATTCACCTGCTCAACGGGCTGTACGACGCCAAGCTCGACCACGTGCCCGTGCTGGCCATCACCGGCATGCAGGAGACGTCGGTGCTCGGCGCGCACTACCAGCAGGAGGTGCACACCCCGCTGCTCTACCAGGACGTCGCGGAGGCGTACAACCTGATGGTGACCAACCCGCGGCAGTTGCCCGGGGTGGTCGACATCGCCATCCGCCACGCCCTGGCGAAGCGGACGGTGGCCCACCTGTCCTTCCCCAACGACGTGCAGGTCGCCCCCGCCGGCGAGGACCCGTACCGGAGCGTCAGCCCGGGAGCGCCGCCGACCAGCAGTGCGGTGCTGTCGCAGCCGCCGGTGCCGGCGGCGCAAGCCGACCTGGCCCGCGCCGCGGAGGTGCTCAACGCCGGCCGGAAGGTCGCCATGCTGGTCGGGATCGGCGCCCGCCGGGCCCGGGACGAGGTGATCGCGGTGGCCGACGCCCTGGCCAGCCCGATCGTCAAGACCCTCTCCGGCAAGCTGGTGGTGCCGGACGACCACCCGCTCACCACCGGCGGCCTCGGCCTGCTCGGCACCAAGCCGAGCGAAGAGCTGATGGAGGAGTGCGACACCCTGCTGATGGTCGGCACCTCCTTCCCGTACGGGAAGTACCTGCCCGCGCCGGGGCAGGCGCGGGTGGTCCAGATCGACATCGACGCCAGCCTGATCGGCATGCGGCTGCCGGTGGACGCGGCGGTCACCGCCGACGCCCGGCTCGCGTTGCAGCAACTGCTGCCGATGCTGCAGACCCGCACCGACCGGTCCTTCCTGACCAAGTACCAGCGCGAGCGGGACGCCTGGCGTGCGGACATGACCGCCCTGCAGGATCCGAGCCGCGACCCGATCGCCCCGCAGTACCTGATGAGCTGCGTGGACGAGGCGGCCACCTCGGACGCCATCCTGACCTGCGACTCCGGCACCGTCGCCACCTGGGCGGCCCGGCACTGGACCATCCGCGGCAACCGGGAGTTCTACCTCTCCGGCAACCTGGCCACCATGGCGCCCGGACTGCCGTACGCGGTCGCCATGCAGCACGCGTACCCGGGCCGGCAGGTCATCGCCTTCGTCGGTGACGGCGGGTTCGCCATGCTGATGGCGGAGTTCCTCACCGCCGTGCGGCACGACCTGCCGGTCAAGGTGATCGTCAACAACAACAACTCGTACGGGCAGATCCTCTGGGAGCAGATCGTCCTCGGCTATCCGGAGTACGCGGTGCGGCACCGGCAGCCGGAGGCCGACTTCGCCGCCTGGGCGCGGGCCTGCGGCGGGTACGGCGCGAAGATCAGCGACCCGAAGTCACTGCCCGGGGCGATTCGTGAGGCCCTCGCCCACCCCGGCCCGGCGCTGGTGGACTGCGACGTCAACCCGAACGAGCCGCCGATGCCCGGCAAGGTCGGTTACGACCAGGCCAAACACTTCACCGAGGCGTTTCTGCGCGGCCAGCCGCACAAGGCCGCCACGCTTGCCACCGTGGCCCGCGACAAGATCAACGAGCTGCGCTCGTGACCCGGGCTCCCGCTCGCCCCGTCGCGCTGCCCGACCCGGTGACCCGGGCGCCCGCACCCGCCACCGCCGTGGACCTGACCGCCCTGGCCGCCCGGCTGCGGCCGGTGGTCGACGGCGAGGTCCGGTTCGACGCCGGTTCACGCGCAGCGTACTCGACGGACGGCTCCAACTACCGGCAGGTCCCGCTCGGCGTGGTGGTGCCGCGTACCGTCGACGCCGCCGTCGCCACCATCGAGGTGTGTCGCCAGCTCGGCGTGCCGATGCTGTCCCGGGGCGGCGGCACCAGCCTGGCCGGCGAGTGCACGAACACCGCCGTCGTGATCGACTGGTCGAAGTACTGCAACCGGCTGATCGAGGTGGACGCCGAGGCGAAGACCTGCCTGGTGGAGCCGGGCATCGTGCTGGACACGCTCAACGAGCTGCTGGCCCCGTACCGGCTGGAGTTCGGTCCGCTGCCGTCCACCCATGACCACTGCACCATCGGTGGGATGATCGGCAACAACTCCTGCGGGTCGACGGCGCAGAGCACCGGCAAGACGGTCGACAACCTCGCCGAGATGGAGGTGTTGCTCTACGACGGCACCCGGATGTGGGTCGGCGAGACCAGCGACGAGCAGTACGCCGAAATCCAGCGCCGGGGCGGCCGACCGGCCGAGATCTACCGCCAGCTGCGGGCCCTGCGCGACGAGTACCTGAGCGACATCCGCACCCGCTACCCGGACATCCCGCGGCGGGTGTCCGGCTACAACCTGGACAGCCTGCTGCCGGAGCGGAACTTCCACCTGGCGCAGGCGCTGGTCGGATCCGAGAGCACGTTGGTCACCGTGCTGCGGGCCCGGCTGAAGCTGGTCCCGGTGGTGCCGGCCAAGGCGATGGTGTTCCTCGGCTACCCGGACATCGCCGCCGCGGCCGACGACGTGCCGCGCGTCCTGCCGCACCGTCCGATCGCGCTCGAGGGTCTCGACGACAAACTGATCAACTTCGAGAAGCGCAAGCAGCTGCACCCCGCCGCCCTGCACCTGCTGCCGCAGGGTGGCGGCTGGCTGATGGTCCAGCTGGGCGGCGACACGCCGGAGCAGGCGGAGGCGGCCGTCGCGCGGATGCTGGACGCGTTGCGGCGCGACGGCGGGCCGACCGTGCACCGCTTCGACGACGAGGCCCACGAGCAGCAGATGTGGGGGGTCCGCGAGTCCGGCCTCGGTGCCACGGCCCGGGTGCCCGGCGAGGCCGACACCTGGGAGGGCTGGGAGGACTCGGCGGTCGCGCCGGAACGGCTCGGCGACTACCTGCGGGATCTCGACGCGCTGTTCCGGGAGTACGGCTTCGAACAGGCGTCGCTGTACGGGCACTTCGGGCAGGGGTGCGTACACACCCGGATCCCGTTCCGGCTGACCAGCGCCGACGGCGTTCGGCAGTACCGCTCGTTCGTCGAGCGCGCCGCCGACCTGGTCGTCTCGTACGGCGGCTCCTTCTCCGGTGAGCACGGCGACGGGCAGTCCCGGGGCGAACTGCTGCCGAAGATGTTCGGCGACCGGCTGATCCGCGCGTTCGGGCAGTTCAAAGCCATCTTCGACGCGGACAACCGGATGAATCCCGGCAAGCTGGTCGCGCCCTACCCGCTGGACAGTCACCTCCGACTGGGCGTCGACTACAACCACGGCGGTTGGCAGACGAACTTCCACTACCCCGAGGACTCCGGCAGCTTCGGTCGGGCGGTGCGGCGCTGCGTCGGCGTCGGCAACTGCCGGCGACCGCACGGCGGGGTGATGTGCCCGTCGTACATGGTCACCCGGGAGGAGGAGCACTCCACCCGGGGCCGGGCCCGGCTGCTGTTCGAGATGCTCGACGGCACCGCCCGGGGCGGCACCATCGGCGACGGCTGGCGCTCCGAGGCGGTGCGCGACGCGCTGGACCTCTGCCTGGCCTGCAAGGGCTGCAAGGCGGACTGCCCGGTCAACGTGGACATGGCCACCTACAAGGCGGAGTTCCTGTCGCACCACTACGCCGGCCGGCTCCGCCCCCGGTCGCACTACTCGATGGGCTGGCTGCCGGCGGCGGCCGCCGCCGCCGCGATCGCGCCCCGGGTGGTGAACGCGCTGGCGCAGGCACCCGGGCTGGGCCGGATCGCGAAGGCGGTCGGCGGCATCGACCAGCACCGCGACATTCCGCTGTTCGCCCCGGAGTCGTTCCAACGCTGGTTCGCCCGCCGGACCCCCCAGGGCGACGGCTCCCGCGGCGAGGTGCTGCTCTGGCCGGACACCTTCACCAACCACCTCCACCCGGGGATCGGCCGGGCCGCCGTGGAGGTGCTGGAGGCCGCCGGATGGCGGGTACGGGTGCCGGACCAGCCCGTCTGCTGCGGCCTGACCTGGATCTCCACCGGACAGCTCGGCATCGCGAAACGGGTCCTGCAACGCACGGTGCAGGTGCTCCGCCCGCACCTGCGGGCCGGCACCCGGGTGGTGGGGCTGGAGCCGTCCTGCACCGCGGTCTTCCGCAGCGACGCCCACGACCTGTTCCCCGGCGACGACGACGTCACCCGGCTGCGCGAGCAGACCGTCACCCTCGCCGAGCTGCTGCACGACCACAGCCCGGGCTGGCAGCCGCCGCGGATCCCGGCGCACGCACTGATCCAGACCCACTGCCATCAGCACGCCATCCTCGGCACCGCCGCCGACCAGGCGGTGCTCGCGGCGGCCGGGGTACGGGCCGACTTCCTCGACTCCGGATGCTGCGGCCTGGCCGGCAACTTCGGCTTCGAGCAGGGGCACTACGAGGTCTCCACGGCCTGTGCCGAACGGGTGCTGCTGCCCGCCGTCCGGGACGCCGCCGACACCGACGTCATCCTCGCCGACGGGTTCAGCTGCCGTACCCAGGTCGAGCAGAGCGCCGCCGGCGGCCGGTCGGCGATCCACCTCGCCGAACTGCTCCGGGCCGGGCTGACGGGCGCCCCGGTGCCGCCGCGTCCCGAGGCGGTGTTCGCGGACCGCCCCGGACCGCCGTCACCGGCGGCCAGGTGGATCGCCGCCGCCCTGGTGGGGCTCGCCGCCCTCGCCCCGGTGGTGGCGCTCGCCCGCCGGATGACCCGGTGACCGGCCTACGGCTGACCGCCGAGGCGTACCGGATACCGACCGACGGCCCCGAGGGGGACGGCACGCTGGCCTGGACGGCCACGACCCTGGTGCTGGTCCGGGCCGAGGCGGACGGCCGCACCGGGATCGGCTGGACCTACGGCCCGGCGGCGGCCGCGGCGGTGGTCCCCGACCTGCTCGCCCCGGTCGTCGGCGACCTGGACCCGGACGACGTGCCGGCCGTCTGGACGGCGATGCAACGACAGGTACGCAACGCCGGCCGCCCCGGCATCGCCGGGCTCGCCCTCTCCGCCGCCGACTGCGCGCTCTGGGACCTCAAGGCTCGCCGGCACGACCTGCCACTGGCCCGACTGCTCGGCACCGCCCGCCGGCACGTGCCGGTCTACGGCAGCGGCGGATTCACCACCTACGACGACGAGCGCCAGCATCGGCAACTCGCCGGCTGGGTGCACGAGCAGGGCATCCCCCGGGTCAAAATCAAGATCGGTGAGTCCTGCGGCACCGAGGTGACGCGGGACCTGGCGCGGATGGCCGCCGCCCGGCGCACCATCGGCGACGACGCCGAGCTGTACGTCGACGCCAACGGCGCCTACCAGCGCAAGCAGGCGATCAGGGTCGCCCACGCCGCGGCCGAGCTGAACGTGCGCTGGTACGAGGAACCGGTCAGCTCCGACGACCTGGACGGGCTCGGCCTGGTCCGCGACCGAGTGCTGCCCGACGTGGCAGCGGGGGAGTACGGCTTCGACCTGGTCTACTTCCACCGGATGGCCCCGCACGTCGACTGCCTCCAGATCGACGTCACCCGCTGCGGCGGAATCAGCGAGTTCCTCCGGATCGCCGCGGTGGCCGACGCCACCGGGTTGCAGGTCTCCGGTCACTGCGCCCCGCACCAGCATCTCCCCGTCGCCGCCGCCACGCCCAACCTGCGGCACCTGGAATGGTTCCACGACCACGTACGGATCGAGTCGATGCTCTTCGACGGTGTGCAGCCGGCCACGGGCGGCGCCGTTCCGGTGCCGATGGACCGACCCGGCACCGGCGTGGAGTTCCGCGCGGACCGCGCCCAGCGGTACCGGGTGGCCTGACCTGGGCGACGAGCGGCCGGCGATGGTGGGCCGGACCTCAGCGGACGACGTCGTAGACCGCCAGCTGGACGCCGTTGGCGTACGTGGTGTGCTCGACCAGCGTCAGTTTCTGCTTGTCGGCGTCCTCCGTGGCAAAGAGCCGCTTCCCGCCGCCGAGGAGAATCGGAAAGATCAACAGGTGGTACCGGTCGACCAGGCCGGCGGCGGCGAGACCCTGCGCGAGGGTGGCGCTGCCGTGCACCAGGATCGCGCCGCCGTCGCCCTGCTTGAGCTCGGCGACCTCGTCGAGCGAGCGCAGCACGGTGGTGTTTTGCCACTGCGGGTCGCGGAGGGTGGAGGACACGACATACTTCGGCATCGCGTTGTACTCCGCGAACTCCGCCATCGTCGGCCAGACCGGTGCGAACGCGTCGTAGCTGACCCGGCCGATCAGCATCGCGCCGGCTTCCTCCTGCTCGCGACCCTTGATCTCGGACGCGGCTTCGTCCAGTTGGACGTCCTTGACGGTCCAGCCGGCGTGCGGGTATTCGTCCCCGCCGCCGGGGGAGTCGATGACGCCGTCGAGGGACATGAACTCGGTGACGATCAGCGAGCGCATGGTGGGTCTCCTCCGTAAGTCGTCGATGGTGCTCTCGCCAGAACGTCGAACGAAGTCGGTCGGATTCGACAGGGTATCGAAAGGATCTTGAATCGGCTGACCGCCCACTTCGGCCGTCCGGGCCAATTTCGTGTAAATGCTATTGACATGAAATCGGCCGGGGGACTTCACTGTGCGCATGGAAAGCCCTCGCACCTACGTGCAGACCGCACGGGCGACAGCGACCGCCGGCACCCGACGACGCATCCTCGACGAGACGGTGGCGCTGGTCCTACGGCAGGCGTCCGTCGACATCGTGCTCGCCGACATCGCCGGGGCGGCCGGGGTGAGCGTGCAGACCGTGCTGCGCCACTTCGGCAGCCGGGAGGGGCTGTTCGAGGCGGCGGTCGCGCACGCCCGCCAGCAGGTTGCCGCCGAACGGGCGGCGCCGGCCGGCGACGTGAACGCCGCCGTGTCGGCGCTGTTCGACCATTACGACCGCTGGGGCGAGACCATGCTGCGCCTGCTGGCGCAGGAGGGCGGCAGCGCCAAGACGGACGCCGTCACCGAGCACGGCCGCCAGTTCCACGACAACTGGGTGCGCGAGGTCTTCGCACCCGACCTGGCCATCCGGCCGGCCGACCAGCACGAGGCGATCATCGATCTGCTGATGATCGCCACCGACCTCTACACCTGGAAGCTGCTGACCCGCGATCGCCGCCTGCCCCGGCAGCAGGCCGAGCAACGAATGCTGCGGCTGATCGCGTCGATCTTGGGAGAAGGACGATGACCTCATATCTGTTCGTCACCTGGGACGGTGGCGGCAACGTGCCACCGGCGCTCGGGATCGCCGCCGAGCTGCGCCGGCGTGGACACACCGTCCGGGTGCTGGGCCACCCGCAACAGCGCGACGCCGTGACGGCTGTCGGGCTGCCGTTCGAGCCTTATCGGCAGACGCGCCCGTGGTCCGCGACCGCGCCGGTCGGCAACGCCCGGTGGGCGTGGAACTACCTGCGGCTGTGCACCGACCGGGCCGCCGGCACGGATGTGACCGCGAGCCTGCGCCGGGAACCGGCCGACGTCGCCGTGGTGGACTGCATGATGCTCGGCGCCATCAGAGCCGCCCAGGATCTGGGCGTCCGGCAGGTCACCCTCACCCATACGCTGTACGCCTTCCTGCGAAACGGGCTGGACCGTGGTGCCGTCGGCCTCGCCGGGCGGGTGAAAGGGCTGGCGCCGAGCCGCCTCTGGGACCGGTCCGACCTGAACCTGATCGTGACCTTGCGCGAGCTGGAACTGGCCGAGTCGGTGCCGGCGAACGCCGCGTTCACCGGTCCGGTCTGGCCACCCGGTGCGCCCACACCGGTTCCGCATGACGCCGACGAGCCGCACATCCTGATCAGCCTCAGCTCGATCTACTACGTCGGGCAGTCGAAGGTGCTCACCGCACTCCTCCAGGCCGTCGCCGACCTGCCCGTCCGGGTGACCCTCACCACCGGGCACGGCGTCGACCCGCGGCAGCTCCCGGCCCCCGCCAATGTGGAGGTGCACCGGTTCGTGCCGCACTCGCAGATCCTGCCCCGGGTACGCATGGTCGTCGGCCACGCCGGCCACGCCACCACCATGCAGGCCCTGGCACATGACCTGCCCATGGTCCTGATCCCCATGTCGTCGCTGGCCGACCAGCCGCTGGTCGCCAAAGCCGTCGCCCGCGCCGGCGCGGCCACGGTCGTGAAACGGTCGTCGTCGCCAACTGTTCTGCGGGCCGCCATCGAGCGCATGCTCGCCGACGGCCCCCACCGCACCGCCGCCGCCACCATCGGCAGTCAGCTACGGGCCGCAGACGGCGCGTCCACCGCCGCCAAGCTGATCGAACAGATCAGCTGACCTCCCTCGGGGTCCTGCCCGCAACGGAGCGAAAGGACGTTCACTTCGCGGGTGGCCTGGAGAGTCGGGCGGTGAGGATCTGCACCAGCGGCAGGAAGATGAGTACCAGCAGCCCGGCGGTCGCCGAGGCGAGCGCGGTCAGCGTTGCCACGGCAAAGATCACCGACAGCGTGACCGGCGGCGCCAGCGTCCGTGCCCTCCCCGGACTTGGGGAGGCCCGCAGCGCGGAACGGCGGTCGACCCACCAGACCTGGGCGAGCGCAAGGAGACTGATGACCAGCATGTTGCTGAGGTAGAGAACCGCGGAGTCGGTGCGCAGGCGCGTCTCGACGAAGAGCCGCGCGGTGGGAAACGGCAGGAAGACCACCGCCATCAGCCATGCCGTGTTGAGCACGAGGAGGAACTCGTCGTAATCGACGATCTGTTCGTAGAGGTGCCGGTGTGTTCGCCAGAACAACGCGATGACCAGGAACGACACCACGAAGGAGAGAATGTCTCCGAGGTGTTGGGAGAACAGTTGCGCCACCGATTGCCGAGCCGTGCTCTGATCGGCGAAGTCGACGAGCGGGAGGACGAGCAGGGTCAGGGCGATCGCCACGCCCCCGTCGGTGAACGCGGTGATCCGCTGCAGCGTCCGCTGACGGCGCTGGTGGACGTCGGGGCGCTGCCGTGCGCTAGCGGCTGCGGAATCCTCACTCATGCCCTGATTCTGGCGAACCGGACACCCTCCGGTGCTGTCGTTCGCGTACGCCAGCCGTTCTCAGACCCGGCCGGTGACCAGGAACTGCATCTGGTGCTCGTGATTCGGCGCCACACCGTACTGGCGGTCCAGCTCGAAGATCGATGTCAGGGGCGTCACGGTGACCTCCGCCAGGCCCGCTCGCGCCAGCACCGCCACGGTGTGGTCGATGGACTTCGCGGTGGCCAGCGGCAGCGCGGACTGCACCTGAGCGTCGTAGAAGCCGACGAAGTTCTCCGAGGCGTTGTCCAGGCCGTTCGGGAACCAGGTGCTGTCGACCACCGCGACCGTGCCGCCCGGGCGCAGCAGGCGTGCCCAGTTCGCCACCGCGGTCTCCGGTTCGCGCAGGGTCCACATCAGGTATCGGCTGGTCACCGCGTCGAAGCTGGCGGCCGGAAAGTCCGGGCACACGGCGTCGCCGCGCCGGATCGCCGGACCATTGGCCATGGCGGCGGCGTGCTGGCGGGCGCGGTCCAGCATGCCGTCGGCGAGGTCGATGCCGGTGACGCGGTGGCCGAGTCCGGCGAGGACAATGGCGACCTGCCCGGTGCCGGTACCGACGTCGAGCACGTTCAGGGGCGCGGGAGGTAGGGCCTGGGCCCAGATCGCCGACCAGGCCTGCTGGTCGGCGGCGAGACGGTCGGAGCGCTGCTGGTATTCGTCGTAGCCCGGCGCGCGGCCGGTCCAGTACGCGTTGATGCGGTCCTGCGTGGTCATGCCGCGGTCCTCTCGTTGGCGGGGTGGCCGATCGGTTGGAAGAGCAGGTGGATGGCGCCGTCGAGGTCCAGTCGTCGGATGCCGATGCCGTAGACGGGTTCGAGAACGGTGGGGTCCAGAACCTCGTCGGTGGTGCCGGCGGCGACCACCCCGCCCCGGCCCAGTAGCACCAGGTCGTCGCAGTAGCGGGCGGCGAGATTGAGGTCGTGCAGCACGACGACGGCGCAGGTGTCCAGGTTGCGTACCAGGTGGAGGATCTCGTGCTGGTAGCGGATGTCGAGGTGGTTGGTGGGCTCGTCGAGCAGCAGGTGGGTGGCCTGCTGGGCGAGGGCGCGGGCGATCAGCACGCGCTGGCGCTCACCGCCGGAGAGCTGGCCGAAGGCCCGCGCTCCCAGGTGGGTGGCACCGACCCGGGCCAGGCACCGGGCGGCGATCTCGTGATCCGCCCGACCCGCGCGCTGGAACGTCGACAGATGTGGCCCGCGGCCCAGCAGCACCAGTTCCGCCACCGTCAGGGCGGTTTCGCCGCCGGTCTCCTGCACGACCACCGCCAGCCGGCGGGCGGCCTCCCGCGACGGCAGGCCGGACAGCTCGTCGCCGTTCACCAGGACCTGTCCGGTGCCGCTGCGCAGCGCCCCGTAGAGGAGGCGTAGCAGGGTGGTCTTGCCGCTGCCGTTCGGGCCGATCAGCCCGAGGACGCGGCCGGGTCGCGCGGTCACGCTGACCCCGTCGATCACGGGGTTCGCGCCGTAGCGCCAGGAGACTCCCGTCGCCTGGATCACGCGCCGGCCTTGAACCGCTGCACGATCCGATCGAGACCGTCGATCGACAGCGGAGTCGGCGGCTCGGTGAAGTTGAACAGCTGGGTCATGACGTCGCCGGAGCGGACGGCGTTGAGTTTCTCGGCGCCGGGAAGACCGGTCAGCCCCTGCTCGACGGCCTTGGGGTCGCCGTCGCCGTACAGCAGGATCAGTACGTCCGGGTTGCGGCCGAGCAGTTCCTCGACGGTGACCTCGAAGACCCGCTCCGGTACGTCGCCGAAGACGTTGCGGAAGCCGGCGGCCGTCAGTTGCGGGTGGGCCATGCTGGCCGTGCCGTAGGCGTACGTGGTGCCCCCGCCGACGGTCGGGTAGAGCACCGCCGCCGTGCGTCCGGACGACGGACCTGCCTCGGTCTGGATTCTGGTCATCCGCTCCTTGAGCGCGGTGACCGCCGTGGCGGCCTCGGCCTCGCGGCCGAACACCCTGCCGTACGTCTGCAACTGGGCGTAGATGTCGTCGAAGGTCGGCACGTCGGTGCTGTCGGGGCACATCGCGGGCTCTTCGAGCAGCGGGATGTGCACCGCCGAGAGCGTGTCGCGGGAGAGGTTGTCGACCTCGCCGAGCACCAGGTCCGGCTGCTGACTGATCACCACCTCCTTGGAGATCTGCAGGTGGCCACTGGTGTCGGTCTTGTCGGTCAGCAGCGGGATCCGGTCCAGCTCGGTGCGGGTCGCGGCGTCGTAGTACTCCGTGGGGTACTGCCCGGCCCGCGCGGTGACCCGGTCCAGCACGCCCAGTGCGTGCAGGTACGGCACGGCCGCGCTCTTGAGCAGGACGACCCGCTGCGGCGCGGCGTCGAAGGTCACGTCCACGCCGCAGTTGGTGACGGTGACCGGGTTGCCCCGGCCGGGCGCCGCCGGCTCGTCACCGGCGCCGCCGCACGCGGCGACGAGCAGCACGAGGGCGGAGGTGGTGGCGGTGACGGCGAGACGGGTTGCCTTCATCGATTCTCCTCGACGGAATGGGGGGTTCATGCGCCGGCGCCGTGCAGTCGGCGGATCAGGACGAGCAGGAAGGGCGCGCCGAGCAGGGCGGTGATGATGCCGATCGGGATCTCCTGCGGGGCCAGCAGGACCCGGGCGACCACGTCGGCCCAGACCAGGAGGATGGCGCCGAGCAGGGCGGCCACCGGCACCACGCGTACGTGTGGCGCCCCGACGATGCGCCGGGCCAGGTGCGGCACGACGAGCCCGACGAACCCGATGCTGCCGGCGGCGGAGACGAGCACGCCGACGCTGAGCGAGACCACCACGAGCAGGCGCATCCGGAACCGGTCGGGTGACACGCCCAGGGTCTGCGCGGTCTCGTCACCGATGGCCAGCACGTCGAGCCGCCGCCCGACGACGGTCAGATAGATGATCGTGCCGCCCAGCACGACCGCGGCCACCACCAGCAGTGCGTTCCACCGGGCCAACCCCAGGGACCCGAGGAGCCAGAACATCACCGACCGCGCACCTTCGGCGGACCCGGAGGCGAAGATCAGGAAGCTGGTGGTGGCATACAGCGCGTAGCCGACGGCCACCCCGGACAACAGCAGCCTGATCGAGGTCACCCGGCCGCCGCTGCGGGCGATCAGGAAGACCAGCAGCGACGCCGCGAGCGCGCCGAGGAAGGCGCTGGTGGACAGGGCGTACTGCCCGAATCCCGCGCCGGCCCCGAACAGGATCGCCGCCGCGGCGCCGCTGGCGGCTCCCGAGTTGATGCCCAGCAGGTACGGGTCGGCCAGCACGTTGCGCACCATGGCCTGTAGGGCCACCCCGCACACCGCCAGGCCGGCGCCGACCAGCATGCCCAGCAGCACCCGGGGCAGCCGGACCTGCCAGACGATCGCCTCCTGCGGCGGTGTCCAGGTCACCTCGCCCGGCAGGCCGACGAGCTGGTGCCCGATGATCCGGGCCACGGTCAGCGGGGGAATGGCGATCGCTCCGGAGCCGACCGCGACCACCCCGGTCAGGATCAGTCCGACCGTCAGCGCGACTAGCCAGACCCCGGTGCGGCGTCGCTGCGCGGCGACACCGAGCAGGTCTGCCTGACCCTTCGGCAGGGTGGCCGTCACCGTACCCCCACATGCAATCCCATGGCTCTTGCAAATACTTGGCAAAAGCTAACAGCAAGATCAAGGGAGTGGAAGCCGAGTGAGGTGTTGTTCACCCGGGGTTGTCCGGCGGGCCCGCCCTGGTATCGACCGGCCGACCTACGGTGACGACCTGAGCAATGCGTCGGCCTCTACCAGGCCCACGCCTCGGGTCCGGGGCCCCCGTTGCCCACCGGCGGGAACAGTTCGTTCAGCCGGGCCAGGGCGTCGTCGTCGAGCTTCGTCTCCAGCGCCTCGAGCGCCACGTCGAGCTGGTCCGGGGTGCGCGGTCCGACGATCGGCGCGGTCACACCGGGGCGTGACAACAGCCAGGCGAGCGCCACCGTGGCCGGGTGCAGGTCCAGTTCGGCGCAGAACTCCTCGTACGACTCCAGGAGCTGACGATGTTCGTGTACCCGGGCTGCGGCGTGCGTGGTCGTCCGGCCGGCAGCGCCGTCGCGGTGCTTGCGCAGGGCTCCCGACAGCAACCCCTGGGCCAGCGGTGACCAGGGCAGCAGGCCGATCCCGAGCGCCTGCGCGGCCGGTGCCACCTCCAGTTCGACGTGTCGGGTCAGCAGGCTGTACTTGCACTGCTCCGACACCAGGCCGAGCGAGCGCCGCTGATCCGCGGCCGCCTGCGCGGCCACCAGGTGCCAGCCGGCGAAGTTGGAGCTCCCGACGTAGAGCACCTTGCCCTGCGCGACGAGCAGGTCCATCGCCTGCCAGATCTCCTCCCAGGGCGTGGCGCGGTCGACGTGATGCATCTGGTAGAGGTCGATGCGGTCGGTGTCGAGCCGGCGCAGTGAGGCTTCACACGCCGCGACGATGCGCCGCGCCGACAGCCCACGATCGTTCGGGCCGTCCCCCATCGGCTGGTAGACCTTGGTGGCGAGCACCACCTCGTCCCGTCGGCCCGACTTGGCGAACCAGGAACCGATGTACGTCTCGCTGGTGCCCTCGTAGTCCCGGGCCCCGTACATGTCGGCGGTGTCCACGAAGTTGATGCCGCCTCCGACCGCCCGGTCGAGGATGGCGTGGCTGTCGCCCTCCCCGAGCTGCCACCCGAAGTTCATCGTTCCCACACATATCCGGCTGACAGTGAGTCCCGTCCGCCCCAGTTTCGTGTATTGCATGCCGGCGAAGCTATGCGCTGCGCGCGTTTGGGCCGAGCCGTTCGACCGTGCTCGAATGGAAGCGTGAAGCGCCTCTCGTTGACCCCTGACGACCTGCTCCGGCTGCGCTTCGCCCACTCTCCGATGGCCGAGGTGGTGACCAGCGCCCTCGCGCTGCGCTCGACGTCCTGGGAGCACGCCCGTTGGCGGTCCCGGGTGGCGCCGCGGGTGTCCCCGGCGGTGCTGCCCACCCTCTGGCGCGTTCTGGCCACCCCGAACGGCCAGATTCCGGATTTCCTGACCCCGCCGCCCCAGACCGCCCGTCCGACACTCGAGGCGGAACTCTCCGCGATCGCCGCGACCCCACCGGACCGGGTGGCGGCGGAGCTCTGGGCGGCCGGCATCCCCTGTGCGGACCCGGCAGCCGTGCTGCCCGCGCTCATCACGCAGATCCGCCGCTACTTCCAGGTCGCGCTCGCCCCGCTGTGGCCCCGTCTGCGCGCGGCGGCCGAGGCCGAGATCGCCCACCGGACGTCCATGGCGGCCTTTCCCGGCCCGCGGACACTGCTGGCCGATCTGCATCCTCGACTGCGCTGGGATCCGGACGCGCTGCAACTCGACTACCTGAAGGACACCGACCATCCGCCGTGGTCCCTGGACGGCCACCCGTTGGCTCTGCTGCCGACGGCCTTCACGGGCGCGCACGCCTGGATCATGGAGTCCCCGTCCGGCCGGTCCTTGTGGTATCCGCCGCGGACGTTGGGCCTCCTGTTCGCGGCTCCCGCACCTCCACCCGCGCCGTTGGCGGCCCTGCTGGGTGCCACCCGGGCGGCGGTCCTGATGCTGCTGACCATGCCGTCCAGCACGGGGGACGTGGCCGCGCAACTGGGCCTGGCCCCGGCGACGGCGTCGCACCACCTGACGGCGCTGCGTGACGCGGGGTTGATCGTGGCACTGCGGTCGGGGCGGAGGCTCAACTACCGCCGCACCGACCTCGGCGACCGCCTGTCGGCGCTGGGCTGACGCGGGTGCCGCCTGCGCGCGGCGCAGGTAGCGGGTCTGGCCCCGGCCCCCAGGTGGCCGGATCCGGCAACGCGCGAAGTCTTTACGCATCGAGTGGACGGTCGTAACCTCCCTGAAACGATTCATCTCAGGGGGTCGCTCGTGCGCGAGTTCATTACCGGAGCCGGCCTTTCCCGGCGACGTCTCATTCAGGCGGGCGGTGCCGTCGTGCTCGGCGCCGCGACCGCCGGCACCGGCCTGCCGGCCGGTGCCGCCCCGGCCGGCGCGGCGCCGGCGTCCCGCCCCGTGCCCACCGGACTGCTGACCAACCTGCTGGACGCGCCGCTCGGCGTGACGCCCGACCGGCCGCGGCTGAGCTGGATCGTGCCGGCGCTGCGTCCGGCCGCCCGGCAGGTCGCCTACCAGGTGCAGGTCGCGCACACCCGCGACGAACTGCTCACCAGCGGCGGAGTCGTCTGGGACAGCGGTCGGGTGGGTAGCGCCGACTCGACGGCCGTCGAGTACGCCGGTCCGCCACTGCTGCCCGGCTCGCTCTACCACTGGCGGGTCCGCACCTGGGCCACCCCGGGTCTCGTCTCGGCCTGGTCCGAGCCGCAGGCCGTGGTCACCGCGGCCGGCGACACCTGGACCGCCGAGCCGATCTGGGCGCCCGACGGCGAGGTGGCGCTGCGGGACGGGGTCCTCGACGTGTCGGTCACCATCACCGCCGTCGCCGCCAGCCTGTGGTTCCGGGCGCAGAACGCCAGCAACAACTACCTGTGGCAGCTACGCGCCGGTTCGCCGGGCGTGCTGAAGACCCACGTCCAGCGCAACGGCACGTACACCGTGCTGAGTGAGCGGTCGATCGGGCTGCCGGTGGCGACGGGCACGCCGCACCGGTTCCGGGTCGAGCTCGCCGGCTCCACCATCCGGACCTACCTCGGCGACGTGCTGGTCGACACCACCGTGGACAGCACGTACGCCTCGGGTGGCATCGGGTTCCGTAACGGCAGCACCGAGTCGCAACGCTTCCACTCGGTGTCCTTCACCGACACCACCGGCAAGGTGGTGGTGAACGAGGACTTCACCGCGGGGCCCGGCGTGTTCGTCGGCGGCACGGTCGCTGGTGGTGACCTCGTCCTCGACCGCAGCCAGTCGCTGCTGGCGACGCTCGGCGAGAGCAACGACTGGGCGCTGCTGCGTACCGAGTTCGTGCTGCCCGACAAGCCGATCGCCGCCGCGTACGTCTACGCGACGGGGCAGTCACCCGAGCCGACCCGGCAGTACGTGTACAAGCTGTGGGTCAACGACACCGTCGCGGGCGTCGGCCCGGTCCGGGCGATGGCCGGTGAAGCCCGCTACCAGACCCACGACGTGACCGCCCAGCTCGTACCGGGACGCAACGCGATCGCCGCGCTGTGCTACTCGCCACGCGAGCGCGCCTTCCTCGCCGAACTGGCCGTCGTCTTCGCCGACGGGACCCGCCAGGTGGTCGCGACCGGCGACGGCTGGCGCACCCGGCGGGCGGGCCGGTGGCGGCCGGCGGCGGGCTTCACCGGCGGCGGCTTCTACCAGGCGCCGCAGGAGTATCTCGACGCCCGGCAGGAGCCCGTCGGCTGGACCGCGCGCGGCTTCGACGACCGGGGTTGGGAGGCACCCGCCGCCGCGCCGCTCAGCCGCCGGCTGGAACCGGCCTGGGTGTCGAACATGGCCTACACCTACCGGCGACCCGCCGCGGTCGAGCGGCTCGAACCGGGCCGGTGGCTGCTCGACCTCGGCCAGGCGGTGGTCGGCGGCATCCGGCTGTCGGTGCTCGGCACGTCCGGCCAGACGGTGGAGATCCGGCTGGGGGAGGAGCGCACCGCCACCGGCGCCCGCTACAACCTGCGGGCCGGGCAGACCTACCGCGAGGTGTGGACCCTGCGGGACGGCCGGCAGCAGCTCGAACACTGGGGTTACCGGGCGTTCCGGTGGGTCGAACTGGTCGCCGACCCGGCGCTGGACCTGACCGACGCCGTCGAGGCGGCCGTGCTCAAGCTGCCGTGGTCCGACGACGACGCGGCGTTCGAGAGCTCCGATCCCGACCTGGACCGGGTCTGGCAGATGTGCCGCTACTCGATCGAGGCGACCCGGCAGGACGTCTACCAGGACACACCCACCCGGGAGCGGGGCCCGTACGAGGGCGACGCGATCATCAACCAGCTCTCCGAGTACGCCACGCAGCGGTCCTTCGCGCTGGCTCGGTACTCCACGTCGTACCTGGTCCGCCGCCCCACCTGGCCGGCCGAGTACCGGTTGCAGACGGTGATCACCGCTTGGGAGGACTATCTCGCCACCGGCGACCCGTCCAACCTCGCGGCCGACTACGACCTGTTCGTGGAGCGTCAGCTCGACGAGTCGCTCAACGCCTCCGGGCTGGTGGAGAAGAATCCGGGCAGCTCCAGCCAGAGCAACGCCGACCTGGTCGACTGGCCGACGACCAACCGCGACGGGTACGTCTTCACCCGGGTCAACACCGTCATCAACGCCTGGCAGTACGCGGCGTTCGAGGCGTTGTCGCGCATCGCCGGGGTGCTCGGCCGGGCCGCCGACGCGCAGCGGTACACGGAGCTGGCCGCCCGACTTCGGGCGGCCGTCAACGACCAGCTGCTCGACCGGTCCGCCGGGGCGTACCGCGACGGGGTGGGCACCGCGCACCAGGCCCAGCACGCGACCGCGTTCCCGCTCGCGCTCGGCGTGCCCGAGGACGGCGACGTGCGGGCCCTGGGTGACTGGCTGGCCACCCGGGGCATGCGGGTCAGCGTCTACGGCGCGCAGTTCCTGCTGGAGGCGCTCTACCGGGCGGGGTTGGGGCACGCGGCCCATGGCCTGCTGACCAGCCGCGAGCAGTTCTCGTGGCTGCACATGATGGACGACCTCGGCGCCACCATCGTGATGGAGGCGTGGGACCCGTCGATCAAGTCGAACACCACGTTCTCGCACGCCTGGGGGTCGGCGCCGGCCAACATCGTGCCCCGGTTCGTCGCCGGGGTCCGGCCGCTCGCGCCCGGCGCCCGTGAGGTGCTGATCGCCCCGCAGCCGGGTCCGCTGGACTGGTTGCGGGCGAAGGTGCCGACGATCCGCGGGCCGATCGAGGTGGCGCTCGACCGCCGCGACGGGTTCCGGCTGGTCGTCGACCTGCCGGCCAACGTGACCGGTCGCATCGAGCTGGATCTGGCTCAGCTCGGTGTCGCGGACGCCCGTGCGCTGCACGTACGGTCCGAGGGCCGCGCGCCGCGCGACTGGATCGCCGACGGGCGGCTCGTGGTCGACCAGGTCGAGCCGGGCCGGACGACCGTCGCCTCCGACCGCCGCGGTTGACGGGCGGGCTTTGAACAGACAGCGGGCGGTCACCCGGGGGTGATCGTCCGCTGTCCTGTCTGGAATCTTGGCCGGATCCGGCCACCACGACGCCTTCATCTCCGTGGTTTCGCGCGGTAACTTCCCTGAAACGATTCATCAGAGTGGATCACCTGTCTGGCCAATGAGGAGAGTCAGGTGTCCCGGCGTTCCGAAGCATCGGCTGACGGCACGTCGGGCCCGGTCACGCGGCGAGATACGGCACATCACAGCAGAGAGCGGGATCAGGCTGATGAGGAGAACACGAGGGATCCGGACCGTGCTGGCGGCGGTCACCGCGCTGGTCGTCGGCTTCTCGTCGCCGGCGGTCACGGCCGACCGGGCGGGCGCCGCGGAACCGTCGCCCGACCGGTTGACGGTCGAGGCGCTGACGACCGAGCGGGCCACCGACCCGATCGGGCTGGACGTGGCGCGGCCACGGTTGGGCTGGACGATCCGGGCCGACGTACGCGCCGTGGTGCAGCAGGCGTACCAGATCCGGGTGGCCACCAACCCCGACGGCCTGGCCGCCGCCGACGTCTGGGACAGCGGCCGGGTCACCTCGCGGGACAGTTCCTTCGTCGAGTACGGCGGGCCGGCGCTGCGCCCCCGTACCCGCTACCACTGGCAGGTGCGGGTCTGGGACACCGCGGGCCGGACGTCCGGGTGGAGCGCGCCCGCCTCCTGGGAGACCGGGGTCAACGGGCCGCAGGGATGGCAGGCCGACTGGATCGGACTGCCCTCGCCCACCGAGTCGTGGACCGACTACACCGTCCAGACGCGGATCCGCCTGGAGCGGGACGCGGCCGGGATCTTCTTCCGGGCCCGCGGCGCGGGCAACGCCTACATGTGGCAGTTCTCCATCACCAACGGGGCCGCCAAGCTGCGCCCGCACGTGCGGGTCAACGGCACCTGGACGCTGCTCAAGGAGGTGCCGCTCGGCGCGGTCGTACCGGCCGACAAGCTGACCGCCCCGCACACCCTGCGCATCACCGCGGCCGGCGACACGGTCACCACCTGGGTCGACGGCACCCAGGTCGACGTCACCCGCCACGGCACCCATCGGGCCGGCGGGATCGGCCTGCGCACCAGCGGAGTGGAGGCCGGCGTCTTCAGCGACCTCACGGTTAGCAGCGGTGACCAGACGCTGTTCGCCGCCTCGCTCACCGACGGCGAGAACCCGTTCGGCGGCGGCACCGCGAGCGCGGCCGGGCTGCGGGTCAGCGGCGGCACCGAGGCGATGCTGACCGCACTGGACGCCAACCCGTTGCTGCGCCGCGGATTCCAGGTCGACGGGCAGATCGCCCGGGCCCGGGTGTACGCGTCGGCGCTCGGCGTCTACGAACTGTCCCTCAACGGGCAGCGCGTCGGCGACCACGAACTGGCACCCGGCTGGACCGACTACCACACCCGCGTGCAGTACCAGACGTACGACGTGACCGGCCAGCTCCGGCCGGGGGACAACGCCCTCGGCGCGATGCTCGGCGATGGCTGGTACTCCGGCAGCATCGCCTGGTTCGGCACCGACATCTACGGTTCCCGCCCGCACCTGAGCGCCCAACTGGTGATCGACTACGCCGACGGCCGGACCGAGACCGTACGCACCGACGGCTCCTGGCGGGCCACCCCGGGCCCGTTCCGGCAGACCGACCTGATCCACGGCGAGACCTACGACGCCCGCAAGCTCCCGGCCGGCTGGGACCGGCCCGGGTTCGACGACTCCGGCTGGTCCACCGCCAGCGTCGACGACACCGGCGCCACCCCCAAGCTGGTCGCCCAGGTCGACCCGCCCGTCCGGGTCACCCAGGAGCTGCCCGCCAAGACGCTCACCCAGCCCACCCCGGGCACCTGGATCTTCGACCTGGGCCAGAACATGGTCGGCAAGGTCCGGCTCACCGTCGACGGCCCGGCCGGCACCACCGTACGACTCCGGCACGCCGAGGTGCTCAACCCCGACGGCACCGCCTACACCGCCAACCTGCGCACCGCGCAGGCCACCGACCACGTCACCCTGGCCGGCGGCGGCCGGGAGGTCTACGAACCCACCTTCACCTTCCACGGCTTCCGGTACGTCGAGCTGACCAACTTCCCCGGCACCCCGGACCTCGGCACCGTGACCGGCCTGGTGATGCACACCGACGGCGAACTCACCAGCGAGTTCGAGACCTCCAACACCATGGTCAACAAGCTGCACAGCAACATCACCTGGGGTCAGCGGGGCAACTTCCTGTCCATCCCCACCGACACCCCCGCCCGCGACGAGCGGCTCGGCTGGACCGGCGACATCAACGTCTTCGCCGCGACCGCGACGTTCAACATGGACAGCCTCACCTTCCTCAGCAAATGGCTCCAGGACCTGCGCGACGCGCAGTCGGCCAACGGCGCGTACCCCGACGTGGCACCCCGGGCCTGCTGCGGCGACGGGGCCACCGGCTGGGCCGAGGCCGGCATCACCGTGCCCCACACGCTCTGGCAGCGCTACGGCGACACCCGGATCATCCGGGAGCACTACGACTCGATGGTGCGCTTCGCCTCCTGGCTGCAGAGCACGAGCTCGGGCAACCGGCGCACCAACGCCGGCCCGTACCTGGACTGGCTCAACCTCAACGACCCGACCCCCGGCCCGGTCATCGCCACCGCCTACTACGCGTACAGTCTCCGGCTGCTCGGCGAGATGGCCGCCGCCATCGGCAAGGACGCCGACGCCGCCCGGTACGCGGCGCTGTCGAAGGACGTCGCCCGGGCCTTCGTCGACTCGTACGTCACCGCCGACGGCACCGTCCAGGGCGACAGCCAGACCGCGTACGTGCTGGCCATCGGCCTGGGCCTGCTCCCCGACGAGCTACGCACCAAGGCCGCCGACAAACTGGTCGCCAACGTCCGGCGACACGACTGGCACCTGTCCACCGGCTTCCTCGGCACCCCCGACCTGCTGCCGGCGCTCAGCGACACCGGGCACCTCGACGTGGCCTACCGGCTGCTGCTCAACGACACCTACCCGTCGTGGGGATACGAGATCGGCAAGGGCGCGACCACCATCTGGGAGCGGTGGGACTCGATCAAACCGGACGGCAGCTTCGGCGACGTGGGCATGAACTCGTTCAACCACTACGCGTACGGTGCCGTGGGCGACTGGATGTACCGCACCATCGCCGGCATCCAACCCGACCCGGCCCACCCGGGCTACGGCCACCTCACCATCGCCCCCCAGCCGGGCGGCGACCTGACCTCGGCCCGGGCCACGTACCGGTCGGTGCGCGGCACCATCAGCACCGCCTGGCGCCTCGACGACCACGGCGACCTGCGGCTGGACCTGAGCCTGCCGGGCAACAGCACGGCCACCGTACGCATCCCGGCACCCAACCGGTACGCGCTCACCGAGAGCGGCCGTCCCGCCGCGCAGGCCGACGGGGTGCGGTTCGTGAAGATGGACGGCGACGTGGCGGTCCTCGAGGTCGGCTCCGGTGCCTACTCCTTCGCCGTCGACCGGGTGCTCGGCGACCTGGGCGGGGCACTCGCCGCGGTCGCGGCGACGACCACGCTGGTGGACGAGCTCGCCGCCGACCTGGACCGGTCGGTGGTCGCCCACCTGCGCGCCCAGCTCGGCAAACTGGACCGGGAGACGGCAACCGCGCAGCGGACCTACGCCGGCGGCGACCAGCGGGCCACCGCCGCCGACGTGCACCGGGCCCTGGCCACCGCTGCCGGCCTGGACCGCTGGCTCGACACGCAGGTCAAGGTGGGCCGGGTGCCGGCCAGCATCGCCGGCCGCCTCGCCACCCCGCTCACCCAGGTCGACCAGCGACTGTCCGCCGCCTCGTCGGCCCTGATCGGCGTGGTGGCCCGGCTCGACCTGCCGGTCGGGGAGTGGCTGCCCGGCGACCTGGTGCCGGCCACGGTCATCGTCCAGAACACCGGCGCCAGCAAACTGAACGGCCTGACCTCGACACTGCGCGCGCCGGACGGCTGGACGGTGACCCCGGTCGCCGGCCAGGACACCAGCGTCGCGCCCGGCGCGACCGTACGCCACGGCTACCGGGTGCGGATCCCGGCCGGCCAGTCGCCGACCACCGCCGACCTGAGCGGCGAGGTGAGCTACCGCTACCAGGCGGGCAGCGCGACCCTGCCGGTCGCCGGCCCGCTGGGCGTCGCCCCGGCGGTGGAGATCGTCTCGGCCACCGCGCAGCCCGCCGACGTCACGCCCGGCGCCACCGCGACGGTACGCACCGTGCTGCGCAACCGGGCAGCGGCGCCGGTCACCGGCCGGCTCACCACCACCGGGCCGGACGGCTGGCGGGTCGAGCCGGCCACGGCGGACTACCACCTGGCTCCCGGCGCCGAGACGACTCTGGAGACCAGGGTCACCGCGCCCCTGTCGGTGACCGAGGGGCCGGCCACCCTCACCGTCGCCAGCGGGACCACGGCCGCCGAAAGCCGGACCCTCGGGCTGCCGGTACGCATCCCCAACCCTCCGGCGGTCGCCCATGACCACATCGACCTCGGCGAGCCGACCTCCGAACGAGCGCACAACCTCGCCGCGTCGACCCACTCGGGCACCAGCACGGAGGCCGGCCTCACCCGTCGCTACACCAACGTCACCTACCCCGGTGGCTGGTTCGAGTTCGACCTGACCGTCGAGGCCGGCAAGCCGTTCATCCTGCGCGCGGTCGAGACCTACGACCAGGCGCAGTTGAAGGACTACGACGTCCTGGTCGACGGGGTGGTGGTGCACGCCCGGGCGTACCGGCGCACCGCCGGCGGCGCGGGCACGGTGACGTACCAGTTCGTCGTGGACCGGCCGGACCTGACGGCGGACGGCAAGGTGCGGGTGCGGTTCCTGGACACCGGCGAGGGCTACGACCCATCGATCGCCGACGTCTGGGCCATCCCGGTGGACCCGAACTCCTGATCTCCTCGACAACCAGGCCCCGAACGCGCCGGCCGCGCATCCGCGCGGCCGGCGCGGTGCCGGCCTCGCCCGGACGCCGGGCCTTGTGGTGGGCGGATAGCTTGTCGCCGTGAGGAGTGTGTCGGTGGCCGCCCCGGACGGCACGCGATGGACCGTACGCGTGGCGTGGGAGCCGCGCTGGCGAGCGCTCGCCCGACGTTTCGGCGGCTGGCGCCGGAAGAAGCGGAACGGGGACGGCGGTTCCGGCGACGTCGTCGACCCGGCGGTGCAGGTGGGTGACGCGGCAACGTCGGGTTCCAGCGGCGGTGGGGGAGGCGGGTTCGACCTGGGCGACGCGGTCTTCGTCCTGGTGGTCGTCTTCATCGCGGTCATCGCCGCCGCAGCCCTGTTCTGGTGGGTGTTGCTCCCGTTGCTGCTGATCCTCGTCGACCTCGTCGTCGCGGTCGTGCTGCTGGTCCTGGCGGTCCTGGGGCGGGTGCTGCTCCGCCGACCATGGACGGTGGTGGCGGCCGCCGGCAACGGCGAGCGGATCACCGCTGAGGTCGTGGGATGGCGTGCCGCGCTGCGTCGCCGTGACGAGATGGCTGACCTGCTGGGCCGCGGGGAAGCCGTCGACGCGGTCAGCCCGGCGAAGTAGCTACCCCGGACGTCCGGCTGTCGGACGTCCGGTGAGCCGGGCTACTCCGGTTGCGGGCCAGTGACGAGGAACACGCGACGGGTCCATCTGCTGGAGGCTAATCCGGCGGCGGAGTGTCGGTTACGGGGGCTAATGTGCGCTGCGGGCTAACCCCCGACCGGCACGTCTGCCCTGGGCAGGCGCGGTGCCGCCACCACCGCTCACCGTTCACCCGGCCAAATTCAGTTCAGGAGATTTCGTGACACAGCAACCTGTCGCGACACCACAGCCTGTCGCGACATCCGACAAGCTCGACGCCGCGGTTCTCAAGGTGGCGGGCGTCGTCGTGCTCGGCGCGATCATGTCGATCCTCGACGTGACGGTTGTCAGCGTCGCGCTGCCGACCTTCCAGAACGAGTTCGACGCGTCCTACGCCCGCGTCGCGTGGACGATGACCGCGTACACGCTCGCGCTGGCCACGGTCATCCCGCTCAGCGGGTGGGCCGCCGACCGGTTCGGCACCAAACGCCTCTACATGATCGCCCTGGCGCTGTTCACGATCGGGTCCGCCCTGTGCGCCACCGCCGACACCATCGGGCAGCTGATCGCGTACCGCGTGTTGCAGGGCCTCGGCGGCGGCATGCTCATGCCGCTCGGCATGACGATCATGACGCGGGCGGCCGGGCCGCACCGGATCGGCCGGCTGATGGCCGTCCTCGGCATCCCGATGCTGCTCGGCCCGATCGGCGGCCCGATCCTCGGCGGCTGGCTGATCGACGTGGCGAGCTGGCACTGGATCTTCCTGATCAACCTGCCGATCGGCGTCATCGCGCTCGTCTACGCGCAGCTCGCGCTGCCGAAGGACAACCCCGAGCCCTCGGAGTCGTTCGACTTCGTCGGCATGCTGATGCTCTCGCCGGGGCTCGCCCTGTTCCTGTACGGCGTCTCCTCGCTACCGGAGGCCGGCACCTTCGCCGACTCCGGGGTGTGGCTGCCCATGCTGATCGGCGCCGCGCTGGTGGTGGCGTTCGTCCTCTACTCCTTCCGGCCGCAGCACCCGCTGCTGGACCTGCGGCTGTTCCGCAACCGCCGGCTGACCATCGCGGCGGTGACGATGTTCGTCTTCATCATCGCCTTCATGGGTGCCGGCCTGCTCTTCCCGAGCTACTTCCTGCAGGTGCGCGGCGAGTCGACGCTGGCCGCCGGCCTGCTGATCGCGCCGCAGGGCATCGGCGCGATGCTCACCATGCCGATCGCCGGCATGCTGGCCGACAAGGTGCCGGTCGGCCGAACGGTGCCGTTCGCGCTGCTGCTGATTGTCGCCGGGTTCTTCACCTTCACCCAGGTCGACGCGAACACCTCGTACGTGCTGCTCTGCGGCTCGCTGTTCGTGATGGGCCTCGGCATGGGCGGCACGATGATGCCGATCATGACTTCGGCGTTGAGGACGCTGACCGGCCACGAGGTGGCCCGCGGCTCCACGCTGGTGAACATCCTCCAGCAGATCGGCGGCTCCGTCGGTGCCGCGGTGATGTCGGTGATCCTCACCAAGGAGCTGAACACGTCCCAGCCGATCCCCGGCGTGACCGATCCGAGTGGTAAGCCGCTCAGCGAGGCCGGGCTGGCCATCGCCGCGCAGCAGCGGCCGGAGCTGCTCCAACAGTTCCCGGTCGACCCGTCGCTCATCGAGCGCGGGCTCGACTTCGCCGCCGACGCGTTCGCCAAGACCTTCTGGGTGGCGTTCGCGCTGGTGCTGCTGACGCTCATCCCGGCCGCGCTGCTGCCCCGCCGGCGGGAGCGGTCGCACCTGCTGGACGATCAGCCCGGCGATCAGCCGGGTGACCAGCCGAGGACGCCGGTCGTCGTTCACTGATTTCGAGCGCCGGGGGCCGTCGGACACCTTCCGGCGGCCCCATCGGTGTCGTTGCGGCTGTCACCCGAGCCGGACGGTGCGCCGTCATCCCGGGGACTGTCGGCCGTCGGCGGCTGCGGCGGTGAGATCCAGGTGACCATCACGACAGAGATGATCATCAGGAGGAACCACGACGCGAGTTTCGACAGCGAAACCGGGTGCCAACCGTCCAACTGGCTGGGGTAGAGCCAAGCGTTCGACCAGGTGGCGATGTTCTCCGCCAGCCAGATGAAGAAGGCGACGAGGAGAAAGGCCAGCAGGAGCGGCATCCGCAAGCGGAGCCGGAATATGCGGAACTGCATGACGCAGCGCCCGAACACGAGCGCGACGACGGCGATGAGCAGCCATCGAACGTCCCAGACGTAGTGGTTGGTGAAGAAGTTGACATAGATCGCCACTGCCACGGCCGCCGTCGCCCAGTGCTTCGGATAGCGGGCGAAACGCAGGTCGAACAGCCGGTTGACCCGGACCAGGTACGAGCCGACCGCGGCGTACATGAAGCCGGTGAAGAGAGGCACCGCACCGAGCCGCAGCACGCCGTCGCCCGGGTAGGACCACGAGCCGATGTGGGTCTTGAACAACTCCATCGCCGTGCCGACGAGGTGGAACAGGATCACCACCCGCAGTTCGCGCAGGCTTTCCAGGCGTCCGGCCACCATCGCGATCTGAATGGCGACCGCGGCGAGCGTCAGGAAGTCGTTGCGGGTGAGCGCGGCGTCCGGCGGGTACCAGAGATGCGCGGCGAGGATGATCGCCAGCATCGCCCCGCCGAACACGCAGGCCCAGGCCTGTTTGAGCCCGAAGACCGCGAACTCGGTCAGCCAGCCGGCCGGTCCCCGCTGGGGCAACCGGGCCAGAATCGCACGGAACCGGGCATCGATCGCGCGTTCGGCCGTGGTCAGGGTGGCTGGTCCGGAAGGGGTACGCACCGCCCCGACCCTAGCCTGCCCTCAACGGCACCTACCGCGATGCCTTGCCGCGGCAATCAAGGTCGTATCGTGGCCGGCCGCCCCGCTCACCGACCTCCGGTGGACCGGGTAAAGCAGGCGGGGCCGGTGTCAGACGGACGACCCGCGAGCGGGCAACCTGCGCGACGTGCCGTAGGTGGTGCCGGCCCGGTCGCGCTCCAGCCAGCCGGTGTCGACCAGCATCCGTCGGACGCCGGCCACGTCGTCGGTGACTGCGGACAGCCGCCGGTTGATCTCGTCCTCGTCGCACGGGCCGTCGAGGTCGAGGAAGCGGGTGAGCATCTCGGACAGCAGCTCCCACCGCTCCGACAGGGTCGGCGGGAACGTGGTCAGCCGGCCATGCGAGAAGAAGTTGCGCAGCTCCGGATACACCACAAGCAGGCGGCTGACGGGCTGTTGACGGTCCAGGTCCGCGGCGGCCTCGCGTAGGGCGTCGAGCCGGGCCCGGTAGACGCCGGTACCGGTACCGGTGGCCACGCCGATCGCCTTAAGCCGGGCGAGCGCCTTCCCGGCCCTCGGCACTGGAACGCCGAGGGCGTCCGCCAGCTCGGCGACGGTGGCGCCGTCCTTGCCCCGGCCGGCGAGTTCGGCCAGTGCCCGCAGGCGCTCGGGGTCGGACAGCTGGGCGAGGACCTCCGCGGCGTGCGCGGCTTCGGCGGACATCCGGTCATTCTGCTCGGCGTCACACACGACCAGCGACCACGTTTCCGGCCGAGCGGGGCAGCGCGACCGTCTGCTGAGCCGGTGCCCGTCCTGCTGCCACCAACAACGGCGCTTCCACTCCGTGCCTCACAGGCGATCAGTCGCCCATGTCATACGCGGATTCGTCGACGAGGCCGGCCACGAAGCTCTCGAAGTCGGGGGCGAGGACGGTGATCCGGTAGTTCCACTCCTGGTCGACGTGCACGACGGCCGGCTCCCCAGGCGAGCGGTAGTCCAGGGCGACCATGTCGTGGCCCGCCGATGGGCAGTCGGCGATGTAGATGCCGATGTCGGGGTAGCCCCATTCCGCTACCCAGAAGGCACCGCCGAACTCGCCGCAAAGGCTGAAACGAGCAGTTCGGCCGATCGCCGCCAGGTTGCACACGCCAACGTGGTTCTCAGCCCAGGAGGTTCGGCTGGGTGCCGGGTGGGCGTCACGGGCGAACGAGCCGCCGTTGTGTCGACGGGCCAGGTCGACGTACGCGGTGGGCAGCTTGTGCCCGAGCTGCGCCTCCACCGCGCGCAGAGCCTCATCGGTGAGCGGAACCTCCAGTGGGCCGGAGCTGTCGAAGACAGTTGCGGGATCGAGCACGGGCTGACGGTAGTCGCTCGGCGTCAGTTCCAGGAACAGCCCACCCCCCAGGATGGCGGGTCGATGGCAGACAGATCGCGTACGGATCATGCAAGATCGTCCTCGGCGCGCCGAGACGTGGAGGTATTGCTATGACGCCAGACGGGCGGAGCGGGTGTCTGCCCCAGGTTGTGGTGCGTGGCCGAGCGAGCGACCGGCCATCGACCACCCCGGGTAGCGGTGGGGTGGCGTCAATCGTATGTCTGGAGATGTCATGTTCGCGGAAATAGGCAGAGTTGTTGGGACGCTCGTGCTGGCCTACATCGGATTCCACGCGTCGGTATTGATCCTGACGCTTGTTTTCGGCCGGTCGCCCGAGCTGTTGTTACCCCCGATGGGAGTCGCTGCCTTCATCGTCTGGTGGTTCCTCCTGCGCAGGAGCGCTCGACCATAGGGCGACCATGACCGGAGTGGTGTGCCGGTACCAGGAGTGCCAGCGGCGTACCTGCGGCTCGTCCAGACCGATCATCTTCCGGTTGATACAGGTTTCGATGCGCCAGTCGGTGTATGCCAACTCGACCAGCTTCCGCAGCGAGACCCACCCGCACCGGCCGACGGGCCCACGTGGCGTGGTTAGTTAGTTGCGCGGCAGAGGTGAGGAAGCAAAGCCGTGCACGGCATCTGAGCGACTAACTGGGTGACGATCGGGCCGGACGCTCACGGACGAGCGTGGACCCGCAGGACCCTTCCGACGGGTCAACCAGGGTGCAGCCGCAGGTCAGCGCCCCATGTTGGTTGCCTGGGGGTCAAGGGGTACTAAGCCTACCCCCAAGTTCGACTCTGAGTCGCTTGACCAGATCCCGAAACATCTCTTGGGTTCGGTCGAACTCTTCGCTAGCCGTCGCCGGTGTCGTCTCATGTAGTCGGCTTACAAGTTCTTCCATTAGTTGTACGACAGGCGGGCTGTAAAGAAGATGAACTGCGGTACGGGCATTCTGCATGCGGCCGCGCCGTTCGTGCCGGTCATCTTGGTTCATTCCCTCCTCGCCCAGCCAGCGGTAATGGTTGAGTAGATAGCGGGTCGGCGTGATGAAGTCGACGGCCGCTCGCAGCATTTGATCTCTACGCCACTGGCGTCGTTCGCGCACGCCATGTAGCCATGCGCCAAGGATCACCGCCGCCATGCTGACGAGTGCGCCAAGCGATCCAGCTATGAGCTTGTCCATGCGGGCCGTCGCTAGGTCGCCAAAGATGAACCAGGGATGACCGACTCCTCTTCCCCGCCAGCATTTTGTTTATCCACAATCTGTCCAAACCTGCCGGTTTCTTGCCAGTGGCGAATCAGCCTAACCCACCACTCGGGGTGCTCGAAGGCGATTCTGCGGAGGATTGGGCTGTGGTCGTAGAGGAAGTTCGCGTAATTCCGCCATCCTTCGTACTCCTGGACAGGCGGCATGAAATCTACGGTCATAAGCCCGTAGTCCAGTATGTCGCCGAGCATTTCCGCCACCAAGAGGAGCTGGATTCCCTCCTCGGTTCTATCGTCCGGTGGCTGCTCATTTGAGTAGAAGTATGGGCGAAGGTGAGGGCTTTCGATCAGCATGGTCTGAAGTGCATGCAGGCGCTCGATGCCGTTATACATTGCACTCAGAGCAGATATGCCATTACTAATTCTCGTCTGCTTGACTAGGTGGCGGGTCTGGAATGCCAAGAAACCGAGAGAAGCGATTACGCCAACCGATGCAACTATTTCCGCTGTGGCGGCAGCCATGTAGCCCTCCTCTGGAGCCTTCTGCCTCCAGGCTAGGGCTTGCGCGCCATATGGAGCCTGGGCGACAGCGCGCGGGCTGCCAAGGTGCCCCTGGAGGCCGGGCCCACCGAAGCGGCTGGGCCGTCCGGGCGGTTACAGGGCCGTCAAACGCCGACCAAAGATGACCAACTGCGACCAATAGTGCCGGGAGAAACCGCAGGTCTGCCGCCACATAGTGGCAGCTGACCTAGTGGACGACGGACGGGTCGACCTGTACGCCGGATCCTGCGACGATGCGGACCATGTCTCGGCCGCGCCTCGCCCTCATCGCCGGCACCTTGATGCTCGTCTCAGCTGCCGTGGTCGGGTGCTGTGCTCCTGTTCCCGCACTCCTGGAGCCCCAACCACACTGGGGTGACCCGGCCGCCGACCGGACAGAGTGGGACCGGATCCTGCCGTGGCTCATCGCTGCGAGCTGTGGTTATCTCCTGATCGCGTTTCCGCTCCTGGCCTACGGGCTTGTTGGGTGGCGAATGGAGCGGCGTGCCCGGGTCGCGGCGAAAGGTGGCTGTCGACAGCAATGGTGACAGCAACAGGGCCGAACGGTGAGAGCCGAAGCCAGCCGGCGACGGATCAACGCCCGGCGTCAGAGACGTGCGTGGACGGAGCCGGCTGGAGCGCCCAGAACTTTCGAACGAGGGGTCACGGTCCTGCCCGCGGGCACTTGGCTTCCGTAGGATCTACTCAGCGACGAATACGCCCACGCCGGGCAGCGTCTCGGTCATGCCTTTGATCCGTAGCACCTGCATGGCGCGGTCGATCACTGGCTCGGTGACCCCGTAGTGCTCGATCAACTCTCGCCGGCTGGGCAGCTTGGAGCCCGGTGGGAACTCGCCGGATGCGATGCGTTCGGCGAGGTCGTCGGCGATCTGCTCGTAGCGGTAACGCGGTGGCACGGTGTTTCCCCTCGGTTGGCAACACGAGTAGACCACCTACGTCAGCCCTTGACTACCCAACGGTACCTATGGGAGGTTGCCGAGGAGGTCGATTCCCTCGGTTGGCGCTGTGGGCCGTCCTCGCTGGCGTGGATGTCCGGCGCTTCCCCTGCGATCGGGCATCCACGCCTCCGATAGCTGCGGCACGAGGAGGCGGCGGTGCTCCTTTCACCTTGGCCGGTACGACAGTTCATGGCTCAGGGGGCGGTGATGCGTCGATGAGGCGGGTCTCGTACGACGAGTACGTCCTGGCGGTCGCGCTGACCCTCGCGCGTCGGCATCGGCCGGCGTGGTGTTGGCGGCGGTGGCGGTGGGTCTGCCGGTGTGGAGGTGAGTTGCCGTGTCGCGCCCGGCATCGGATTCCGATCAGTCGTGGCCACTGGCCGTGGGAGGGGGCGGGGGAGCAGTGAACGACGGGCAGGAGCGGGCCATCCTTGCGGTTCACGTCCGTGGGGTCGACGGCATGTGCGTCGGCTGCCACGCGTGGTGGTCGCGGCTGGCGCCGTACCCGTGCTGGCAGGTGGAGTGGGCGACCAGTCGGCAGGCCCGGACGATCACTGATCGGTTCCTCGGTGGTGTGCGGTGACCACCCACGGCCCGGTCATGCCGATCTGGAGCTGCGGAGGCTGCGACCTGCCCTGGCCCTGCCCGACGCGGAAACGGGAGCTGCGGGCGGAGTATGCCGATGCTCCGGTGTCGTTGACCCTCTACCTCGGCAGCTATCTCGTCCAGGCCACCGAGGACATGCCCTGGACACCGGCCGGCGTGCTGCACCGCCGCTTCCTCGGATGGGCCAGGAAGTCCGACCGGTCCACGCCAGCAGTACAGCAGTGGCGAACAGCAACCGTGCCAGCCGAACCGGGCTGAGAAGCGCGCCAGCAGGCCGTTTGACCTCGCATCATGCCCGACGACCGCCTTGCCGACATTTCACACCGAAGAGGTCGCCTCTCAGCCAGGAGATGACGTTCAAGCCGCGCGAACGCTCAACCTGTGGGTGGCTAACGAGACCTGCCCGCTGACGGCCACCGACCGCCCGGCGGTGGTGACCACGTGGCGTGGTTAGGGACAAGGTGAGAATGGCGCCGACAGTAGTCTGAGTACGGACCGGTGAAAACCAAGGGAGAGCAACGAGATGAGACCACTTCGATACTCGATCAACGTCACACTCGATGGCTGCTGCCATCACGAGGCGGGGCTCCCCCCTGACGAGGAGTCGATGCGCTACTGGACTGCTGAGATGGAGCGAGCCGACGCCCTGCTGTTCGGCCGGGTGACCTACGAGATGATGGAGTCGGCGTGGCGGCGGCCGGCCACGGGCACGTGGCCTGACTGGATGGATGAGTGGAGGATCCCGTTCGCCGAGACCATCGACCGGGCGAAGAAGTACGTCGTGTCGAGCACGCTGAGCGGGGTCGATTGGAATGCCGAGCTGGTGCGAGGCGACTTGGGGCAAACGGTTCAGCGGCTCAAGCAGGAGCCAGGCGAGGGCCTGTTCGTGGGTGGCGTGACGCTCCCCCTGGCGTTGGCAGATCTGGGCCTGATCGACGAGTACGTGTTCGTTGTGCAGCCGGTCCTTGCCGGACACGGGCCGACGTTGCTCGCCGGTCTGCGCGAGCGCATCCAGCTCGAGCTCGTGGATCGCCATGAGTTCCGGTCGGGGGTGGTCGCCCTGCGGTTCCGGCCCACGCGAGTAACGGCTTGACGTGATGGGTCCTGGCACGTTGGTCGCTGCCTCGCGACGGAACGACGTTGCCCGCCGAGGCCCGCGCCGCTCGGTTGCCGGGATCTCCGCTCATCGTGGCGGGGGCGTCGGCCGGTGCCCATCTCGCCCTGCACGTCGGCTTGCGCGGGGTCGATCGTCCCGGCGATGTCGACGCGGTGCTGGCCTTCGAACCTCCGGTTGACCCGCTCGCACCGGACTGGCCCCGCGCTCGCGTCGAAGGAAACCCGTGGCAGCGCCTCCTGGGGCACGTCCCGGCGCCCGGCGACGCAGCCACGCTTGACTGCACGGTGACGACGCACGTCGGCACCGGAACACCGGTGCTGCTCATGCACGGGATGAGCGACGACGCCGTGCCGCCGACACAGACGCTCGTACTTGCCGCAGCTCTGCTTGCCGCCGGCCATCCGGTGCATGTGGCGGTGGCCGACGGAGCGCACGGCGAGCTGGATCTGCGCCGCCCCGATGTTGACGCCTTCGTCAGACGCTTCCTCGTCGCACAGACCGCAGCCGTGATCCCGAACGTGGACGGGTAGGTGGCAGGGGCAGCAGGAAGGCCGCCTTCCACGCTCCGAGGTGGTTCACGTATTCGCCTTGCCGGTATATAACATGTGCAATGGCACAGCCGCACGGCGGCGACCGTCGTCGTGCCCAGGCTCACCGTGCGCGAACTCAGCACCACCGTCCTGGATGGACCGGCTCAACCCCCGAACCATGGCCGGCCATCAACTCAACCACTTGCCACAAGCAGAAGGAGGGGAGTGTGCGACGCACACAACTGCGCATCGCGCTTCTCGCGCTACCCGTCGTCCTGGTGGGCGGCGTCCTCATGGCGCCCGCGGGCGCGGAACCCGCAACGCCGGCGTCCACGCACGACGCCGGGCCGTCGAACGCAGACAACCCGGAGCTGGTACGCATCCAGCTGACCGGCGCTGACATGCTGGACGAGGTCGTCGCCGCCGGCTTCGACATCGAGCACGGCCTCAAGCGCGTGCCGAACGGCATCGAAGGCGAGGCGGTGGTGACCGCCGAGCAGGTCGCCGAACTCGAAGCGATGGGCGTCGAGATCCTCGGCGACGACGAGAGTTTCGCCTGGAGCGACGAGGCCGACGGCGGCATCGAAGCTCTCGGCGCGCAGGCTGCCCAGTCGTTCAGCCACGAGCAGACGGTACGGATCGCCCGCGCCGACTGGTTCACCACCAAGGGCCAGGGATTCCTCTACGTCGAGGCTCGGACCACCTCGGGGCAGCAGACGAACCCGATCGTCACGATGCAACTCGAGAACGACCTGGGCGCGGGTACCTCGTTCGGCTCCACTCGGACGATGAGCCGGTTCGTCGACTCCGGGCAGTACATGTTCCACCGGAACCTGTTCAAGCTCGACACCCGTCCGAACCAGATCCGGGTCACCAGCTCGACCGGCGGCGTCGCCACCGGCTTCGTCTCCAACTGGCTTGAGGACGCCGCGCCGCCGCTGACCGCGAACCCGGCCTACAAGTGGGACTTCGTCGACGGCTACAAGCACCCGCAGCAGCTCTACAGCCGCGCCGAGGAGATCGCCCGCCAGTACCCGGGCATCGCCCAGATCGTCTACCTGCCGTACGAGACGAACGGCTACCAGCGTAAGGCGCAGGCCACCATCGGCGGCACCGGGCAGGCCGCGGTCGTGGTCAGCTCGGCGGCGTGGGGCCACGAGGGTGGCAACGACATCACCGTCGAGTTCGTGAACCGGCCGGGGGCGGACCTCCCGCTCGCGGTCGAGGTCAACGGCACCGCCGTTCGGGTCCTGCTCGCGAAGAACGCCTCCGGCGCGCTCGCGAGCACCGCGGCGCAGGTCGCGGCGGCACTCAAGACGCAGTCCGGCGGCCTGATCGACCGCGCACACCCGTACCGCACCAACGCGGGTACCGGCGTCGTCCAGGCATCGGCGCCCGTGGCGCTGACCGACTTCCTCGACCAGAAGCGCGTGGGCGCGCCGGACGGTGAGGTGCCGCGCGGCCCGGCCACGATCCCGGTCCTGCGGATCGGTAAGCACCGCGACGGCCGGAACCCGGGTGTGCTGATCCAGGCGCAGGACCACGCCCGCGAGTGGGTGCCGGCGACGACCACGCTGGAGACGGCCGAGCGTCTGGTGCACAACTACAAGTCCGACAAGGAGACGAAGAAGATCGTCGACAACACCGACATCTTCCTCGTCCTGTCCAACAACCCCGACGGGGCGAACTACAGCTTCTACAACTTCGCCTCGCAGCGCCGGAACCTGACGAACCACTGCGCGGACGACAACGCCGATCCGGCCCGGCGCAACTCCTGGGGCGTCGACCTGAACCGCAACTACCGGGTCGGGTCGGGCCACGACGGCTACTCGGGTGGCTCGACCAGCTGCATCAGCGACACCTTCCAGGGGCCGGAGAAGTTGTCCGAGCCTGAGTCGAAGAACATCGTCTGGCTGGTCGAGAAGTACCGGAACATCAAGTTCATGATGTCGGTGCACTCCAACGGCGGCCAGCTGTTCTGGCAGCCCGGCGCCTACATCGCGAACGGGCGGATCACCACGCCGCGTCCGCCGCTGCGGGACGAGTTGTTCTACTGGCAGTCGGCCGCCCGGATCCTGTCGCAGGTCAAGGCGCACCGGGAGACCGTCGTCACGCCGGAGAACGTCGGCGGCTCCTCGGACGTCCTCTACTCCTCGGCGGGCAACGTGCGCGAGGACATGTACCACACCTACGGGATCTACGCCTTCGGCTGGGAGGTCGGCGGGTCGATCTACAACCCGGCCACCGGCAACTGGCAGGGTGGCTCGTTCCAGCCGGCCTGGGTCGGCAACCCCGAGCTCGTCAGCGGCCACGCCGAGACGATGGAGTACGCCAACGGGATCATGGAGATGTTCCGAATCGCGGCGGAGTGGGGCAAGGACAACAAGAAGCCGACGTCCCAGCTGGTGCCGGGCGGTGGGAAGTACTCCGGGCCGGTCGACGTGCGCTTCGAGTCGAGCGAGCCGGCCACCATCTACTACACGACGGACGGTAGCCGGCCCACGTTCGACTCGCCGCGCTACGCGGCGACCGAGTTCCGGGAGCCGGGCCAGGTGTTCCACGTGACCGAGACGACGACGTTCCACTGGTTCTCGGTCGACACGGCGGGCAACATCGAGCAGAACTACGACCCGTCGAAGAACGACACCCGCAACAACTACCGGAAGGCGACGATCACGATCGCCAAGTAGTCCGGTAATCCGATGACCGTTGCCTCGTCAGTGCCGGGTTCCGCCCACACTGGCGGGGCAACGGTCGCGGATGCCCGACCCGGTGGGTGCGATGGCCCGCGCCGAAGCAGGAACGGTGGCTGACGCCTGTTCGCCGCCGGCCGTGCTCAAGATCGCGTCCGGCGGGGTCCCGGCAATAGGATGCGTTCATGGAGGGAATCAGTCGTCTGTTCCGGCTGGCCGCTGACCACGCAGCCGCCTTCCGGCGGTCTCTGCCGGACCGGCCCGTCGGCACGCCGATCGACCCGGGCGTGTTGGCCGAGGCGTTCGGCGGCCCGTTGGCCTCCTCGCCCACCCCACCAGAGCAGGTGCTCGCGGACCTGGTCCGGTCAGCCGAGCCCGGCCTGGTCGCGAACGCCGGGCCGCGATACTTCGGGTTCGTGGTTGGCGGCGCATTGCCGGCGGCAACCGCGGCTGACATGCTCGCCGCCGGTTGGGACCAGATCGGGCACAACGCCGTCACGTCGCCGGCTGCCATCGCCGCGGAGGCCGCCGCTGGCAGCTGGCTGAAGGAACTGCTGGGGATCCCAGCCTCGGCATCGGTCGGTTTCGTCACCGGCTGCCAGGCGGCCAACACCGTCGGGCTCGCCGCCGCCCGGCACCAGGTGCTGGCGGAGGCGGGTTGGGACGTGGAACGGCGGGGGCTGCTCGGTGCGCCGCCGATCCGGGTGATCGGCGGAGACGAACGGCATGCGACCATCGACCGGTCGCTACGGCTGCTCGGCCTGGGGACCGACGTGGTGGAACCGGTGCCCGCCGGGCCGAACGGCGCCATCGACCTCGGGGCGCTGCGGGACGTGCTGCGAGCCGGCAGCGCCGGCCCCACCATCGTGTGCCTTCAAGCCGGCAACGTGAACACGGGTGCCTGCGATCAGCTGCGGGAGGCGTGCGAACTGGTCCACCGGCACGGTGGGTGGGCGCATGTGGACGGAGCATTCGGTCTGTGGGCGGCGGCCAGCCCCGCCACCCGGCACCTGGTGGACGGAGTGGAGCTGGCGGACTCGTGGGCCTGTGACGGCCACAAATGGCTGAACCTTCCATACGACTCGGCCTTCGCGTTCTGTTCCCGGCCCGACGTGCACGGGGCGGCGATGTCCTACGCTGCCGCGTACCTGGTCGGCTCGGGCGGCGCACCGGTGGGGTCCGACCTGACTGCCGAGTCGTCCCGCCGGGCCCGTGGGTTCGCCGCCTGGGCCGGGTTGCGGGAGCTGGGCCGCGACGGGGTGGCGGCGCTGGTGGACCGCTGCTGTGCGCTGGCCGGCCGGTTCGCCGACGGGCTGACCTCGGCCGGGTTCGAGGTGGTGAACGAGGTGGTTCTCAACCAGGTGCTGGTGGGCTTCGGTGACGACGCGCACACCGACCGGGTGGTGGCAGCGGTGCAGGCGGACGGCACCTGCTGGGTGGGCGGCACGACCTGGCGTGGACGTCGACTCATGCGGATCTCGGTGTCGAACGCCACCACGACCGAGGCGGACGTGGACCGGTCGGTCGCCGCGATCACCCGCCTCGCCGCCTGAGGCCAAACACGTTGGCCCGGCGTCACTGGTCGAAGAGCAGGGATGTCAGTCTGGCCGTACCCTGCCGCAGGGCGCTCGGGCCGGTGCCGGCTTCGACCAGCGCCCGCCGGCAGCCGTCGGCCTCCACGTAGACGAACCCGATGGGCAGGTGCAACACGGCGAAGCGGCTGGCCGGCGTGGGGCAGGCGGCGGCCGGGCCGGCGGCGGTCAGTTCCCGCTTGACCGCCGTCCACTTCCCGGCGGCGAGTTCGCCGCCCGACTGGAAATCGCCGGCGGGCTTTCCGCCACCCTGCTCGCTCTCGGGAACCTGATAGACGCAGACGCGTACGTCCGCGTCGTCGGCGGGCAGGACGCCTGGCGTGGTGTCCTGGCCACCGCCGAACTGGCCCGTGACCCACACCATGTCCGCCCACTGCTGGCTGCACCCGCTGGCGACGGCCTCGTCCGACTCGATTTCCCGCAGCACCCGGGTGGTGACCCGCTCGGCCGGCAGTTGGTCGTACGCGGTGCGGAACTCCTGGCGTGGCTTCCCGCAGACGTCGGTCGGCACCCCCGGGCGGACCCAACGGCCCTGCGCATCCAGCAGCGCCAACCAGGGTACGAACGGCAACTCCAGCGTGCAGGCGCTCTCCGTCGATTTCTGGTCCGGCAGCCGCAGGGACAGGACCAGCGCGGCCACGTCGTCGGCCCGCTCCTCCACCGCGACCAGATCCTCGCCGCCGTTGGGTCGCCGCTGCGGTACGACCCGGCAGACGACCGCCGCCACCGGCTGGAATCCCTCATCCAGCGACGGCAGCAAGAGCGCTTCCTGACTGCCGCTGAGGTAGACCTCCGTCTCCGACGTGGCGGCGCCGCACGATTCCCAGCTCGGGTGCACCTCGGGCGACCCGGAGGAACGTCGCGGCTCCGTCAAACCGTCGCCGGCCGGTGCGGTACCCGCGCAGCCGCCCACCGCCAACGCAAGGCCGACCACCACCGCCGCTGCCCGACCCCGCATGGCAAACCCCCAACATCGCCGGTCACGTCATTGGCTGAGACTACGGCCGGTCCTGTCGGGTTCCCTCGCGCAACTCGGCGGTCCCGCTACTGTCGGATCGTGCGTGACATCGAGACCGTGGCAGAGACGTTCCGCACGGCGCGTGGTTTCGACAGCTCGCCGCTGTACCGCCAGCTGCTCACGGTCGTCGCGAACGACGAGGCGTTGCTTGGACTGGCGGCCCGCACCCGGCATGGCCAGCAGCCGACGTTCGCGCTCTTCGGCGCCGTCCACTACCTGCTGTTGCGCGGCGCGCCCGACGCACTGGCCGAGTACTACCCGTCGGTCGTCGGTGACTCCGCGCGCCCGTTCGACCGCAACACCGGCCGCGCCTTCATGCGATTCTGCGACGCGTACTCGGCGCAGATCACGTCGATACTCGGCACGCGGCTGGTGCAGACCAACCACGTACAGCGCGCTGTGGTGCTACGGCTCGGTCTCGCGTTGCTGCGCCAGGTGACGTCGGCACCCGTCTGCGTGGTCGAGGTGGGCTGTAGCGCGGGCCTGAATCTGCGTGCCGACCGGTACGCCTTCACGGTGGGCAGCGCCGCCTTCGGCGACCCGACCTCACCGGTCCACATCCAGGTCGAGGTTCCGGACGCGGGCCTCCTGCCCGACCTGGACCAGCTGCCGGACGTTGCCGACGTGGTCGGCATCGACCTCGCCCCTCCCGACATCGCTGATGATGACGATCGGGCGTGGCTGCGCGCGCTGGTATGGCCGGAGAACTCGCACCAGGCGGCGCAGTTGCAAGCGGCGATGGAGGTCGTGGCGGCTGACCCGCCGCGGGTGCGGGGTGGCAATGCCATCGAGGTCGGCCCCAAGGTCGCGGCAACCCTCCCACCAGGGCTACCGCGACTCGTCGTACACACCGCCACCCGGATCCACGTGCCCGCTGAGGACCGCCCAGCCTTCGACGCCGCCGTCGCCTCCTTCGGGGTGCACGGTCCGATGCTGCATCTCGCGCTGGAGGACGATCAGCGCACCGCGCCCTCGGGTCGCCCCGGTGTCGGACTGACCGCGACCGACGCGGCGGGAAGTCGGACCATCGCCGTCGCCGACGGGCATCTGGCCTGGCTGGAACCACTTCCCGAGATGAACGACATGGTCACTGGGCGAGGAAGGCGGCCAGGCCGTCGAGGACGCGGGTGATGTCGGTGTCGTCGCTGTAGGGGGCCAGACCGAGCCGGAGCGCGTGCTCGTCGTCCAGACCGAGGCGGCGGAACGGCTCGTACGCGTAGAAGGATCCGGCGGGGGCGAGGACGTCACGGCCGAGGAGGAACTGGTAGGCGTCCCATGTCTTGCGGCCGGGCAGAGTGATCAGCAGGGTCGGGGTGCGGTCGGCGGCGCGGGAGTGGACCACGACGTCGGCGCCCAGCGCCGCGAGTCCGTCTTCGAGCCGGCGACGAAGGCGCGTCTCGTGCTCGTCGACGGCGTGCAGGGAGGTGCGCAGCCGCTCCCGCCGCGAGGTACCGCCGTCCGTGGTTCCGCCGGGCCCGGGGGCGATGCCGGCGAGGAAGTCGACGGCGGCGGTGGCGCCGGCGAGGGTCTCGTAGGGCAGGGTGCCCAGTTCGAAGCGTTCGGGGACGGCGTTGGTGGAGGGCAGCAGCTTGTCCGGCTGCAGGGTTTCGAGTAGGTCGGGGTCGGCGGCCAGGACGCCGCAGTGTGGGCCGAGGAACTTGTACGGGGAACAGACGTACAGGTCCGCGCCGAGGGCGGGGACGTCGACGAACTGGTGCGCGGTGTAGTGCACCCCGTCGACGTGGACAAGCGCGCCGACGGCGTGCGCGGCGTCGGCGATCGCCCGCAGCGCGGGCTTGGTGCCGAGCAGGTTGGACGCGGCGGTGACGGCGACCAGCCGGGTCCGCTCGGTGACGGCGGCCTCGACGGAGGCGGGGGCGAGTTCGGCGGTGGCGGGATCGAGGTCGATCCAGCGTACGACCGCACCGGTGTGCTCGGCGGCGATCACCCAGGGCCGGATGTTGGCGTCGTGGTCGAGCCGGGTCACGACGACCTCGTCACCCGGGCGCCACTGCCGGGAGATCGCCCGGGAGAAGTCGAAGGTCAGTTGCGTGGCGCTGCGGCCGTGCACGATCCCACGGGCGGGAACGCCGAGCAGGTCGGCGTAGGCCTGCCGGAACGCGGTGACCGCGGTGTCGGCGTTGGCCTCGGACACCGCGCCCGTGCCACGGTTGGACAGCGGGCTGGTGATCATGGCGGCGATCGCGTCGGCGACCGGCTGCGGCGTCTGCGTGCCGCCCGGACCGTCGAAGTGCGCAATGCCCGAGGCCAGGGACGGGAAGTGCGCCCTCAGCGCGGCGACGTCGAACCCGGCTGATGCGCTGGCGGCGGATGCGATGGAGGTCAAGTCGGTCTCCTGACGGTCGAGCCTGTGCGTATGCAACATAGTGCAGATCCTTGGCCGTGTGCAATATGCTGCATGTCGCGGCCGGGCTCCTGGTGGACGGGTCGCGTGCCACCAGGGCCGAGTGCGGAGGTGCCGATGGAGAGCAGGGCCGGCTGGAGCGACCCGTTCGTTGAGCGGGTCGGCCAGGAGGTGCGCCGGCGCCGTCAGGCGGCCGGCATGACGATGCAGCAACTGGCCGACGCCTCCGGGGTGAGCGTGCGGATGCTCAGCCACATCGAGCTCGGCGAGGCCAACCCCAGCCTGGTCACCGTCGCGAAGGTCGCCCACGCCCTCGGCACCGACTTCGCATCCCTGGCCCGGCAGACCCGGCCCGGCACGCTGGTGGTCGACGCCCCCGGCACCGCTACCGGCATCTGGTCCTCCACGGCCGGGAGTCACGCGGTGCTGTCCGCCGCGAGCACGCTGCGCCCCTCCGCCGCCCTGTGGGACTGGACCCTCGTACCCGGGGATTCCTACCAGGCCGAGCCGGACCCACCCGGCAGCGAAGAGTTGTTCCTGGTCATCAGCGGCGTGCTGACCCTGATCGCCGACGGCCACGACGACACCGTCCTCGACGCCGGTGCGTCGGCGCGGCTGGCCACCGACCGTGGATACGGCTACCGCAACGACGGCAGTAAGCCGGTCCGCTTCGTCCGCGTCGCCCACGTCACCGCCTAGGTCGAGGCGGACCCTGCGCGTCGCGGCCAGCCTCAAGAGTTGGTCAAGTCCCGGTCCACGACGCCCGTCGATGACGATGCATGTGCATACGCTCACTCCCGGCCCAGCCGTCACACACCACCGTGGACTCACACGGTGGTTGCGGGTTTTGGAGGCAAGGACATGACTCATTCCCGGAGAGCCCTGGGATGCGTGCTGCTAGCCACACTGCTGGCGGGCACCGGCCCTGGTTCGATCGCCAACGCGCAGGCAAGCACCAACGATCAGTCGTTGGGCATTCAGTCCGGCGTGTCGCTGCCGCCGCACGCGAAGGGCAACCCGCCGCCGTGGTCGGGCAAGGCGTTCCGCCAGGGCGTCGTGGCGGTGGCCAACCCGTACGCCGCCGAAGCCGGCGCGCAGATACTCGAGAGCGGCGGCAACGCGATCGACTCCGCGGTGGCGATCGCGTACGCCCTGAACGTGGTCGAGCCGCAATCGGCCGGCATCGGTGGCGGCGGCTTCATGATGATCCATCTGGCCGCGACCGGTGAGACCGTCGCCATCGACTCGCGGGAACGCGCCCCGGCCGCGGCGACGCCGGACATGTTCGTGGGCGTGCCGAACGCCTCGCTCCAGGGCGTGGCCGTCGGCGTACCGGGGATGGTGCGCGGTACCGAGATGGCGCTGGAGCGTTACGGCAAGCTGTCGCTCGCCCGTACGCTACAGCCGGCCATCAAGCTGGCCGACAACGGCTTCGCCGCGACCCCGCGGTACTCGGAGGCCAGTTGCAGCAGCCGCGCGCGCAACTCGCCGGAGGCCGAGGCGTACTTCTGCCCGGGCGGCGTGGCGCCGGTGGTCGGCTCGCTGGTGCAGAACAAGCCCCTTGCCGAGACGTTTCGCCTGATCGCCGCCAACGGTGCCGACTGCTTCTACCGGTACCTGCCGGAGCAGGGCTGCGACATCGCCAAGGGCATTGTCGAGGGTCAGAAGTTCAACCGGCCGCAGGCGCCGAACGGCAAGGGCGGCAGCATGACCCACGCCGATCTTGAGAACTACCAGGCGACGCTGCGGGTGCCGACGGAAACCACGTATCGCGGACACAAGATCAGGTTGATGTCGTCTCCGTCGTCGGGCGGCTTGACCGTGACCCAGATGCTGAAGATGCTCGAGCGCCTGCCGATCGGGGATGAGCGTCAGGGCTTCGGCTTCGGGTCACCGAAGACGGTGAACGTGATGGTCGACGCGATGCGGCTCGCGTTCGCCGACCGGTCGATCTGGATGGGCGACAGCGACTTCGTGGCGGTGCCGGGCAAGGGGCTGCTGCACCCGGATTACGTCGCGCTCCGAGGGGCCGCGATCGTGGCGGGCGAGCGGATCACGCCGAACCCGTCTCCGGGTGACCCGCGCCCGTTCCAGGACCCGGAGGTCGAGGCCGGCCCGCTGGTGCCGACGGCCGAACCGGTCACCGGGCCGGGCGAGACGACCACGCACTTCTCGGTCATCGACAAGTGGGGCAACATGGTGTCCTACACCAACACCATCGAGTCTGGGCACGGGATCGGTGTCTTCGCGGGCTACCCCGGCACCGGCGGGTCGTTCCGCAACTTCGGCTTCCTGCTGAACAACGAACTGACCGACTTCAACCTCACGCCGACCATCAATCCGTACACCGGCGAGCCCGGCTACAACGACGTGCAGCCGAACAAGCGGCCGCGCAGCAGCATGACGCCGACGATGATCCTCACGCCCGACGGCCGGCCGCTGGTCGCCTTCGGCTCGCCCGGCGGTGCCACGATCATCAACTCGGTGTTCAACGTCGCCCTCAATCTCATCGACCACAAGATGACGATCCAGGATGCGATCGACGCGCCCCGCGTCTCGGTGACCGGCACCGCAAGTTCGGTGTCGTTGGAGAACGGCTTCCCGGACCAGACCGTCAGCGGGCTGCGTGCGCTGGGCTACACCGTGAGCACCGGCGCCGACATCGGCTCGGTGCAGGCGGTGGTGGTCGATCCCAAGACCGGCAAGCAGTACGGCGGCGCCGACTCGCGGCGGGAAGGAACGGTGATCGGCCTGCCCAGGCCGCGGTCGTCCTGACCAGCTCAGGGGGAGCGACGCGGAACCCCTGTCTGGAGTGGTCTTTGCTGAAGACCGACTTCAGGCAGGGGTTCCGCGTCGGAGTGCTCTTGACACTGCGCGTCCATCGCGGACAAGATTCATCGTTGTGAACGTTAACATTCTCGAAAGAGGAATGTCATGTCACCGCTGCCCCGCGCGCGCCGACGACCACCGTCCACCCCCACTCCACCCCGCTCAGCCACTCGTCTACTCGTCGCCGGCACGCTGCTGGCGCTGGTAGCCGGACTCCTGCCCGGCACGGCCACGGCCGCCCCGGCCGATGTCACCGACGGCCTGCTGGTCCGCTACGACCTGACCCAGACGACCGGCAGCACGGCGATCGACAGCTCCGGCCACGGCAACCACGGCACCGTCAACGGCGGCGGCACGTGGACCGGCCGGCACGGCCTCCAACTCGACGGCGTCGACGACCACGTGAAGCTGCCGAACAACCTGATGACCGGGTTGTCGTCCATCACCGTCTCGGTCGACGTCTACGTCGACGCCACGCAGCAGACCCCGTACTTCATCTGGGGTCTGGGCAACTCGGCAACCTCCTCGGCGGGGACCGGCTACCTGTTCACCAGCGGTGACGCGTTCCGCGCCGGGATCACCACGACCAACTGGTCCGGCGAGCGGGTGACCAGCAAGGGCGCGAACCTGGCCCGCGGCGTGTGGAAGTCCGTCACCTACACCCAGACCGGCACCACCGGCACCCTCTACGAGGACGGCGTCCAGGTCGCCCGCAACACCGCCGTCACCGTGCTGCCCGGCGCGGTCGGCAACGGCACGACGACCAACAACAACCTCGGCAGGTCGAACTACGCCAGCGACCGGTTCCTCAAGGGCAAGGTGCTGAACTTCCGGATCTACGACCGGGCGCTCAGCCCCGAAGAGGTGGCGACGATCGCGTTGCCGGACAGCACGCGGGTGGCCGCCGACACCGCCGCCCTCGACCTCGGCGACCTGTCCGGGGTGACCGGCAACCTGACCCTGCCCACCGTCGGCGCGTACGGCTCCACCATCGCCTGGTCCTCCAGCGATCCGGCGACCATCAGCCCGACCGGCGCGGTGACCCGCCCCGCCGCGTCCACCGGCCCGGCCCAGGTGACCTTGACGGCCCGGCTCACCCGAGGCGCCGCGAGCGACACCCGGACGTTCACCGCCACCGTGCTGCCCAACGAGTCGGATCAGAGCCGGGCCGAAGCGGCGGCGGCCGCACTCGCCCTGGTCCACACCGGCGACGTGCGCGGCAACCTCACCATGCCCCGCAGCGGCCTGCACGGGGCCACCGTCGCCTGGCGGTCCAGCCAGCCCGCGATCGTCGCCCCGGACGGTGTCGTGCACCGGCCGGCACCCGGTGCCGGCGATGCGCGCGTGACGGTGACCGCCACCGTCACCGTCGGCACGGCGACCGCCGAGCGGGCCATCGCACTGACCGTCCGCCAACTGCCCGCCGCCGAGCCGTACGCCGGCTACGCGTTCAGCTACTTCACCGGGAACTCGATCGCCGGGGAGAAGATCTACTTCGCGGCCAGTCGCGGCAACAACGCCCTGCGCTGGACCGAGGTCAACGGCGGCCAGCCCAGACTGGAGTCGAACCACGGCACCCTGGGGCTGCGTGACCCGTTCCTCATCCGGTCCCCGGAGGGCGACCGCTTCTATCTGATCGCCACCGACCTCTCCATCGGTCGTAACGGCAACTGGGATGTCGCCCAGCGTCAGGGCAGCCGGTACCTGGAGGTCTGGGAGTCGACCGACCTGGTGACCTGGTCCGAGCAGCGACACGTCCTGGTCTCGCCGCCGACCGCCGGCAACACCTGGGCGCCGGAGGCGTACTGGGACGATGCCCGCGGCGAGTACCTCGTGTTCTGGGCCTCGAAGCTGTACGCCGCCGACGACCCGAACCACACCGGCAACACGTACAACCGGATGCTGGCCGCCACCACCCGCGACTTCGTCACCTTCAGCGAACCGACGATCTGGCAGGACCCGGGCGGGTCGCGCATCGACTCGACGGTCATCAAGGCCGGCGACACCTACCACCGCTTCACCAAGGACGAGGGCGGCGGCGGCACCGGCTGCTCGGACATCATCCAGGAGAAGTCCACCTCGCTGACCGCCGTCGACCTGCCGGGCAGGCCCGCCTGGTCCCCGGTCGACGCGTGCATCGGCCGCAAGGCCGGCACCTCCGCCGTCGAGGGACCGACCGTGTTCAAGGCGAACCCGGGCGACACCTCAGGCTCGGCGTACTACCTGTTCGTCGACGAGTACGGCGGACGCGGCTACATCCCGCTCGGCACCGACGACCTCGACAATCCGAACTGGCGCGTGCCGGCGGCGTACGACCTGCCCGCCAGTCCCCGTCACGGCACCGTCATCCCGGTCACCCAGCGGGAACTCGACGCCCTGCTCGACGCGCCGCCTCCGGTGAAGCGCACCGAACAGGGCCTGGTCGCCCACTACCCGCTCAACCAGAGCACGGGCACCACGGTCACCGACGACTCCGGCAACGGCTACCACGCGACGCTGTCCGGGGACGCCAACTGGAGCGACAGCTCGCTGTCCCTCGGCGGCGGCAACGGCCACGTCCGGCTGCCCGACAACATGATGTCCGGGCTCAACGAGATCACCGTCTCCCTGGACGTGAACATCGCCGCGGACCAGGCCACGCCGTACTTCATCTGGGGGTTGGGGAACACCGACGCCGGCGGGGCGGGCAACGGCTACCTCTTCACCACCGGGAACAACTACCGGACCTCGATCAGCCTGCGGAACTGGACCGGTGAGGAGACCGCCGGCAGCGCCAGCGCAGTGCCGCGCGCAGTCTGGAAGACCCTGACCTACACGCTGGACGCCACCGGCACCGCCCGGATCTACCTGGACGGCATTCGGGTGGCCGAGAGGACCGGCGTGGTCAACCGCCCCGGCGACATCGGCAACGGCCGCACCACGGCCAACTACATCGGCCGCTCCCTATACACCGCCGACCGGTACCTCAAGGGCCGAGTCCGGGACTTCTCGATCTACAGCCGGGCGCTCACCGACGCCGAGGTGGCCGGGCTCGGCGCCAACGGGACCAGCGTCACCGGCGTGCAGCTCGACAGCCTCAAGGTGGCCGCCCTGATCGACTCGGCGACCAGCACCATCACCCTCCCGGTCAAGCCGGGCACCGACCTGCGCAACCTCGACCCGGCCTACCAGGTCGCGCCGACCTCCACCAGCACGCCGGCCGGTCCACGGGACTACTCGTCGCCGGTCAAGCTGACCGTCACCAGCCAGTCCGGTACGACCCGCGAATGGACCGTACGGGCCGTCGAGATGCGCTCCCCGGTCCTGCCCGGATTCAACGCCGACCCGAACATCGTGCGGTTCGGCGAGACCTACTACATCTACGCCACCACCGACGGCCACCCGAACTGGGGCAGCTCGACCTTCAAGGTGTGGTCGAGCCGGAATCTGGTCGACTGGACCGAGCACGGCACGATCCTGGATCTCGGGCCGGACGTCTCCTGGGCCGACACCAACGCGTGGGCCCCAGCGGCCATCGAGAAGAACGGGAAGTACTACTTCTACTTCTCCGCCGCGCAGAACATCGGGGTCGCCGTGTCCGACTCGCCGCTCGGGCCGTTCGTCGACCCGCTCGGCAAGCCGCTGGTGGACAAGGCCGACTACAACGGGGCACAGCAGATCGACCCCGCGGTCTTCACCGACGACGACGGCACCAGCTACCTCTACTGGGGCAACGGCAACGCCTACGCCGTGCCGCTCAACGACGACATGATCTCCTACGACGTGGCCAGACGGGTGCGGTTCACCAACCTCACCGGCTTCCGCGAGGGCCTCTTCATGAACAAGCGGAACGGAAGCTACTACCTGTCCTGGTCCATCGACGACACCCGAAGCGAGAACTACCGGGTCGGCTACGGCGTCGGCACCAGCCCGCTGGGACCGTTCACCAACCGGGGCGAGATCCTCACGAAGGACCCCAGCCAGGGCATCCTCGGCACCGGGCACCACTCCATCCTCCAGGTCCCCGGCACCGATGACTGGTACATCGCCTACCACCGCTTCGCGATCCCGGGCGGCGACGGCACCCATCGGGAAACCACCATCGACCGGCTGCACTTCAACGCGGACGGCACGATCCGGCCGGTGATCCCTACGTTGACCAGCGTCGCGCCGCTGCGCTACGAAGGCGGCCAGCCACCGGCCACCGTCTCCAACCCGGGCGCGGACGGTTGGCACGGCATCGGCGCGGCCTTGAACCTCACCGCCGGGCCGGCGGTGCGGCTGGTCGAGTACCAGATCGACGGGGGCGGCTGGTTCCCGTACCGGGAACCGGTCACGCTGCCGGCCGGCACCCACCGCATCGACTACCGGGCGCAGGGCGTCAACCTCTGGTGGAGCGACCCCTGGTCGCTGACGGTCAAGGTCGACCTGGTCGCGCCGACCGTCGACGCGACCCTGACCGACCGGACCGTCACCATCAGCAGCAGTGACACCGACTCCGGGGTGGCCCGGACCGAGTACCGCGTGGACGGTGGCCCGTGGCAGCCCTACCTGTCGCCCCTGGACCGGGACGCCGCGGCACACACCATCCACTACCGCGCCACCGACGTCGCGGGCAACACCAGCGCCGAGGGCGTCCTTCAGGTGCCGGCGCTGGCACCGGCGCCCGTCGCCAAGGACCGCCCCGAGATCGACGGAGCGGCCAAGATCGGCAAGGTTCTCTCGGCCACCACCGGGGAATGGAACCAGCGTGGCCTCACCTTCGAATACCAGTGGCTGCGTGACGGCGTACCGATCGCCGGTGCGACCGGACGGCAATACGCGCCCCAGGTCGCCGACGTGGGCCACCGCCTGTCCGTGCAGGTGACGGCGACCCGTCCGAACACCGTCCCGGGCGTCGCCCGGTCGAAGGAAACCCAGCCGATCAAGGCTGCCCAGTAGTCCCTGGATCGAAAGACGGCGGGGTGCTCGGCCACCACGGCCGGGCACCCCGCCTTCAGTCACCGAGCGGATCCCAGTGGTTGCCGTAGCGCAGCAGCGATTGGGCGAGGTCGGGGTGAGTGGCCGCCCATCGGGTGTCGAACAGGAACCACTGCTGGTATCCGAACGACTCGCTACAGTGCATGCTGACCTGAACGAGATGCTCGCCGACCTCGATGTGCGACGCGTCGGGGCGCCGGCCGTCGACGTACTGGCCGGTCGTCAGCAGCTCCATGGCGTGACGGTGGGCGGTGTCGTGGTCGTCGGGCAGGTTCGGCCACGGCTCGGCGTTGAGATTGAACCCGGGCCAGCGGTTGCAGCGCTCCAAGGCCGGCCCGATGGCGTCTTCACCCGGCGCGACAAGTGCCCGAAGGACCAGCAGCTCCGGTGGCCACTCCGCACCGGTTCCGGGGCTCGCGGTGCGGAGCTGTCCGGCCAGCTCCCGCAGCCCGACCCCCGGGAACACCAGCGGCTGGGTGCAGGCGAGGCTTTCGCCGTCGTAGAAGGTGAGGAACACCGCGTACGTGCTGACGTCACCGTCACCGGCTCCGGGCGCGACGACCGTCACCGGCACCTCGGCGGCGAACGGGGTCAGGCCACTCTCCCCACCGGGCAGCGGCCAGGACTGGAACAGGTATGCCAACCGGCCGGCGGCGCTCGCGACCACCTCGTCGTCGAGGAAGAAGTAGGCCAGCTCGACCTCGTCGTCGTCGGTCCGTACCCGGAGGCTGTGCTCGTCGAGCCGGATCGAGTCCTCGTCGCCCTCGACGTACAGGTGCTCGTGCAGGAGTTCGCGCAGCTCGCTGGTTGTTGCCGGCCGGGGCAGGCCATGCTCGCGCGCCGCCTCGAAGATCGAATCGAGGCCGTAGACGTCATCGCCGAGTTCGTTCTCGACCCACGACTCGGGATCGTCGCAGTCCCAGCCCCGCCGGAACCAGTCCAGCACTGTCTCGTCGGGCAGTCGCCGGACCCGCTTGCTCAACCGGCCCTCGTAGTGCGAGCGATACACGAAATGCACGGCACGACGGTACGGCACCGATGATCACGGCGTGAGTTGGCGTCCAGCGAGAGCGTGGTGGTGGCGCGGCCGGTCCATCCGGGGGTATTGCGTCACCTATCGCGCTTCTGCGTGATGATCAACTCCGTACACCATTTGCGGGTTGATTCCCAATTGGTCCCCAGTGGATTTCGAACCTGTTGAGGGAAAGTGATTGTCCTCACGGCCAGCATGCCTTGCTGGTGTGGACGGAGGCACCGTTGATCTCCCTATGCTGGGCTGCGGATGATCGTCCGGCTCCCCGATGCCAGCGGCCAGGGCAGCAGGTGGTGGGCCATGGGCGGGGTTGAGCAAGTCGGGGGAGAGAGTAGCGAACGATGACCGCTTCCACACGGATCTGGGATGGCATGTCCATTCCCGCCCCCGGTAGCTACGAGCTTGACGCGGCCCACAAGCGAATCGGGTTCGTCGCCCGACACATGATGGTGAGCCCGGTTCGAGGCGAATTCCGGGAAGCGAGCGCGCACATCCTCGTCGCCGAGGATCCGCTCCAGTCATCGATCGCGGTGACCATTGCGGCGGGCAGTCTCGACACGGCGAACGCCGATCGGGACACCCACCTGCGCAGCGCCGATTTCCTCGACGTGGAAGAGTTTCCGACCCTGGAGTACCGCAGCACCGGGATCGCGTTGCTGGAGAAGACCGATCCGATCTTCTTCTGGGCGAAGCTGAAGAACCACCGGCTCGGCCGGCGGGCGGAGTCGGCGGAGCCGTCTCCGGAGGCGAACCCGGTGACCGCGCGTTTCGTGCTCACCGGTGAGTTGACCGTCAAGGGGGTCACCCGTACGGTCGACCTCCAGGTCGAGTTCGGCGGCGCCCGACGCGATCCGTACGGACAGGACATCTTCGGGTTCAGCGCGACGGCGGAGATCGACCGGGAGGACTACGGTCTGGTCTGGAACGTGGCGCTGGAGAGCGGTGGCGTCCTGGTCGGCAAGAACGTGCGCATCGAGATCGCCGGCGAGGCGATCCGGCAGGGGTAGCCAGGGCCGATGACGCGGAGGTGTTTCCAGCCCACGTCGTCGGGAGCCGAAGCATCCCTCCACGGCGTGCGGGCCGGGCCCGTTGCGGGGCATGGATAGACTTCGTTGTCGCGGGCGACCGGCGAAGCATCCGGTGGTGAGGAGGACCCGGTGACACCTCAACCGTGTACGGACCGCCGGCTCCAGCACCTGTCCGTGGACCTCAGCGACGCGCCCGGCGGGGATGGCGGGATGACGGGTTACACGCTGTGTTCGGCTCCGGAGCGTCCGGTCTCGGGCGATGATCAGTCGGCGATCGACACTGCGTACGACCTGCATCTCACTGGCGAGTGGGTCGACATCGCCGCGTTGCCGCCGTGTGCGGAGTGCCTGCGGGTGGCGGAGTTGCTGGCCGACCCCGACACGGCGCCGCCGCTGCATCGGAGTCCCCGGCCGGGCTTCGACTCCAGGTCCACCGGTGACGGGATTCGGGGCCTCCTGGAGACTCACATCGCCACCGGCACCACGCTCGGCCAGCGCGCCGCCGTGCATCTGCTGACCTTCACCACGGTTCCGGACCAGCCGGGCTTCGCTGACTTCGTGGAGCGCTTCAGTCTGGTGTGGGGCGCGGATGGCACCGTGGAGATGGGGCAGGTCACCGATTGGGCGGCAGTGGTCGGCTTCGCGGCGGCCGCCGACGTGCCGGACCGTGACCGGCAGATGATCGCCGTGGCCGCGAGCCTCGCCGGTGGGCCGCCGGTCGGCCTCGAAGCCGCCGTCAGCTTCGTCGATGATCCGGCGGCGGCCCGGCGGGTGATCGAGGCGATCGCGATCGCCACGGGTCACGGCGACCGGTGGGAGGTCACTGAGCGGCCGGCCCCAGCGCATAGGTAGCCGCCTCGCCAGCGGTCTTAACGTGGCGTTCACGGCGTCTTCCCGCCGCGACGGATCCATTGATCGCAATGTCTGCGACAATCTGCCTGTCCCTGCCATGTCCTCAGTCGGGCTTCCCCCACCCGCCGTGGCAGGCGACAGTCAGGAGTCGTCGAGTTGGCTCGCGCAGGCAAGGCCTCCCTCGTCACGGTGGTCGCCCTCGTCCTTTCCGTCCTCGTGGTCCCGACACCGGCCCACGCCACCCCACCCAACATCCCCGCGTACAGCACGGCGCTGAGCCGGCTCAACTCGCTGACCGTCGCGGCCGAATCCCACCAGTCCAGCTACAACCGTGACCTGTTCCCGCACTGGATCACCATCACCGGCACCTGCAACACCCGGGAACAGGTCCTCAAGCGCGACGGCACCAACGTCGTCGTCGACGCCAGCTGCTACCCGACCTCCGGGTCCTGGTACAGCCCGTATGACGGCGTGACCCGCACCAACCCCTCCGAGATCAGCATCGACCACGTGGTCCCGCTCGCCGAAGCCTGGCGGTCCGGGGCCTGGGCCTGGACCACCGCGCGACGCCAGACCTACGCCAACGACCTCGGCGGCCCCGAACTGTGGGCGGTCACCGGCAGCATCAACTCGTCCAAGGGCGACAAGGACCCGGCCGCCTGGAAGCCCCCGCGCGCCGCGTTCCACTGCACCTACGCCCGGGCCTGGATCCAGGTGAAGTGGTACTACGGCCTCACCGTGGACAGCGCCGAGAAGTCGGCCCTCAACACCATGCTCGGCACCTGCTGACCAGCCAACCTCGTCCCTGACACTCGGCAATGCACCACAATGGACATGGGCGTACCGCGACCCGGCGGTCCGCCCATGTCCATGCATACGCGTATACCTGCACGATCAAAAGGAAGGCAGTCGCCTCCTTCTCGCAGTAGGTGGGGGCAGGCCACCACTGTGGACGAGGCCATCGGCCTGTTGGAGCGGCTGGGCAGCACGGCGCGACTGGTCGCCGGCGGGCACAGCCCGCTGCCGATGATGAAGCTGCGGCTGGCCAACTTCGACTATCTGATCGACATCAACGATCTGCACGGGGAGCTGGGCTACATCCGCCCGGGGCGCGATCATCCCCGCTCGGTCGTGCTGCCGCCAGCCCGCCTCGACCTCGCCTTAGGAATCCCACCGCCCGGTTCGGCGTTTCCTCCTGTGTACGGCACGAGGCAGGACCCGAGCCGAGGAGATACAGACATGAAGGTACGTACCTCGCTGCGGTCACTGAAGCAGAAGCCGGGTTCGGTGGTGGTTCGCCGGCGCGGCCGGGTGGTCGTGGTGAACCGCGCCAACCCGCAGTGGAAGAGCCGCCAGGGCTGAGTTCAGCGCGAAACACGATCGGCGCAGTCGCTCCGCGACTGCGCCGATCGTTCGCCATGTCCCTGTCCCGGCACGGGAGAGCGCTCTCTCGGATGTCGGGAGAACCCTTGACGGGCCGGTAACCCAGGCGCAACGATGCACTTGGATGTCTCATGGCTCGCGGCGGCGACGGCGCGTTGGGCGAGACGCAACCATCCACGGCACCACCACCTCCTGCACAGGCGTGATCGGCGCACGCTCCCACCACACCGTGGAAAGGACCTACCGTGCGCAGATCCCTGAGATCGTGGCTCGGCGCCGTGCTGAGCGCGGTCCTCGTGGCCGGCGGCATGGTGGCCGCGTCACCCGCGGCCAGCGCCGCACCGTTCAACGTGCTGGTGTTCAGCAAGACGGCCGGCTTCCGGCACGGCTCCATCGGCCCCGGCATCGCCGCCATCCAGCAGCTCGGCGCCGCCAACGGGTTCACCGTCGAGACCACCGAGGACTCGGCCCAGTTCACCGACGCCAACCTGGCCCGGTTCGCCGCGGTGATCTGGCTGTCCACCACCGGCGACGTACTCAACGCCACCCAGCAGGCCGCGTTTGAGCGCTACATCCGGGGCGGCGGAGGGTACGTGGGCGTGCACGCCGCCGCCGACACCGAGTACGAGTGGCCCTGGTACGGCGGGCTGGTCGGGGCGTACTTCGCCTCGCACCCGGCCGACCAGACCGCCACCATCAAGGTCGCCGACCAGGTGCACCCCTCCACCGCGACGCTGCCGCAGCGATGGACCCGGTTGGACGAGTGGTACAACTACCGCACCAACCCACGGGGCAAGGTGCACGTGCTGGCCACCCTGGACGAGAGCACCTACAGCGGCGGGAGCATGGGGTACGACCACCCGATCTCCTGGTGCCACAACTACTCCGGGGGCCGGGCCTGGTACACCGGCCTCGGCCACACCGACGCGTCGTACGCCGAGCCGAACTTCCGCCAGCACCTGCTCGGCGGCATCCTCGGCGCGGCCGGCGCGGTCGCCACCGAGTGCGGCGGGACGGTCGACACCAACTTCCAGCAGGTGGAGCTGGCCAAGGGCGTCGCCGAGACCGGCGAACCGATGAGCCTCACCGTGCTGCCGAACCGGGGTGTGCTGCACACCGCGCGCAACGGCGTCATCCGGTACACCGACGCGGCCGGCAACACCAAGGTCGCCGCCACCCTGCCGGTCTACACCGGCGACGAGGAGGGCCTACAGGGGATCAAGGTCGATCCGAACTTCGCCACCAACCGCTGGGTGTACGTGTTCTACGCGCCACCGCTGGACACTCCCGGTGGCGGCGCGCCGGCCACCGGCACCCCGGCGGACTTCGCCCGCTGGCAGGGCGTCAACCGGCTGTCCCGGTTCACCGTCAACGCGGACCACACCATCAACCTGGCCAGCGAGACGCTGGTCCTGGACGTGCCCACCGATCGGGGCATGTGCTGCCACGTCGGCGGTGACCTCGACTTCGACGCGGCCGGCAACCTGTACCTGTCCACCGGGGACGACACCAACCCGTTCGACTCCGCCGGGTTCACGCCGATCGACGAGCGGCCCGGCCGCAACCCGGCCTTCGACGCCCAGCGCACCTCGGCCAACAGCAACGACCTGCGCGGCAAGGTGCTCCGGATCAGGCCGAGCACGGCCGGCGGCTACACCATCCCGGCCGGCAACATGTTCGCCCCGGGCACCGCGCGGACCCGCCCGGAGATCTACGCGATGGGCTTCCGCAACCCGTTCCGGATGAGCGTGGACCGGGCCACCGGCATCGTCTACCTCGGTGACTACGGCCCGGACGCGGGCACCGCCGACCCGAACCGGGGGCCGGCGGGCAACGTGGAGTTCGCCCGCATCGACCGGCCCGGCTTCTACGGCTGGCCGTACTGCACCGCCCGCAACGACGCCTACAACGACTACACCTTCCCGTCCGGGCCGTCCGGACCGAAGTTCGACTGTGCGGGCGGACCGGTGAACAACTCGCCCAACAACACCGGCATCACCCAGCTGCCGCCGGCCATCCCCGCCTGGCTGCCGTACGGCGGATCCGGCTCCCCACCAGAGTTCACGGGAGGCGGACTGTCCCCGATGGGCGGCCCGGTCTACCGCTACGACCCGAACAACACCTCCGCCGTGGCATTCCCGAAGTACTTCGACGGGACCTACTTCGCCGGCGAGTTCGGCCGCCGCTGGATCAAGAACATCAAGCTCGACTCGGCCGGCCAACCATTCAAGATCAACCCGTTCCCGTGGACCGGCACGCAGGTCATGGACATGGAGTTCGGTCCGGACGGCGCCCTCTACGTGCTCGACTACGGCACCGGCTGGTTCAACGGCGACGCCAACTCGGCGCTGTACCGCATCGAGTACGCCCGCGACGGCCGGGCGCCGATCGCGGTGGTCTCGGCCACCCCCACCAGCGGCATCGCACCGCTGACCGTGCAGTTCTCCTCGGCCGGCACGCTCGACCCGGACGGTGACCCGATCACCTACGCCTGGGACTTCGACAACAACGGCACCACCGACTCGACGGCGCCGAACCCCAGCCACACCTACACCACCAACGGGGTACGCAATCCCACCCTGACCGTGCGGGACAGCACCGGCAAGACCGCGACCGCGAGCACCGTCATCACGGTCGGCAACAGCGCCCCGGTGGTCACCGTGACCGCCCCGGCGAACGGGCGGACGTTCAACTTCGGCGACGCCGTGCCGTTCACCGTCACCGTCACCGACGCCCAGGACGGCACGATCGACTGCGCCCGGGTGAAGGTCAGCTACGTCCTCGGCCACGACTCGCACGGCCACCAGATCAGCAGCACGCAGGGCTGCACCGGGGTCATCCAGACCTCGGCCGACGGCGAGCACGACACCGCGGCGAACATCTTCGGCATCATCGACGCGTCCTACACCGACCTGGGCGGGGGCGGCCAACCGCCGTTGACCACGCACGCCCAGGCGGTGCTGCAACCCCGTACCCGCCAGGCCGAGCACTTCGGCGACTCCTCCGGCATCCAGGTCACCACGCCGGGCAGCGCGCACGGCGGTGCGGCCGTCGGCTACATCGACAACAACGACTGGATCTCGTTCCATCCGTACAACCTGACCGGCATCCAGTCGTTCAGCGCCCGGGTGGGCGCTCCGGCCGGGGCCGGCGGCACGCTGGAACTGCGGGTGGACTCGCCCACCGGTCCGCTGGTCGGCTCGGCCACCGTGGTACCCACCGGCGGGTACGCCACCTTCGCCACGGTCACCGGCGCGGTCACCGCCCCGACCGGCACCCGCACCCTGTTCCTCGTCTTCAAGGGCGGCGGCGGAATGTACGACCTCGACGAGTTCACCCTCTCCACCAGCCCCGGCGGTCCGGGGCCCGATCCCGACCCCGAGCCGGGCACCAACCTGGCGCGGGGCAAACCGGCCCGTGCCTCCAGCGTCGAGGGTGCCTTCGTCGCCGCCAACGCGTTCGACGGCGTGCTCAGCACCCGCTGGAGCAGCGCGTTCAGTGACCCGCAGTGGATCGACGTGGACCTGGGCGCCACGTACGCCATCAACCGGATCAAGCTGACCTGGGAGGCGGCATACGGCACCGGGTACCAGATCCAGACCTCACCGGACGGGGTCAACTTCACCACGATCCGGACGGTGACCGGCGGCGACGGCGGCGTGGACGACCTGACCGGCCTGACCGGCACCGGCCGCTACGTCCGGCTCACCGGCACCGCCCGGGGCACCGGCTGGGGCTACTCGCTGTTCGAGTTCGAGGTGTACGGCGGCACCGGCGGTCCGACCGGCCCGCCGGGCGGCAACCTGCTGTTGAACAAGCCGACGCTGACGTCCAGCGTCGAGGGGGTCGGCATGGCCGGCGCCCAGGCGGTGGACGGCAGCCTCACCACCCGCTGGTCCAGCGAGTTCTCGGATCCGCAGTGGATCCGGGTGGACCTCGGCAGCCCGACCGCGATCGGCCGGGTCAAGCTGACCTGGGAGGCGGCCTACAGCAGCTCGTACCTCATCCAGACCTCGAACGACGGCACCACCTGGACGACCGTGCGGACGGTGACCGGCGCCGACGGCGGCGTCGACGAGCACACCGGGCTCGGCGCCAACGGCCGCTACCTGCGGATCTACGGCACCGCCCGGGGTACGGCGTGGGGCCACTCGCTCTGGGAGTTGGAGGCGTACGCGAGCTGAACCGGCACCGATGACGTGGCCGGCACGGGTTCTCCCGTGCCGGCCACGGCCGTTCTGCGGTAGCGGCGACGTGGCGCCGCTCAGGAGAAGTGCGTCTTCGGTCGAGGTAGGCGCTCACCGTCGACGATCAGGTCGACCTTCTCGTTGTAGAAGGCGATCAACCCGGCGATCGGCAGCAGCGTCCCGGTGGGGAAGACGTACGACCAGGCCAGGTCCGCGTGGACCGTGCCGTTGACGCGGATCGACCAGTAGTCGCTGGTCCGGCCCTTGTACGGGCAGGAGGTCGTGGTCGCCGACGGGACGAGGTGACGGAAGTCCACGTCGGTCCGGTTCAGGTAGTAGCGGGTCGGCAGCCCGGTCTCGAAGACCAGCACCGGTGCGGCCGAGTCGGCCAGCACCGTCCCGTCCAGCTCCACGCGTACCCGGCGGGTCGACCGTAGCGCGTCCACCCGGGCGTACGGGTTGCGTGGGTGGACGAAGACCTGCTCGTCCTCCTCGAACCAGGCGTCCATCGCGGCCCAGTCGAACCGGATCGTGTCGGCCAGCCCCGCCAGTGTGTCGTCGCCGTACCGGCGGGCACAGGTGGCCCGGGAGGTCTCGCCCACCCGCAGCCCGTGCAGCCGGGCGGTGCCGCGCCGCGACTGCTCCGTCTTCTCCTCGTCGACCAGGAAGTCGCCGTGCACGTCCTCGACCGGGACGTAGTACTGGGGGTAGAACGGCCACTCCCAGACGTACCGCGCCCGCGTGGTGTCCAGCACCCGCTCGCCGGCGAGGAAGGCGCGGATCCGGCGTGGCACCGGCTCGATGTGGTCGACCTGGGTGATCGCCTTGGGATAGTCCGCCACCGGTCCTCCTACGCTTGCTTTCCGGGTTGGTACCGGTTCAACGATCGGTGACCTCACGGTAGTACCCGATCATGTGCCCGGGGTCGGGGTTGCTCATCCGAAACCGCCGCGGAATCAGGCGGGACGGACGGAGGCAGACGGTCCATGATGAAGTCAGTACGGAACTGTCGGCCCGCGCGAACGGAGACCTGTGACCACCATGCCCGATGACGACGAACAGTCCCGGCTCCTGCACCGGCTCATCGACCACCCGACGCCAGGGCAGGTGTTCGGGGAACCCGTCACCCATGACGGCGTCGTCGTCCTCCCCGTCGCCGCGTTGAGTAACGGTGGCGGCGGTGGGGGCGGCTCCGGACCGGAGCCCGCCGGTACGGCGTTCGGCCTGGGTGGCGGCTACGGCACGATGGGCAGGCCGGTCGGCGCGTACGTCATCTCCCGGGGGAACGCGCGCTTCGTACCCGCCGTCGACATCACGCGGCTCGCCGTCGTGGCGGCCTGCGCGGCGGTGTCGATCGCCGTTCTCCTCCGGCGTCGCCGCGCCTCCGGCTGACGGCGGCGGGCATCCTCGGCGCCGCACAGCTCGGAGCCCGGCGGGGAGCGGGCCACGGCGGAACATCAACAGCGTTCCGAGCCAGCCGGTAGTGGTCACGACCCGAGCAGTCGGCTGACCTCGGGCCCGGCGGGGTGACCGGGCGCCACCGACAGGAAGCGGCGCAGCGTCGCCGGTGCCTCCTCGGGGCGGGTGAGCCGCTGGGCCAGCCCGGCCACCAGCAGGCCGTCCGGCGAGTCAGGAACGTGGTCGAGGACCTCCCGCGCGGTCCGCTCCGCGGCGGCGGCGTCGCCGGCCCGCAGCAGGGCGAAGGCGAGGCGTAACCGGATCGCGTCGTCGGGCCGGTCCCGCAGCGCTTCCCGGTACATCTCGGCCGCGGCCGCGTACCGTTGCTGGCCCTCCAGGTCGTGGGCCAGTTGCACGGCGACCACCGCCGGGTCGGCGGCGGGCGCGTCGGCGACCGGTCGCGCCAACTGCCCGGCCGCCACGGCCACCGTCGACACCAGGGCGACAAGCCCACCCGCCGCCCACCACCAGGCCCGACGCGCGCTCCGCCCGCCGGGGGGTGCCGCGTCGGTGGTGCTGGGTCGCCGCTGCACCGGCCGGTGCCGTGGGCGCAGGGTCCGCAGCGCCGCAGCGCCGACCCCCAGCAGGACCACCGCGGGTACCACCCAGAGCAGCAGCGCCGTGCCGCGCAGCGGCGGTTGGGCCAGCACCTCGTCGCCGTAGCGCTGGACGAACCAGCGGCGGATCTCCGCCGGGCTGCGGCCCTCGGCCAGCTGGTCGGTGATCACCTGCCGCATCGAGACGGCGATCGGTGAGCTGGAGTCGGCGACCGACTCACCCTGGCACGCCGGGCAGCGCAGCTCGGTGGCGACCGCCTGCGTCGGGTCGGACGGTGGCCCGGGGGCGACGGACCGGGCCAGCCCGGCGACGGACAGGGCCAGCAGCACCGCAGCGGTCAGCGTGACCAGCCGGCGGCGGCCGTTCACGTCGCTCCGAGCAGCGGGACCACCCGGTCCGCCAGCCACTGCTGGGTCACCACCCCCGGCTGGTGCGCGACGATCCGCCCGTCCCGGTCCACCAGGAAGGTCTCCGGTACGCCCCGCACGCCCCACTCGATCGCCCGGGTGCCGTCGCGGTCCGGTAGCACGGTGAGTTTGCCGGCGCCGGTCTCGTCGAGCAGCGCGCGTACCGCTTCCGTGCCGTCGCGCAGGTTGAGCCCGACCACCCGCAGCCCCTCCGGCGACCAGCGGCGGTCCGCCTCGACCAGCAGCGGCAACTCGGCGCGGCACGGCCCGCACCAGGAGGCGAAGACGTTGACCAGCACCACCTGTCCCCGTGCGTCGGCGATGTCGAACCGGTCGCCGGCGAGGGTGGTGCCGGTGAGGGCGGGCGCGGCGACCGGCGGTCGCTGCTCGGCCTTCCCGGGTGGCGCTGGGGGCGACAGTGCGTACCCCAGGCCGACCGCCAGCAGCAGCACGGCGGCGGGGGCGAACCACACCCGACGCCACCGGCGGTGGCCCGCGCCGCGCGTCGCCGCCTCGCTCGGCTGACCGACGGCGCGCGGCGTCCTGCTGCGGTGCCCAGTGGTGCGCTCGTTCACGCCGGCACTCCCGCCGGTTCGCGCCGGTCGGCCGGCTCAGACCGCCGTGGACGCCGTGATCGCGCGGTGACGGCCAGGGCGGTCAGGCCGCCGACGGTGATCAGGGCGCCCCCGAGCCAGATGAGACCGACCAGTGGGTTGACCGCGAGTCGCAGCGTCGCGCTGCCGCCGTCCTCGGCCACGGCGATGAGGGTGAGGTAGGTGTCCCGGCGTGGCCCGCTGCTGATCGCCGGCACGGTGACGGCGGTGTCCCGCGCCGGGTCGTAGCGCAGGGCCGGGGTGGCTGTCCGGGTGGTGCCGTTCCCCGACAGCTCGGTCGTGGCCCGGACCACCATCCGACCCTCGTCGAGGCTGCGGTGCACCGACACCAGCCGGACCGACACGTCGGCCACCCGCAGCGTCTCGCCGACCCGCACGGTCCGCTCGTCGGCCTGCCCGTACGCGGCGGACCCGGCGACGCCGACCGCGACCAGGGCGAGGCCGGCGTGCGCCAGCGCCGCCGCCCAGGCCCGGCCGGGCCGCCGGCGCCGCGCGGTGACCTCGGTGAGCAGGCCGGTGAGGACGAAGGCGGCGGCACCGAACGCGGTGAGCACCGCCGGCCCCGGCCGGCTGAGCAGGCCGATCGCCGCCACCGTCGCCAGCCCCACGATGCCGGGCAGGGCGAGGCGGCGCAGTGCGGTGGCCCGGTCGCGTACCCACAGCGCCGGTGTGACGCCGGCCAGCAGCAGCAACACCACGGCCAGCGGTACGGCGGTGCGCTGGTAGTAGCCCGGTCCCACGCTGCTCCGGGCCCCGGTGAGCGGTTCGGTCAGCAGCGGCAGCACGGTGCCGATCAGCACGACGGCCGCCACGGTGACCAGCAGGACGGCGTTGACCAGGACCGCGGTGCGCCGGGACAGCAGCGGTGCCCGGCCGGCTCCGGGGGCCGCCGGCCGGTTCCGTCCGGTGAGCACGGTGGCCGCCAGGACCGCCAGCAGCACGAATCCGAGCAGGAGCGGCCCCAACGGCGACTCGGTGAAGGCGTGCACGCTCGCCACGGCGCCGGATCGGGTGAGGAAGGTGCCGAGCAGCACCAGCAGGAAGCTGCCGCAGGCCAGGGTGGTGTTCCACCGCTCCCGGCTGCGGCCACCGTCCAGGCTGGTGTGGAGGAAGGCGGTCGCGGTCAGCCACGGCAGCAGGGAGGCGTTCTCCACCGGGTCCCAGGCCCAGTAGCCACCCCAGCCGAGGACGGCGTACGACCACCAGGCGCCCACGGCGACCCCCGCGGTCAGGGTGGCCCAGGCCGCCAGGGCCCACGGGCGGGCCACCCGGACCCAGTCCCGTCCGGCCCGTCCGGCCAGCGGGGCGGCCAGCGCCAGCGCGAACGGGACCACCATGCCGAGGTAGCCGGCGTACAGCAGGGGCGGGTGCACCCCCATGGCGGGGTGCTGCTGGAGCAGCGGATTCGGGCCCGGGCCGTCCAGCGGCACCGGGTGGACCGCCTGGAACGGGTCGGCGGCGAAGGCCGACAGCGCGAAGAACAGGGTGGTCACCACGCTGACCACCACCATGGCGTACGCGCGCAGCCGGTCGGGTGCGCGGCGGCGCGCCAGCAGGGCCCCGAACCCGCAGAGGATCAGCAGCCAGAGCAGCAGCGATCCGTCCATGGCGGACCAGAGACTGGTGATCGTGTAGTAGACGGGTACGTGCCGGCCGCCGTTCTCGGCGACGAACCGGACGCTGAAGTCGTGGGCCAGCAGGGCCGCTTCGAGCAGCCCGCACGCGGCGGCGGCGGCGAGCAGCGCGCCGGCGGAGGCCAGCCGGGCCGGGCGGGACGCCGCGCCGAGCAGCGCCACCCGCAGCCAGAGCAGCACCGCGAGCACCGCGCTGACCAGGCCGGCGGTGAGGCTCGCCGCGCCGAGGTCACCAAGCATCGGTGGGCTCCGGGCGGGCGGCGGCGGACGGCCCGTACTCGTTGCCGTGCCGGAGGACCACGTGGTCGGCGTGGAACACCCCGTCGGTGCCCAGCCGGCCCTCGACGACCGCTTCCTCGCCCTCCCGGAAGGTGTCCGGCGGCATGCCGCGCTGCCGCACGGTGACCTCCTGCCCGCCGTCGGCCAGTCGGAACACCGTCACCTCGCCGTCGCGACTCAGCGAGCCGGGGACGACCTCGCCGGCCAGGCGGACCCGGTCCCGCGCGACGGTCGGGTCGGCGGCCACCTCGCCGGGGGTGCGGTAGTAGGTGAGGGTGTCGTTCAGCGCGCTGGTGACCAGGAGACCGCCGGCGGCGACGAAGACGGCGACCAGCGCGAGGCGTCCGGGCCGGCGGATCATCGCACCCGCGCCGGCTGGTCCGCTGCCGGGTCCCGCCCGGCGCGGCTCGGCGCGGGTCGTTCGGGTAGCGCGCCGAGGCGGCGTTCGAGCCGCATCACCCGGTGCGCCAGCACGCAGAGCGCCGCGGCGCTGGCGGCGGCGACGGCCAGCAGCAGCGCCAGGGCCATCCGCGAATCGATCGGCGGGCGGGCGGGCGCGAGGATGGTGGCCTGTTGGTGCAGCGAGCGCCACCACAGGACGGAGAAGTGCACCACCGGGACGAGCAGGAAGCCGGTGATGCCGGCGACCGCCGCCGGCCGGGCCACCCGCCGGTCGCCGCCGTCGGGTCCGCCGGCCCGTTCGGCCAGCGTCCGGCGCAGGGCCAGATAGCCGGCGTACGCCAGGAGCAGCAGCGCGGTGCTGACCAGCCGGGGATCCCAGGCCCACCAGGTGCCCCAGACGAGCTGGCCCCAGATCGCCCCGGTGGTGATGGTGAGCGCGGTGAGCGCCACGCCGATCTCGGCGGCCGCCCGGGCGAACCGGTCCCACCGCAGGTCGCCGCCGATCAGGTAGGCGCCGCTGGCGGCCAGCACCACGGCGAACGCCAGGTACGCCACCCAGGCGGCGGGCACGTGCAGGTACATCAGGCGCTGGGCCTGGCCCTGGGCCGCGTCGGCCGGGGCCAGGAGCGCGCCGGCGACGGCGGCGCCCACCGCGAGGCCGCCGGCGGTCCAGCCGGCCGTCCGCCGGGCGGCGGCGCCGCGGGGAGTGTCCGCGGTCAGGTCCACGGTGGAGGTTCGCATGTCTTCCTGTCCGCGCCGTCGGCGCTTGCCCCGCTGATTCCTGACACCAGACCTTAAACCGAAATAAACGGAATCAGCCGGCGGATCCGAGCAAATAGGGGAATATGGTCCCGGGTTGACGGGGGTCGGTACCGCTGGAGACGACACAGGTTGCGACGCGAAAATCCGGCGGGTGGCGCCGGTGGATCGGCCTGCCCGTGGTGGCGCTGGGCACTGGTCTGGCCCTCACCGGCTGCGCCGGGGGCGCGCCGTCGGCGCTGGACCCGGCCGGCGCCGGCGCGGCCCGGGTCGCCAACCTGTGGTGGCTGCTGTTCTGGATCTCGGTCGCGGTGTTCGCCGAGGTCATGGCGCTGCTGACCTGGGCTCTGGTGTTCCGCCGGAAGCGGCGGGTACGCGTGCGGCACGGCCAGCCGCTGCGCTTCGTGGTCGTGGCCGGCGCCGGGATCCCGCTGGTGATCCTGGTGGCGGTCTACGCGGTCGGGCTGCGCGACCTGGCGGCGCTCGGCGACGGCCCCGGGCCGGACGCGCCGACCATCGAGGTCACCGGTCACAAGTGGTGGTGGGAGGTACGGGTGCAGGGCGTCGACGGGGCCACCGCCAACGAACTGCACATCCCGGTGGGGGAGAAGGTGCGGGTCCGGTTGCGTACCGCCGACGTGCTGCACAGCTTCTGGGTGCCGCAGCTCATGCCCAAGACCGACCTCATCGCCGGCGAGACACGCGAGACCTGGCTGCACGCCGAGCGGGCCGGCAGCTACCGGGGCCAGTGCGCCGAGTACTGCGGCACCCAGCACGCGCACATGGCGTTCCTGGTCGTCGCCGAGCCCCGGCCGGACTTCGACGCCTGGCTGGCCCGACTCGGCACGCCGGCCCGGCCGCCGCAGACCGACGCCCAGCGGCGCGGTCAGCAGGCGTTCCTCCAGGGCAGCTGCGCGGGCTGCCACGCCATCCGGGGCACCGGCGCCGACGGCCGGATCGGCCCCGACCTCTCCGACGTCGGATCCCGCTGGAGCATCGGCGCGGGCGCGGTACCGAACGACGGGGGTCACCTCGGCGGGTGGATCGCCAACTCGCAGACCGTCAAGCCGGGCAACTACATGCCTCCCCAGCAGGTCGGCGCGGGTCAGTTGCCGGATCTCATCGCGTACCTGCAGTCGCTGAAGTGATCGAAGGGAGGTAGACCCGTGTCCACGACCGCCGCATCGACGCCCGGTGCCAGCCGGGAGGATCTGGCCCGACTGGAGGAACGCTGGGCCGAACGCCCGTCGCTGCGCTCGTGGTTCAGCACAGTCGACCACAAGCGGATCGGACGGCGCTACCTGGTCACCGCGGCGCTGTTCTTCGTCCTCGCCGGGCTGAGCGCGCTGGCGATGCGGACCCAGCTGGCCCGTCCCGAGTCGCGACTGCTCTCCCCGCAGGAGTACAACCAGCTCTTCACCATGCACGGCACGGCGATGATCTTCCTGTTCGCCACCCCGATGCTCTTCGGCTTCGGCAACTTCCTGGTCCCGCTGATGATCGGCTCGCGGGACATGGCCTTCCCCAAACTCAACGCCTTCGGCTACTGGGTCTTCCTGTTCGCCGGGCTGTTCATGTGGGCCAGCCTGCCCTTCGGGGCCGCCCCGAACGGCGGCTGGTTCGCCTACGTGCCGCTCACCGAGGAACGGAACACCCCCGGCCTGCACATGGACGTCTACACCCTGGGCCTGCTCTTCCTGGGCATCGCCACCACCGCCGCGTCGATCAACTTCATCGTCACCTCGCTCAAACTGCGCGCCCCGGGGATGTCGCTGAACCGGGTGCCGTTGTTCGTCTGGGCGATCGTCGCCACCGCCTTCATGGTGATCTTCGCGTTGCCCGCGCTGAACGTCGACAACGCGATGCTCTTCCTCGACCGGCGGTTCGGCACCCACTTCTTCGACCCGGAGCACGGCGGCAACGTGCTGCTGTGGCAGCACCTGTTCTGGATCTTCGGCCACCCGGACGTCTACATCATCGTGATGCCGGCACTGGGCATCGTCTCCGCGGTGCTGCCCGCGTTCACCCGGCGCGGGGTGGTCGGCTACGCGCTTGTCGTGTTCGCCATGGCGTCGATCGCGATCATCTCGTTCGGGGTCTGGGTGCATCACATGTTCGCCACCGGCCTACCGCCACTGTCGTACGGTTTCTTCAGCGCGGCCAGCACGATCATCACGATTCCGTCCGGGATCCAGATCTTCGCCTGGCTGGCCACCATGCTGCTGGGCCGGCTGGTGCTCAAGGTCCCGCTGCTGTTCGTGATCGGCTTCATCGTGACCTTCGTGCTCGGCGGCTTCACCGGCGCCATGTTCGCGTTGACCGCCTTCGACCAGCAGGTCACCGACTCGTACTTCGTGGTGGCCCACTTCCACTACGTGCTCATCGGCGGGGCGCTGTTCCCGATCCTCGCCGCCGTCTACTACTGGCTCCCGAAGATCACCGGCCGGATGTACCACGAGAAGCTCGGCCGCTGGGCGTTCTGGCTGTTCTTCACCGGCATGCACCTGACGTTCTTCCCGATGCACCTGTACGGCCTGTTCGGCATGCCCAGGCGGGTCTACACCTACCCGGACGAGCCCGGCTGGGGCGGCTGGAACCTGGTCAGCACCGCCGGTTCATATCTGCTCGCGATCGGGCTGCTGCTCGTCCTGATCGGAGTGATCCACGCCGTGCGGCGGGGACGGCCGGCACCACCGGACCCGTGGGGCGGCGACAGCCTGGAATGGTCCACCGACTCCCCGCCGAAGCCGTACAACTTCCCCGTCCTGCCGCAGGTGCACAGCCTCCACCCCACCTGGGACGACGCCAGCCGTACCTCGATGACCGAAGGCGCGACCGACGACCGGATCCTGGCCCGCGGGCGGCAGACACTGGTGACCAGCGAACTGGACGGCCGGCGGGAACGGACGGTGGAGATGCCCGAGGCGTCCCTGCAACCGCTGCTGCTCGCCCTGGCCCTGCTGGTGTTCTTCACCGCGTTGCTCTTCGCCTGGTACCCGGTGGCCGTCGGGGCCGCCCTCGTGGTGGCCTCGACCATCGCCGTCTGGCTGTGGCCACCCCGCCGGCCCGACCAGGAACTCGGGGTGAGCGCATGAGCGAGCGGCAGCGAGCGAATCGTCCACGCGGTGCGGTGAAGGCTCAGGCCGGCGCCGAGCGGAGCGAGGTGACCGCATGAACGCGCGGGGCGGCATCGCGGCGGCCACCAGCACCGAGGCGCTGACCACCGAGCAGCCCGTCGGGCGGTCGGCCGGCTGGTGGGGCATGGTGATGTTCGTCGCCACCGAGGCGACCCTCTTCGCCTGCCTGATCGGCAGCTACTTCTATCTGCGGTTCCAGCACGGCGGTCCGTGGCCGCCGGACGGGCTCACCGCGCCGACCCTGGCACGTCCGCTGCTGATGACCGCGGTGCTGCTGCCCAGCAGCCTGCCGGTGGTGTGGGCGGAACGCGGCATCCGCCGCGGCCAGCGCTGGCGGCTGCGTACCGGCCTGGCGGTGACCCTGGTGCTCGGTGTGACCTTCCTGATTCTGGTGGCCACCGAGTACGCCGAGAAGCTCCGCGAGTTCACCATCACCACCAACGCCTACGGCTCCCTGTTCTACGTCATCACCGGCTTCCACGGCTTCCACGTCCTCGTCGGACTGACGATGATCAGCTGGCTGCTCGTCGCCTCGCTGCGCCGCGGCACGTTCGGCGCCCACCGGCACGACCGGGTCCGTAACGCCGCCATCTACTGGCACTTCGTCGACGTGGTGTGGGCCGCCATCCTGTTCACCATCTACCTCTCACCGAGACTGTCGTGAGCACGCATCCCGGGCCCCGGGCCCGCCTCGCCGGTGGGCTGCTGCTCTGGTACGCGGTGCTCGGCGGCGCGATCGCCTGGGCCGTCCACCTCATCGCCGGCTGGAGTGTGGACGAGCTGACCTGCGCCGGTGGCTCGGAGCGGGTCGGTGCCCTGCCGTTGCGGACCGCGATCGGACTCGCCGTGGTACTGCCCGCCCTGGCGACCGTGGGTGCCCTGCTGGCCGCCGCGCTGCTCTGGCGGCGCACCGCGCGTACCCCTCAGGGCGTCGAGCCGGAGCGCCGGGTGGGCCGCAGCCGGATGCTGGCCGTGGTGGGCATCTGGCTGAACCTGCTCTTCCTGACGATCATCGTCCTGGGCGGAGTCGCCCTGATCGTGCTGCCGCCATGCCAGCGATGAGCGCCGCCGCCGGCGGCAACGAGCCCGAGTCCGTCGTGGCCGGGCTGATCACCATGCTGCTCGCCGCCGGGCTGGCCCTGCTCGCCGCGGGTTACGGCCGGGGCGTCCATGAACTGTGGTCCCGCCGTGGCCGGGGGACCGTCCTGCCGGGCTGGCGGGTGGTCGCCTTCACCGCCGGCCTGCTCGTCGCCCTGGCCACCCAGAGCGGGCCGGTGGCGGCCCTGGCCGCGCGGGGCTTCGCCGGCCACATGACCCAGCACATGCTGCTGCTGCTCGTGGCCGGGCCGCTGCTGGCCGCGGGGGCGGCCGGCCTGCCGCTGACCCTGGCCTGCCCGGCCACGCCACGCCGGTGGCTGGCCCGCCTCCGGGCCACCGCGGCCGTGCGATGGCTGCGCCGACCGGTGGTCATCGCGCTTGTCGCGGGCGGTACGCAGACCCTGGTGCTCTGGTTCTGGCACCTGCCCGGGCCCTACCTGGCCGCCGTACGGCACCCTGCGCTGCACGTCGTCGAGCACGTCTGCTTCGTCGGCGCGGCCTGGCTGCTCTGGGCGCCGGTCCTCGGCGCGGCCCGGCACCGGCTGCCGGTCCCGACCGGGATGCTGCTGCTCGTCGGGACGATGCTGCCGGCATCGGCGCTGGGCGCGGTGCTCACCTTCGCGCCGAGCCCCATCTACCCGGCCGAGGTGCTCGGTGCCGATCCGCTCGCCGACCAGCAGCTGGCCGGGCTGCTGATGTGGGCGCCGATGGACGTGGTGGTGCTGGTCGCCGCACTGGCCGCTTTCCTGCGCTGGCTGGTCGGCCTCCAGCGGCAACGCCCGGAGCGGGTGACCTCGCCCGAGGTGGACGGTCACCTGCCGGCCCGAACCGGGGGAGTGGGGCGATGAACCGCCGAACACGCAGGCTGCCGAGGTGGCTGGGGCTGGGCCTGCTCCTCGCCGTCGCGGGCTGCGCCAGCACCCAACCGCCCCCGCCGCCGGAGGTCCGCGCCGGCCAGCCGGGCCGAGGGGCGGACCTCATCGCCCAGTACGGCTGCGGCTCCTGCCACACCATCCCCGGCATCAACCGGGCGGACGGGCTGGTCGGCCCGCCGCTGACCCGGTTCGGTGCCCGCTCCTACATCGCCGGGGAGTTGGTGAACAACGCCGACAACCTGCAGCGCTGGATCGTGGATCCGCAGGCGGTCGAGCCGGGCACCGCCATGCCGAACCTGGGCATCCCGGCCATCGATGCCCAGGACATCGCCGCCTACCTCTACACCCTGGACTGAGCCGACATGAGCCGACGGACGTACCGGTGGCATCCCAGGCGGGCGTGCGCGTACGGTGCCGTGTTCGCCCTGGCCGCCGGCCCGGCGGCCCTCGCCGCACCGACCACCCCCAGCC